>NZ_JBEOYD010000027.1:0-155677 GCF_040296885.1 Streptomyces sp. NPDC001980 | reverse complement strand
GCGGCGGGGGGCCGCCCCCCGGGCGGCGCCCCCCGCCTCCGGGTGCTGTGCGTCGGCTGCCGGGCTGGGTCGGCCGCTCGTGGTTCAGCGGTCGAGGAAGAACGTGGTGTGGGTGACGAACCGCTCGGGGTACTGGAAGTGGGCGCCGTGGTTGGCGTCCGGGTAGAGGATCAGCTCGGCGTCGGGGAGGAACTGCTGGAGGATGTAGGAGTTGATCGTGGGGATGATGATGTCGTCGGTGCCGTTGACCACCAGGACCGGGATCGTGATGTTCTTCAGGACCGAGTACGCGGGGTCCTTCGTGGCGCCGTAGGCGTGGATGGCGGTGCCCTGACCGGCGTAGACCTGCTCGCCGAACGCGGAGGCGTCGCGGTCCTTGCGGGCCACGATCCGCTCGACGTATGCGCGGCCCGCCTGCTGGCTGGTCTCGGTCGGGGCGAACAGGACCGGCAGCCACATGTCTTCCTGCCGGGGCAGCTTGACGGTGAACAGTGCGGCGGTCTGCGGCGGAGTCTCCCCGATGCCCACGCCGCCGCGCGGGCCGGTGCCCACCAGGACCAGTTTGCGGGCCAGGTCGGGGCGCTGGATGGCGACCTGCTGTGCGACGAGGCCGCCCATGGAGTGGCCGATCAGGTCCACGTTCGTCAGCCCGAGAGCGTCGATGAAGCTGCCTGCGTCGGTGGCCATCTGCTCGATGGTGTCCGGGACGACGCCGCTGGTGGAGGCCACTCCGGTGTTGTTGAACAGGATGACCTCGCGGTCGGCGGCGAGCCCGTCGCTGATCGCCGGGTCGTGGTCGTCGAGGTTGCCGATGAAGTGCTGGAAGAACACGACCGGCCTGCGGCCTGCGGCCGCGTTGCCGAAGCGCCGGTAGGCGAAACGGATGCCGTCAGCCTCGATGAACCGGGTCGGGGCGGTGTCGTGGGTGTGGTCGGTCACGGTGGCGCTTCTCCTTGAATCAGCGTCTTGAGGTGGTGGGGCAGCCGCACGTGGGCCGTCCGGGCGCACGGGGAGCTGCGCGCCCGGTGCAGGTCAGTTGGCGCTGTGGCCGCCGTCGGCGTTGAGGATGTGGCCGGTGATGAACGACGCCTGGTCCGATGCGATGAACACGATCGCGTCGGCGACTTCCTCCGAGAGGCCGAGGCGGGCCAGCGGGACCTCGGTCACCAGGGCCGCCTTGTTCTCCGGTGTGCCGGTGAAGCGGGTCAGCATGCCGGTGTCCGTGGGGCCGGGGGCCACGCCGTTCACGCGGATTCCCGAGGCGGCGACCTCCAGGGCCACCGACTTGGTGATGCCTTCGACGGCGTGCTTGCTGCCGACGTAGACGGAGGCTCCGGCGGCGCCCTCGTGGCCGTAGGTCGAGGAGATGTTGACGATGCTGCCGCTGCCCTGTTCCTGCATGACGCGGACCTGGTGCTTCATGCTCAGGAGCACACCGAGGACGTTCGTGTCGAACGTCGCGTTGTAGGTCTGCGCACTCTGGTCGGTGATCGGACTGGGGCGCCCCTCGGTGCCTGCGTTGTTCACCGCGACATCGAGACGGCCGAAGCGGGTGACGGTCTCGTCGACCATGGCACGCACCTCGTCCTCGTTACGGACGTCGGCGTTGATGAACTCGGCCCACGAGCCGAGTTCACGCAGTTCCTCGACCAGGGCCTTGCCGGCCTCGTCACGCCGCCCGGTGACGACCACGTTCGCGCCCTGCTTGGCGAAGGCGACGGCGGCGGCACGGCCGATGCCGGTCAGCGCACCGGTGATCAGTACGACGGGGGTATCCATTGCTCTGCTCGGTTTCTGTAGGGGTGGTGGCGGTCAGACGGCGGTACGTCCGCCGTCGGCGGGGATGACGGCGCCGGTGATGTACCGGGCGGCGCGCGAGGCGAGGAACGCGACGACGTCGGCGATCTCCTCGGTCTCCGCCGTGCGGGCCAGGAGCGTGGTCTTGCCCAGGGCCGTGAGGCGCTCCCTGGAGGAGCCGCCGGTGTAGACCGGTCCGGGGGCGATGGTGTTGACCCGCACGCCCCGCGGGCTGTACTCGGCGGCCCAGGACCGGGTCAGCGAGGTGAGCGCGGCCTTGGTGGCGCTGTAGGCGGCGCCGCCCGCAAGACCGATCTGCCCGGCCATGCTGCCCAGGTTGATGACGACGCCCTCGCCGCGCTCGGCCATCGCCGGCGCGATGACGGCCGTGAGGTAGTAGGCGCTGCGCACGTTGGCGTCGAACAGCGCGTCGAATGTGTCGGGCTCCAGGTCGGCGGTGGGGCCGAACCAGGAGAACCCGGCGTTGTTGACCAGGACGTCGACGTCCTTGGCCGCCTCTGCCAGTTGCTTGACGGCGGTGACATCGGTGAGGTCGGCGGCAATGAATTCGGCCCGGCCGCCGAGGCCCTCGATCCCCTTGACCACTGCGGCTCCGCGGCCGGCATCGCGGCCGTGCACCAGGACCTTGAACCCGTCCCGGGCGAGCTTCTCCGCAGTCGCCCGGCCGATACCGGACGTCGCGCCTGTCACCAAGGCTGTGCGTACCTCGGACATGGCACGCCTCCTTCCGATTGACCAGACTGGTCTGTCTGGTCTTGCTATCCAGCTAAACACTACGACCTGGTCTCGTCAAACGATGGGAGACATCAGGTGTTCTACCTGGTGTTTGACAGCGCTAGGCGTGGAATCTACGGTTGAAGAACAGATTAGACAGACTGGTCTGGATAGCAGGTCGCGACAGGAGACAGCGCATGAGCACCACCTTCTTCGGCGCCTCGTTCGACGCCACCGACGCCGCACGTGCCGCGGCGTTCTGGGCCGCCGTCCTTGGCCGCCGGGTCGCCGACGGGGCCGACGAGCACGACGCCGTGGTGGAGGCCGGCGATCCCGGCAGCGGGCCACGACTGGCCTTCCACCAGGTCCCCGAGGTCAAGACCACCAAGAACCGGTTCCACCCGGACCTGATCACCAGTGACTACGAGGGCGAGAGAGGACGTCTGCTCGCACTCGGGGCGACCAAGCTTCACGAAGTCGTGCGCGAGGGCGCCCGGTGGACCACGTTCGCCGACGTCGAGGGCAACGAGTTCGACCTCATCGCCGGCTAGAGCACCCGCCACCAGGAATCGAGGAGAAGACCATGACGACGACAAGGCAGCCCAAGATCCCCGGCCCCGACCACCCGATCACCGTCGAGCCCACCGGCGCCCGCGTCGTGGCCCGTATCGGCGGACAGATCGTCGCCGACACCACCCGGGCCCTGACCCTGCGCGAGGCCGGCTACCCGCCCGTCCAGTACATCCCGCTCGACAACGTCGACCAGTCGCTGCTCACCCTCAGCACCACCCAGACGTACTGCCCGTACAAGGGTGACGCGTCCTACTACGGCCTCGCCCTCGCCGACGGCGCGCGGACCGACGCCGTGTGGTTCTACCCCGCGCCGTACGACGCCGTCGCGGACATCGCCGGCCACGTCGCCTTCTACGCCGACCAGGTCGACGTCGTCGTCGGGACCTGACTGCCGAGGGGCGGTTCTCCGCCCCTCCAGCCGGGCTGGCTTCCCGGCGGTGCGCCGTTTCTCCCTGCACAGATGAGGACGGCAGTCATGACTTCGGGTCAGGACTGGTTGTAGCGCCGCTGCCGGCCCTGGGGTGCAGCATCCATAAGTCGACGATGTGTAGTGAGGTGTCGGGGCGGCAGATCGGGCAGGCCGGCACCCCGTTGGTGGTGAGGAGGCGGCGGGCGTCGTCCTGGCTGACCGGCTGTGTTCGGGGACCGGCCATGCCGAAGTCGCCGAAGTACACGGCTAGGGGGTGCCCCGTGGCGCGGTTGAGTTCGAGGATCCAGCCCGGCGCCGGCGGGCGGCACGCCCGGCCGCGGTCCTCTTCGGCCTGCCGCTGCCGCAGGTCGGCGGCCTTGCGGTCGATGCGCTCCAGCCACATGGCATGCGCACCGCCGTGTGGTCCTTGCCTTCTGGCTGGTGATCACCGCGGGGGTGATCGCCCTGTCGAGTGCGAGGCCAGTCTCGTTCGGATCAGTCGGTCGGGTCGGGCCGGCGAGCCTTTCACCCCGGCGGCGGGGAGGGCCTCCTGCAATGCCCCGGGAAACTCTCGGCAACAGACCTATTGACTGTTTGCTATAGCAGGAGCCACGCTTATGGCCATGAGCAACCCCCTCGGTCCCGTGGAGACCACGTCACTGGCCGACCAGGCCTACCAGCGGCTACGCGACGCGGTGCGCGAGGGCGCCTTGCGGCCGGGGGAAAAGATCACCGAACGTGATCTCGCCGCCCGCCTCGGCGTCAGCCCCACCCCGGTGCGCGAGGCGCTGCGCCAGCTGGTGCACGAGAAGGTCGTGGAGCGGGTCGGTAGCCGGGCTCTGCGGATCGCGGACCATCCCGCGGCCGCACGCTCGGAGGTCGTGGAGGCCGAAGTGCGCCTCTCCGCCCTCATGGCCCGCCTCGCCGCCCGCAACGCCACCGACGCCCAGCTCGCCGCGCTCACCGAGTTGCTCGACCGGGCCGACGGCTTGGTCGCCGAGGTGGAGCGGGAGCTGGCCGAGCAGGGGGCGGACGCCGCGGTGCCCGACCCGCTCACCGCTCTCTTCCGGATGCTGCGACAGTTCCACCATCAGGTGGAAGCCGCCGTCGGCAATCCCGTCCTGGAGGGGCTGTTGCACCAGGCCCGCGCCTTCAGCGACGAGGAACGCCTGGACCTGACCATGAAGCTCGCCCCGGAGCGGGCCGAAGCATTCCGCCGCCGCTACCGCGAACACCGCGGCCTGCTCGACGCCCTCCTGGACCGGGACGAGGAGCGAGCCGAGCAGCTCGCGATGCATCACCATCGCGAGGCGCTGATCCAGCTCTCCAGCATCTGATCGTCCCCAGGTCGGTCTGTTCGTCAGCCCCGCGGGCGGGGTGAAGGCAGTCGACCGGCAGCATTGTTGCTATAGCATATGGCAAGGAGTCGCCATGTTGCACGACACGCGCCCACCCTCCCCCGGAGGACCGTCGACCGCCCTGAACAAGGTGGCCATCACCCCCACCCGGATGAGTGCCGGCGCCGTCGCCTGGGTGGCGATCGCGATCTTCGCGCAGGAATCGGTGTGGAACTTCTACGAGGCCCAGGTGCCGGCGCAGCTGCGCGAGTACCTGTCGTCCGCGACGCTGATCGGATTGATCATGGGCATGGACACCGCCTTCGGGGTTTTCGTCCAGCCCGTCATGGGGCACGTCTCCGACCTCCGTGCCCGGCACCGTTTCGGCCGGTGGCCGATCATCGTCGTCGGTGCGTGTCTGGCCGCGATACCTTTCGCCCTGATTCCGTGGGCCACGAGTCTGCCCGCCCTGATGATGTGCATCGTGTGCTTCGGCCTGACGGCCAACGCGTTCAAGGGTGTCACCGAGACGTTGGTGTCCGACTACGTCGCCGCCGGCAACCGCAGCAAGGCGCAGGGGTTCATCAAAGCCGGTGTCAGTCTCACCATTGTCGTCTCCTCGCTCATCAGCCTGCTGGTCGTCGATCACAGCCTGAAGGCCGCTTTCGCCATCCCCCCGCTGCTGATGCTCATCGCGATAGGCCTGTCCAGCTGGTTCATGGGCCGCGACCACGCCCGCCGCCGTCTGCCTTCCCAGGAGGAGGCGGATCCCGGTGCCGTCCCTCACGGGCTGGACGAATCGGCCTCGCCCTGGGCGGTCGTCAGGGACGTCGTCCGCGACCCCAGCCGCTCCCGGCTGCTGCTGATGGTGGGTATCTTCTGCTTCGCCGGCATGTGGTCGGCACTGCGCGCCATGACCACCCCGTACGGCATCGAGGTACTGGGGATGTCCCGGGGGCAGGCCGGAGCCATCGCCCTGCCCGGTGCCGTCGCCTTCCTCGCCACGGTCGTCCCCATCGCCTACCTGTCCGGCCGCGTCGGCCAGATCCGCGCCATCCGCTACGGCGTGGCACTCTTCGTCGTCGGCCTGCTGACCGGCTTCGCCGCGCCCAACGCGCCGATGACCGCGGCGGCCATGGCGATCTCCTCCGTCGGCTACGCCGTTTTCGCCGTCAACGCGCTGGTCGCCCTGTGGAACCTGGCTCCCAACGACCGGGTCCTCGGCACGTACACGGGCCTGTACACCATCGCCTCCGCATCGGGGATCTCGCTCGGCCCGGCACTGCTCGGCATCACCGTGGACCTGACCGGCTGGCGCTTCATGCTGCTGAACGCAGCGGTGTTCGCCGCGATCACCTTCGTCGTCTTCACCAGCCTCACCCGCCGCACAGCACCCGCCGCGCGGACGGTCTGAGAGCCGGGCACACGGAGTGCCGCTTCCGCACGCACAGAAAGACAGCACCCATGGAATTCCGCATCCTCGCTCCCACCGGCGCCCTCGGTGCCGGCTTCGACGCCGACGCCTTCCAGCGGGGCGTCGAAGCCCGCCCGCATGTCATCGCCTGCGACGCCGGATCCACCGACAGCGGCCCCGCGGCCCTCGGCTCCGCCACCCCGAAACTCTCCGCCCAGGCCGTCACGCGGGACCTGCGGCTGCTGCTCAAGGCCCGTGACACGCTCCGAGTGCCGCTGATCATCGGCTCCTGCGGCACCAGCGGCCGGGACGAGGGCGTCGACTTGGTCGCGGGACTCACGCGCGCCATCGCGGCCGAGGAGAACCTCCACTTCAGGCTCGGCCTGATCTACTGCGACCAGTCGGCGGAGCGCCTCCAGAAGCTGTACGACGAGGACCGCATCCGGCCGCTGGCCAACGCCCCGGAGATCGACCGCGAACTCTTCGCGCGCAGCCACACCGTCGCCATGATGGGCGTGGAGCCCATCCAGCAGGCCCTGACCGACGGGTGCGACGTCATACTCGCCGGACGGGCCAGCGACACCGCGCTGTTCGCCGCGCTGCCGCACATGCGGGGTGCGGAGCCGGGCCTGACCTGGCACATGGCCAAGACCGTCGAATGCGGCGCCGCCTGCGCGATCCCGCCCTCCGCCAACGGCCTGCTCGTGCATCTGCGCGACGACCACTTCGACGTGACCACGCTCGCCGAAGGCAGCCGACTCACCCCGCGCTCGGTCGCCGCCCACACGCTGTACGAGAACGCGGACCCGTTCCACATCCTGGAGCCGTCCGGAGCGTTGGACACCACGCACGCCACCTACGAGGCCGTCGACGAGCAGACCGTCCGCGTCCGCGGCGCCCGGTACGTGCCGGCGGACGGCTACACCAACAAGCTCGAAGGCGCCGAGCTCGTCGGCTACCAGACCGTCATCATCGGCGGCGTCCGCGACCAGGTCGTCATCCAGCGCCTGCCCGACCTTCTGCCGTTCGCCGAGAAGTACTTCGAGGAGAAGATCCTCGACGTCTTCGACGGCCAGGTCGACCCCGGCACCGTCGACATCGACTACCGCCTCTACGGGGCGGGAGCCGTCCTCTCCGACCACGAACCCGACGAACTCGACCCCGCCGAGATCGGCGTGCTCATCACGGTCACCGCCCCGGACCAGGCCACAGCGCACGCCATCTCCACCTTCGTGGCCCACGTCAGCAGCCATCTGCCCATGCCCGAGTACGACGGGCTGGTCTCCACCCTGGCTTACCCGTACTCGCCGCCGGAGATGGACCGCGGCCCGCTCTACCGCTTCACCCTCAACCACGTCGTCACCGGCGTCACGCCCGTCGAACTCTTCCGCACCACCACCGAGGAGCTGTAACCCATGGCCACCCTGCTCGACTACTGCTCCCTGGTCCGCTCCAAGAACGCCGGGCCCTTCACCCTCACCTTCGATTTCATGTGCCGGGACGAGCACACCTATCAGGCCCTCGTCGGGACCGGCTTCCTCAACCGAGAACTGTTCGCGGGCCTCTTCGGCGCGGACGCGGAGCAGGTCCTCGTCGTCAACCACCCTCACGCCCTCGCGGTGAAGGTCTCCCTGCCGCGCCCCACCGTCCAGGGCGACCTCCGCGACAGCGACTGCTACGCCGGACAGCAGTACGCACCGCTGATGGCGATGAAACTGCCCGAACTGTGCTGAGCCGCCGGTCGACGCCTCTGCCGGGGAGCGCGGATTCCAGCACCGCACCAGAGGCCCGTGAGACGGATTTCCACCCGACGGGGTGGGCGTTGCTCGACGACGCGCTCATCGCAACGCTCGCCTCCTGCGTGTCAGGAGCCGTCGGGCCGTGCCGGCGTGACCGTCCGGTCGTAGCAGGGGAGGACGACGGTGACGGTGGTTCCTGATCCGGGGGTGGAAGCCACCCGCACGGTTCCGTGGTGAGCGTGGACGATGGCCTGGACGATGGCGAGGCCCAGTCCGGAACCGCCGTGGGCGCGGCTGCGACTGGCGTCGGCGCGCCAGAACCGGTCGAAGACGCGCGAGAGATCTTCGGCCGGGATGCCGGGGCCGTGGTCGGCCACCTGAATCCGCACGGTTGATGCGGCCGCCTGCACCGTGACGTCGATCGCGGTGCCGGGCGGGGTGTGCTGGATCGCGTTGCCGACGAGGTTGTTCAGGACCTGCTGGAGGCGGGGCTGGTCGCCACTCACGTACGCGGGGTGGGGGGCGTCCAGGTCGATGACGCGTTCGGGTGCCACGACCTGGGCGTCCTGGACGACGGCGGTGGCCAGGCGTTGCAGGTCCACCCGTTGCGAGTCGAGAGGCCGTCCGGCGTCGAGGCGGGCGAGCAAGGAGAGTTCCTCGACCAGCAGACGCATTCTGCCCACCTCTCCGTCGACTCGTTCCAGGGCTCTGCCGAGGTCCTCGGGGCCGGTGAGACCGCCCTGGTTGTAGAGGTCGAGCCAGCCGGAGATCGTGGCCAGCGGGGTGCGCAGTTCGTGGGAGGCGTCGGCGGCGAAGTCGCGGATCTGGTTCTCGGCCCGGGCCTGGGCGTCGAACGCGTTGTTGACGGCGACGGCAAGGCGGTCGGCTTCCGTGTGTTCTCCGTGGACGGGGAGCCGTTGGCCGCGGGCGCCGGAGGCGACGGCGTCGGCCGTGTCCGCCATGCGCCCGAGCGGGCGCAGACCGATCCTGAGGATGACCAGTGCCACGGCGAAGGCGAGAACGAGGGTGATGCCGACGCTGGTCGCCTGGCCGGAGACGAAGTCGGCGACGGTGACGCGGTCGATGTCGGTGCGCATGGTGAGGATGACGGCGGAGGCATGCACCACCTGGTGCGAGGTGACGATGGTCAGGCCGGTCGTGGGGATCCGCAAAGCGATCAGGCCCCACCGGGGGCTTGGACTCCTTGTAGGCGTCACCGCCGAAGAGCACCTCGATGCCCGCGGCGCGGCTGCTGGCCGCGGTGTCCTTGAGCGCGTCGAGGTCGTCGGCGCTGACGTCCTGGTCCTTGGGCACCGAGAACTCGACCTGCGCGACGGCGGTCTTCGCGTCCGAGGTCACCGTCCGGCTGCGCAGGGGGTCACTGACCGAGGTGACGCCGGGCACGGTGGCGGCGGCGGTCAGCGTCCGCTTCAGCGCGGCGGCATTCGCCGGGTCCTTGAACGAGGTCTTCTTGGGTGCCTCGAAGACGATCTCGGCGCTCTGCCGGTCCGAGGACCCGAAGTGGCGGTCCATCCTTTCGAGGGCGCTCTGTGCGGCCGACCCCGGGATGTCCGACTTGGTGTCGAAGCTTCCGGCGAAGGTGACCCCGAGCGCGGCGGTCGCGGCGATGACGAGCATCCATACGGTCAGGACCGTACGGCGGCGGCGTACCGCGAACACCCCCCATCGATGAAGCAGCACAGCCATGATCACAGTCCAATTCCGTCAAGAGGTGTCAACGAAGCCCCAGCAAAGCTCTGCTGCTTGACGGTTCCGTCCCGCTCGACCTGACGATTCCTTGACGGTTTCGGCTGCGCCGATCACGTGGTTTCCGATGGCGGGCCGTGGACGGGCAGGCGGACCGTGAAGGCGGCTCCGCGTTCTTGCCCGTCGCGTTGCCGCATCGTTGAGGTGACCGAGATGGTTCCGCCGTGAGCGGTGACGATGTCGCGGGCGATGGACAGTCCCAGGCCCGTTCCGGTGCTTTCGCCGGCGTGCCGGGTGCGGGCCGCCTCCAGGCGCACGAAGCGGTCGAAGACGCGCTCGCGGTCGGCGGTCGGGATGCCGGGGCCGTCGTCGGCGACCCGGATGACCGCGGTCGCCGGGCCGTCGGTGGTCAGGGTCACCTCGATGGTGCGCTCGGCGTACCGGTCGGCGTTGTCGAGCAGATTGCGGATCAGGCGGGTGAGCTGGTCCGGATCGCCGGTGACGTGGACGTTCTCCGCGGCGTCCAGCGCGACGGGGACGCGGGCCGGTGCGGTGTCGACGGCGGCCCGGGTGAGCGTGGCCAGGTCGACGAGCTCGCGCCGGCGCAGCAGGGTGTCGTCGTCGGAGCGGGCGAGCAGCAGGAGTGCTTCGACCAGGCGTTGCAGCCGGGTGGTCTCGGCCACGGCGCGGGTGGCCAGTTCGGGCCAGGGGGCCTGGTCGGGGTGGGCGAGCCCGACCTCCATGGAGGTGCGTACGGCGGCGAGGGGCGTGCGCAGTTCGTGGGAGGCGTCGGCGACGAAGCGCCGTTGGCGGTCGGCGGACGACTCAAGTCGGTCGAGCATGCCGTTCAGGGTGCGGGTGAGGCGCCCGATCTCGTCGTCGCTGCCGGGTTCGGGGATGCGCCGGTGCAGATCGCTGCCGGTGATCTCGGCGGCCTCGGCGCGGATGTGTTCGACCGGGCGCAGGGTGCGGCCGATCAGCAGCCAGGAGACGCCGACGGCACCCAGCAGGACCACAGGCAGAAGGTAGAGAAGGTGCCCTTGGAGGTCGTGGTCCAGGTATGCGAGCAGTTGGGTGGAGCCGCCGACGTAGACGACGACGGGTGCGGTACCGGCGACGTAGCGCTGCGCGATGACCTGTTCGTCCCCGCGGCCGGACGACGACCCCGGCGCTCGCTGGGGTGTGGTGCGGCCGGCGGGGAGTGTGTAGAGGGCGGGCTGGCCCGCGACGTTGGCGGTCGAGGCGATCACCGTGCCGGAGGCGTCCACGACCTGGGCCCACACGGTCGCATCGCCCGGGGCGGGAGGCAGGCGGGTGGGCAGGCGTCCGGCGGTGGCGGACTGCCCGACGGAGTCCGCGTAGGCGTTGAGTGTGGTCGTCACGTTCGACCGTACGGAGGTGACCAGGGTGAACGCGAGAACGGCCGTGACGATCGCGACGGTCACGGTGATGGCGAGGGTGGCCAGCAGGGTGAGCCGCAGGCGCAGCGAGCCGCGGCTAGGTGCGTTGCGGGTCAAGGCGGTACCCCGATCCTCGGACCGTTTCGATGGTGCGGGTGGCGAACGGCTGGTCGATCTTCCGGCGCAAGTGATGGATGCGGACCTCGACGACGGCCGGGTCGGCCCGGGAGGCCGCGTCCCAGCAGTGCTCCAGCAGCTCGTTCTTGGAGACCACGCGGCCTTCCGCCCTCAACAGGTACTCCAGGACCGCCAGTTCGCCGGGTGTGAGGGTGATGGCCCGGTCGCCGCGGCGCACGGTCCGGGTCGCCGGATCCATCGTCAGATCGCCGGCCTGCAGCAGTGCGGGGCGCGGGGGCGCTCCGCGCCGCAGCAGGGAGCGGATGTGGGCGAGCAGGACGGGGTACTCGAACGGCTTGGTGAGGTAGTCGTCAGCGCCCAGGTCCAGGCCCTCCGCCTGATCGAGGGCCGCGTCCATCGCGGTGAGCATGAGGAGCGGCGTCCAGTTCCCGGCCTCCCGCAGCCGTGTGCAGATCTGGTAGCCGTCCAGGCCGGGGAGCATGACGTCGAGGATGATCAGGTCGAAGTCGTGTTCGGTGGCCTGCCACAGTCCCTCGGTGCCGTCGGCGGCCAGGTCGACGGCGTATCCCTCGGCCCGCAGTCCCCAGGTCAGGGACGCGCCGAGGGCTTCGTCGTCTTCGATCACCAGGATGCGCATGGGGTTATGCCTTGGGGTGGGAGCAGCGGGTGCCGGCCGGTGCGGCAGTGGCCTTGGACAGGCCGGCGGTGTGCGGGATGGAGAACCTGAGGACAAGTCCGGTGCTGTCGGGACGCGCGGCGTCCAGCCGTGCCCGTGCCGGCAGGTCGGGCAGGGTGATCGTGCGGGGTTCGAGACTCTGGGCGAGGCCGGAGGCGCTGGGGACCGAGGACAGGGTGCTGACCGGTACGGCCCTGCCGAACATGGAGACGCGGGTCGGGGTGATGGTGAGGCTGTCCGAGGTGGTGGCGATGGCGGTGTGGACGGTGACGGGCAGGCCGGTGCCTGCCGGCGTGCCGCTGAGGGCGAGGCCGGTTCCCTCGGCGCCCACGCTCATTCCGGCGGCCGCGCCGCCCATGCGCTTGCCGAGTGTGCGGTAGGTGATGGTGGCGGTGGCCGACCCGCCGTCGGTGGCGCCGTGGGCGGTGACGTTGCGCAGAACGGCTTCCACATTCATGTCGGTGCCACCGCGGTGGACGCCGTCGGCGGTGACGCGGACCGTGCCGAGATGCCCCGTGAGGACTCGCAGGCCCGCGAGGGAGTCGGTGAGTTGCGCGGTGACCGGTCCGGTGGGCGTCAGGCGGCAGGCCACGGCCCGGGCGACGCGCCGCTGGGCGGTGCCGCCGGCCGTGAGGTCGACGGCAGCCGCGGCCACGATCAGCGTGCACAGGCCGAAGGCGAGGATGAGGGGCGTGCGGCGGATTCTCACGGGGGCGTGGGTTCCTGTCGATGCCGAGGGTGCCTGGAGGAGGGGGCGTGGCCCTCGGCTGCGCCGACGGCCACGCGGTTCTCGATCACGCGGGAGCGCATGACTCAAGCATGCACGGAGGCATGGGGGCCTGCCGGGCTGGGCGTACCGTGGTCGTCTCCGTCGTCGTGTTCCTCCTCTTCGCCGCCGGCGGCGGGCCTCACCCACAGCAGACGGGCGGCCCAGGCGGGCAGGAACCAGTTGGCCCGGCCGAAGAGAACCACCAGAGCCGGCGTGAGCAGGGTGCGGACGACCAGGGCGTCGATCAGGATGCCCGCCGCCATGCCGGTGGCCATCATCTTGATGGTCACGTCCGGGGTCGAGGACAGCGAGAGCAGGGCGAGGAACAGGATCAGGGCGGCGCTGGTGACCAGCCGCCCGGTGCGGCTGACTCCTTCGACCACGGCGTCGTTCGTACGCCCGGTGCGGTCGTACGACTCGCGGATACGGGCCAGGATGAACACCTCGTAGTCCATCGAGACCCCGAACAGGAACCCGAACAGCAGCATCGGCACGAACGGGCTGATCGACCCGGTGGCGGGAATCCCCCACAGGGTTTCGGAGCCCCAGCCGCGCTGCCAGACGAGGACCAGCACGCCGTAGGCCGCGCCGACGGACAGCAGGTTGAGCGTGACGGCCTTGGCCGGCAGAAGCAGTGAGCGCATGCCCCGGGCCAGCAGCACGAACGTCACGAGGGCGACGACGGCGAACAGCAGCGGGAACCAGCTGGACATGATGTGCGCGACGTCCGTGGACTGGACCAGGTTGCCGCCGATCATCGAGTTGTGCGGGGCCGCCGCGCGCAGGTCGGCCAGGGCGGTTCCGGGGTGTGCGGTGCCGATCTCGGTCTTGGGCAGGGCCATGATGACCGAGCTGGTGGTGTGGTGCCAGGCCGGGTTGTCGGCGACCAGGACACCGTGCATGTCGGGCAGGCCGCGCAGGGTCGCGGCGGTGGCCGACGGGTCGGTTCCCGCCGGGAGCCTGATCGGGATCGAGGTCAGTGCGCCGGTGGGGAACCCGTCGTGCTGCAGGGCCTTGAGTCCCTGCTCCGCCGGGCCGCTCGCGGCCAGCGAGGTGGAGGCGGGGGCGGCGCTGTTGATGGTCAGCCCGAAGGTGCACAGGGTGCCCAGGATCGCGGTTCCCAGCAGGGCCGCGGTCCTGGGCCTGGCCACGATGGCGCGTGCGGTGCGCGTCCACATCGTTCCGGGCCCGGTGCCCTTACGACGGCGGAGACGGATCCTGTCCAGGCGCGGCCCGATCGTGGACAGCAGCAGGGGGATGGTGGTCAGCGCCACCAGCGCCGCGATGGAGGGGATGAACAGGCCGGAGAGGCCGACCCCTTGGAGGAAGGAGACGGGCACGACGACCAGCGCGAACAGGCCGAGGGAAGCGATCAGCGCGCTGAAGGCGACCGAGTGCCCGGCGCGGTGCAGTGAACGCAGGACTGCCTGCCTGTTGTCGGCGCCCTGATCGCGTTCCTCGCGCCAGCGGTTGACCAGCAGCAGCGCGTAGTCGACCGAGAGTCCCAGTCCCAGCAGGGCGACGATGAACTGCACCGAGGGGTTGATGGCGATGGTGGTGGCATACGTCAGCCCCCAGATGGCCAGCTGCATGGTCAGCACGGAGACGATGGCGGACAGCAGCGGGAGCAGGGCGAGCGCGGAGCCGAAGACCCAGGCCAGGACCAGCAGGGCGAGCCCGACGCCGACGAGCATCTCGGTCAGCACGCTCGACCCGGAGCCGGCACCGCCCGCACTGAGCTGCTCGATGCCGGTCTGGTGCACGACGGTGCCGGGCACCGCGTGGGTGATCGCGGAACTCATCGAGTCCAGCACGGGCGGAGCCACCTCGGTGCCCTGCTGCGGCGGGTAGACCATCACCAGGGTCGAGGTTCCGCCGGTGCCGACCAGGGCGCGGTCGCCGGTGCCGGCGTACGACAGGTCGTGGACGCCGGGCACGGACGCGGCGACCTTGTCGGCGGCGGCCAGGCCCGCCTTGACCGCGGGGCTGTCGGCGGTGGTGCCGTGCGGTAGGTCGACGACCAGCACGCTCGGGTTGGCGCTCACCCCGCCGTATTCCTTCTGCAGTGTGGCGTTGGCGTGGTAGCTGGCCGTGTCTACCGTCGTGCCGCTCTTGAGGCGGTCGGCCACATGGGGCGCCATCAGCACCCCGACCACGGTCACGACGACCCAGGCCAGGGTCAGCCCTATCCGATGCCGCATGACGAACGCGGCGAAGCGTTCCACGAGATCCACCTCCGGGAACAGGCCGGATCCACGGACAGACCGGCGACGCCTGCCGAAGCTAGGAGCGCCAACCTTTCGATTCGCTTAACCGACGACCCTCGCGCCACGCCCTTGTTTCGGGCAGGTTGGGGACAGATCACCGGTGGGTTTCGGCAGCGCTGACCCCCTGGAAGCACCGGTGCTGACCCAACAAACACCTACTGGCAGGCCGCTCGGGAACGTCGCCGCCGCGTCCGCTATAGCAAATAGCCTGCCCGGAAAGAGGTCGTCATGCGCGCTCGTTCCTCCCGCTCAGCCACCCGTACGGGGCTCGCCGCCGTGGTGCTCGGCGCGGTGCTCGCCGCCTGCTCGTCCGCCGGCACCGGCCACACGTCGGCCACCGGCTCCGCGAGCCCGGCAGCCCCGGCGGCGGTGGCCGACCTGGTGTCCAAGGCGCACGGCGAAACCGGGTTGATCATCTACGGCAATACGCCCGCCGGTGTCATCCAGCCGCTGCTCAAGGCCTTCACCAAGGCCTATCCCTGGATCAAGCCCGCGTACTCGCAACTCTCGGACAACCAGGTCTACAGCAAGTACCAGTCCGAGCACGCCCAGGGCGCCCACACCGCGGACCTGCTGATATCCGACTCGATCCAGCAGGTGGTGCAGGGCGAGCAGAACGGCCTCTTCGCCAACGTCACCCCGCAGGGACTGACGGACTTCCCCGCCTACACCAACCAGGGGCACGGCGTATACGTGATGTCGCCCGACCCGGTGCTGGTCACCTGGAACACCAAGTTGCTGTCCAGGAACCAGGCCCCCATCAGCTATGCGGGACTCGCCGCGGACGTCAAGAAGGACCCCTCCCGGCACCCCCTCGTCAGCTACTCGCCGAACAACCCACTGGGCTACGAGGCGGTCTACGGTCTGAACCACATCCTGGGCGCGGACACCGTCAACGGCTATCTGGACACGTACGGCCCGCACACCAAGACCCTGGACGAAGGGCTGGACGGCCTGCAGTACCTGGTCCAGGGCGGCGCCTCCGCCGGATGGCTCTCCAGCGGCCTGGCCCAGGCCGTCGTCCCGCAGTACAAGGGCCTGATCGCCTACGGCTACATGAGCGACGCCACCCCGCTGACCCCGCGCGTGATCAGCCAGACCGCCGGTGCCGCCTCCCCGGCATCCGCCCAGCTGTTCCTGGACTACATCTACAGCGACGCCGGCCAGCAGGTCATGTGCGCGGCCGGCATGGAGGCGTCGATGAACCACTTCAAGCCCGCCAACGGCTGCACCGCGAGCCTGACCGAGCTGGCCACACACGTACCGGCCGGGACCACCTACCTCGTCCCGGTCTCCCAGGACGTCGTCGACCAGCAGAAGTCGATCACCGACCGCTGGAACAAGGCCCTGGGCCGATGAGCTCCATGACCCGGAACACACCCACGGCCGCGCCACCTGCCGCCGCCCGGTTCGCCGCGGCCCCGACCGCCCCGCGCCGCCGCCCCGCTCCGGGGCAGTACGCGGTCTGGGCCGTGATCGCCATGCTGACCCTGGCGCCGCTGGTGCCCCTGGTCATCACCTCGTTCCTGTCGAAGCCCTACTACCTGCCCGGAGGCGTGTTCAGCACCGACGCCTACCGGCAGCTCTTCGCCGATGCGGCGTTCCGGCGGGCCGCCTGGAACACGGTCGTCTTCGCGGTGACGGCCACCGCTCTCGCGGTGCTGCTCGGCGCCGCCTTCGCCGTCCTGATCACCCGCACCAACCTTCCCGGCAGACGCCCGCTGGGACATGCCCTGCCGGCCCCGCTCCTCATCCCGCCGCTGGGCCTGATCGTCGGGTGGGAATCGCTGTACGGACCGGCCGGCTATCTGACCCAGCTGTGGTCCAAGAACCTGCACCTGCCCGCCTGGAATCTCACCTCGCTGCCCGGCATGTCCGTCCTCGGAGCCGTGGTGACACTCCCCATCGCCTACCTGACCTGCAAGGCAGTCCTGGACAGCGCGGACGGCACACTGGAGGACGCCGTACGGGCCTGTGGCGGCGGCACACTGCGCGTCCTCACCACCGCGACCGTGCCGATGCTGCGCACCGCGCTGCTCGACAGCGGGCTGCTCATCTTCACGCTCTGCCTGGAGGTCCTCGGCATCCCGCTGTTCCTGGGCCGACCGGCGAACATCCAGTTCATCGCCAGCTACCTCTACGACACCTGGTCCGGCAGCAGCCTCCCCGACCCGCCCGTCGTCTCCGCCGGAGCGATCCTGCTGCTCGTGGTGGCCTCGGCCCTTCTCGTCGTACGCGGCCGGCTGCTGCGGCACTCCGCGCGCTACACGTCCGGCACCCGGGCCACTCCGCCCGCGCGTCCGCTGGACCTGGGGCGCTGGCGCATTCCGGCCGTCGTGGGCATGGCCGGCTTCGTCGGCCTCACCTGTCTGATACCGCTGCTGGGTCTCGTCCTCATGTCGTCGGTCACCGATCTGACCACCCTGGTCGCCCCCTGGCACCTGTGGACCGCCGCCAACTGGGACCAGATCTGGACCGACCCCACGCTGCACCGCTCGATCACCGACAGCCTGACCGTCGCCGCCGTCGGCAGCGCGGCCACCGTCGCCCTGGTCGCCCTCGCCACCGTCATCGCCCACCACTCGGGCTTCCGGCTGCGCCGCACCCTGCCCGCGCTGCTCGTCTACCCCAGGGCCACCCCCGGCATCGTCTTCGGAGTCGGCTTCTTCTGGCTGTTCCTGATCGTCGACTGGCCCGGTGCGCTGCTGCGCAACAGTCTGTGGGGCGAACTCCTCGCCCTGAGTGTGCGCAACATGACCCTGGCCTACATCGTCCTGGCTCCTGCCCTGGCCCGGATCAGCCCCGAACTGGCCAAGGCGGCGGCCGCCTCCGGTGCGAGCTGGTGGACCACCACCCGCCGCGTCACCCTGCCGCTGCTGCGCCCCGCCCTGCTCAGCGCCCTGGTGCTGATGTTCGTGACCCTGGTCAGCGACTACGACCCCGTGGTCTTCCTGGCCAAGCCCGGCACCGAACTCCTCGGCACCACCATGCTCCAGACCTGGTCCAAGGGACTTCCCGGGCCGGTCGCCGCCATGGCACTGGTCCAAGTCCTCCTGGTGGCGGTCGCGTTGGCTGCGGGCCTCGGCTGGACCCTGCGAAAGAAAGGCCGCCATGCCTGAGATCTCCGTACACCGGTTGACCCGGACGTTCGGGTCCACCCGCGTCCTGGACTCCGTCGACTTCACCGTCCTCGACGGCGAGTTCGTCACCCTGCTCGGACCCAGCGGCTGCGGAAAGACGACCACCCTGATGTCGATCGCCGGGTTCCACACCCCAGACCAGGGCAGCATCGCCCATGGCGACCGTATGCTGTTCGACGCCGCACAGGGCCACAACATTCCTGCCGAGCAACGGGAGTTGGGCGTGGTCTTCCAGTCGTACGCACTGTGGCCGCACCTCACCGTCGGGCAGAACGTCGCCTTTCCCCTCAAAGTCCGCCGCACTGGCCGCACCGAGATCATGCGACGGGTCGGTGAGGTCCTGGACCTGGTCGAACTCGGCCCCCGTGCGGACGCCTACCCGCACCAGCTCTCCGGCGGCCAGCAGCAACGTGTGGCCCTGGCCAGGGCGCTCGCCCACGGCCCCAGCGCCCTGCTGCTCGACGAGCCCTTCTCCAACCTCGACGCGAAACTGCGCGAACGGGCCCGCGAATGGCTCGGGGACCTCCAGCGCGACCTCGGCATCACCACGGTCTTCGTCACCCACGACCAGACCGAGGCCCTCGCGATGAGTGACCGGATCCTGGTCATGGACAAGGGCCGCATCGTGCGCGCCGGCACCCCCGAGGACGTGTACCGCCGCCCCGGCAGCCGTTTCGTCGCCGAGTTCCTGGGCCACTGCAACTTCCTTACCGGTAAGGCCCGTTCGACCGGCCCCGGCACTGGGCTGCTGGAAGCTCCCGGTCTGACCGGCGGCATCCCGTTCCGCACCGACACCCCGCCCGCCCCCGGAGCGGTCACGGTGGCGATCCGCCCTGAAGCCCTCACCCTGACCGCGGCCGACGCCGCCACGACGGGATGGCACGCGCACATCACCCACACCACGTTCCTGGGCGACCACTACCTCCACACCCTCCAGGCCGGACCCCATACCCTCCAGGCCCACAGCACCCACCCACTCCCCACCACGGTCCGGGTCACAGCCGACGCCGACGCCGCCGGCCTCGTCACCGACGACGGCATGGCACCGGATCCCCGACACGACGCCCCGCTCACCGCATCACATGCTGTTTGACATCTGAGAGGGTGTTAAGACCGTGTCCTACCTGGTGAGGCGGACGAGGCGCTTGTAGCAGCACAGGGCGGCGGCAAGTCCGAGAAAGGCCAGGTAGTTTCGGGGGTGGCGTTCGTAGCGTGGGCTGAGTCGGCGGTAGCCGGACAACCACGACATGGTGCGTTCGATGACCCATCGGCGTCGCCCTAATCGTTCGCTGGACTCGATGCCTCTGCGGGCGATGCGCACGCCGATTCGTTTCCAGCGAAGCCATCTGCGCAGGTCGGCGCGGTCGTAGGCTTTGTCGGCGTGCAGGCGTTGGGGCTTGAAGTGCCGCCCGTTGTGAGGGTCGTGTCTCGTTTGGTGACCCTCGACCATGGGCTTCAGCCCTTCGCTGTCGTGGGTGTTGCCGGCGGAGACGCCGACGAGGAGGGGCAGTCCGTTCGCGTCCGACAGGATGTGCGTCTTGGAACCCGGTTTGCCTCGGTCCACGGGGCTCGGACCTGTGTGTTCGCCCCTTTTCTCGCCCTGACGTGGGCGGTGTCGAGGACGATACGGGTGACGTCGATGAGGCCGGCGTCGTCCAGGCGGTGCAGCACGGCTTCGTGCAGACGGCCCCAGACGCCGGCTCTGGACCAGATCAGGAACCGGCGATGGGCGGTGGACTTCGATATCCCGAAGCAGGGCGGCGGTGCCCGCCAGGCACAGCCGCTGACCAGCACGTAGATGATGGCCGCGAACAGCGTCTCATCAGGCACGCTGGCCGTCCCGCCGCCCTGCGGAGGTGCCCGTTGCTCGGGAATCAGCGGCTCGGCGATCTCCCACAGTCCGTCCGGCACGATCCAACTCCACGTTCCCGCCCCATACCGAGTCAACGTCCGCCTCACCACGTAGGACACGGTCTAGGACCCGCACACCCATGCCGGCGGGCTGCTGACCGTCGGGGCCCGCGTCGTGCTGCTTGGCGGGCGGCTGCTGTCTGGGAAGCCCGCTTCAACGCTCCGGCGGCCAGCTCTAGGTTGTCGACCCACGTTGACGAGACTGACCTTCACGTCCCTTAGCCAGTCACACTCATCTGACCTGGGCAGATACGTGCGGGATCTAGATAACCGTTCCGATCAACGTCCAGTCCGCCACCGAGGACCACTCGGTGCGCTTCCACCAGTACCACGTGGAGGACATGGGTAGGGTGCGGGTGAAGAAGTTCTGTGAGGTCGAGGACCGCGAGGTGCCGAACTCCGAGATCGGCAAGGGCTCGAGTACGCCAAGGATCAAGTTGTGCCGATCACCGACGCGGAGCTGCGGGACCTACCATTGCCGACGGCCCGCGCCATCGAGATCGAAGCGTTCGTGCCGTTGAAGGACATCGACCCGGTCCAGAGCTACTACCTCCAGGCCGACGGCAAGGTGGCGGCGAAGCCATACAAACCGTTGGTGCAGGCCCTAGGGCGTGTATCGAAAGTGGATCTTGGCCGTGAGATGATCTTGGCTTGTGGTGCGTGGAAATCTGACGGACGAGCAATGGGCCGTGCTGGACCCGCTGTTGCCGAAGGGCACGAAGCCCGGCGGCCCACCGATATGGACCCGGCGGCAGCTGATCGACGGCATACGCTTCCGGGTCCGTGCCGGCGTCCCGTAGCGGGACATGCCCACGGAGTACGGGCCGTGGGGCCGGGCGTACGACCTGTTTCGCCGCTGGCAGCGCAACGGCGCCTGGCAGCGCATCTTCACCCAGCTCCAGACTCGGGCCGATGCGCAGGACCTGATCACCTGGGACCTCAACGTCGACTCCACCGTCTGTCGGGCCCACCAGCACGCCGCCGGGGCGAGGAAAAGGGGGAACTGCAGAAGGAACCGCCCGGCGGCGTCATCACCGAGCCCTACGACCACGGCCTTGGGCGCTCGCGCGGCGGACTGACCACCAGGCTGCACCTGGCCGTCGAGCAGGGCCAAAAACCCATGTCCATCGTGATCACCGCCGGGCAGCGCGGTGACTCCCCGCAGTTCGAGGTCGTCCTGAGCCGCATCCGGGTGCCGCGGCTGGGGCCGGGCAGACCGCGCACCCGTCCCAGTCGGGTGCGCGCCGACAAGGCATACGCCTCCCGCAAGAACCGCGCCTACCTGCGCAGACGTGGCATCCGCTGCACCATTCCGGACAAGGCCGACCAAGCCCGCAACCGTAAGAAGCGCGGATCCCACGGCGGCCGTCCGCCGAAGTTCGACCCGGAGGACTACAAAGCTCGGCACGCGGTCGAGTGCGGTATCAATCGCCTCAAGAGGCACCGGGCCGTGGCCACGAGGTACGACAAGCTCGCGGTCCGCTACGAGGCCACCGTCCTCGTAGCAGCCATCAACGAGTGGCTGTGACCTGCGATGTCAGGTCAGGCTGTGGCGTGCCACGGCGAGAAACTCCGCCTTGAACGGCTCTAGGCGCTCGGCCAGGCTCCCCTCGTCACGCTCCTGCCAGACCGCTTGATTAAGGGCGCGGGCGTAGGCGGTCGTCGGTGAGTGAAGGCCAGGGGCACACAGCAACTCGATGCTCTTCTCGGCTATTCGAAGACCGTCCATCGCCGGCCTCGCCGTCACATACCAGTCATCACCGACCGCCCATTGATGCGGCCGCGCATGCGCCACGCCCTCAGCCTCCAGCGCGCACCGAATGAACTCCAGCACGGTCCTGATCTGCTCGGCACGCCGCTCTTCCGCCCGTACCGCAGCCCGCCTCTGTTCTTCAGCCCGGTCAGCTGTCCGCTGCGTCGTGCGCTGGGTCAGATACGTCAACGCACCACCTACAGCCACACCGACCATCGAAATCACTGGGGTCCACGCGTCTCCTGCCACGGCCGACTACTACCAGTACCTGCCCGTCGACCGCTGCCGATCTTGCGAGATGGGCTTGTCTGCCCAGATACCGAGCCGCCCCAAGACCCACTTCCGATACACGCCCTAGCAGGACTCCGTTAGGTCGTTCTTGATCTCGGTGTTGTGTGTGGCCTGCTGGGCAGGGGCTGTTGGCAGGTGGTGCAGACGCCGCTCCAGCACCTCAAGATGTCCTGGAGCGCATCGAGGATCTGGTAGAAGGTGAGGCCGATCCGGGTGCTTTTGGGGCCAGGCGCTGTTCGGTGAGGAAGGCGTGGGCGGCGGTCACGAGGGTGACGTGGTGGTGCCAGCCGGGCCAGGATCGGCCTTCGAAGTGGTCCAGGCCCGGGCCGTGTTTGAGTTCGCGGTAGTCGTGCTCGATGCGCCAGCGGACCTTGGCCAGGCGGACCAGGTCGGCGATCGTCATGTCGGCCGGCAGGTTGGACAGCCAGTAGTCGGTGGGAGCCTCGGCCTCCTCGGGCCACTCGACCAGCAGCCAGCAGTCCGGCAGGACCCCGTCCCACCAGCCCTGCCCGGCCGAGGCGGCGGCTCGGATCGGACGCTCGTCGGCCTTGCCCGCAGGGCGGATGCGCACCGCGGCGAACCGGGACCGTAACTCTCCTCGCGAGCCGGTCCGCCAGGCGACGGTGGTGAGCGCGTCCAGGCCGAGACCGGCGGCCAGGGCCGCCACCGACGGTGCGGGATGGCGATGGCGAGGCTGTGGCCAGCACCCGATGGGCCCGTTGCGGGCCGGGGCGACGGGCTGTTCCTGGAAGGCGTGGGCTGTCACGTCCGCGCGGACGGCGAGCACGTAGTCGATGCCGCGCTCGGCCAGGCCGGCCCGCAGGTGTGCGTTGGTGCTGTAGGCCGCGTCGGCCACGACCACCGGCGGCCTCATGCCCCAGCCGGCCAGCGTGTCGAGCACGTCCGGAGCCAGCCGCCGCTTCTCGCGGTGCGTGACCTCGGACGGAACGCGAGTGACGGTCCTGCGGCCGGTGTCCGACGCCCACTCCTTGGGCAGGAACAGCCGCCATTGCAGAGGGCAGGAGGCGGTGTCGGTGGCGGCGTGGACGCTGACCGCGACCTGGCAGTTGGCGCGCTTGCCCAGGGCCCGGCAGTACTTCGGGGCCACCGCGACCGACCTTCTTCCGTCCTTGGGCACCGACACGTCGTCGACCACCCAGGCCATCGGGGAGATGAGCGGCAGTATCCGTTCGCAGATCCGCCGCTGCACCGGCACCGGATCCCAGGTGGACTGGTTCACGAACGGCTGAAGGTTCTGTTCGTCGCCGTCCGGCAGCCGCGAGGCCATGGCCTGCACCGACTTGCGGCGGCCGTCCAGCATCAGGCCCTGCCATGGAATCGGCGGGGTGTGACGCGGCAGAGGGAGTACCGGGCCAAAGGATCTGTCCAGCCAGCTGCGAGACCGGGGAGGGCGAGTGACTCTCCAGTTGCAGTGCCCCGGTTCGGGTTCTTTACTAGTAGGTACAAATCCATCTAAACCATGCGGTCCGTGAGGTGGCGCGGCGGAGCATCCTCCGTCGGCGAGGGCGTCACAAGGTGGACGGGCATGGGGCGCCGCATGTCGGCGGGCTGTGCTCTCTGCAGGTCTCCGGGTGAAGTGGACATCCTGGGACAGCTTGATGGCAAGGTCAGTTTGGTGGCTGCTCGACCGGGATCGGTCTGGCCATAGCCCGTCGGTTCGCCGCCGAGGGCTCCACCGTGCATCTCACGGGCCGGAACAGAACCGAGCTGGATACCGCCGTGGAAACCCTCGGGACCGGGCCGTCGGCATCCAAAGCGATGTCTCGAATTTCGTCGAGTGACGAAGCTAGGAGTCGTGTCCCATGCTCGCCATTCACCTCACTCGGTTCGGGGAGCCGGAGAAGAGCCTGACGGTGGTGGACGTGCCCGAGCCCCCGGCTCCCACTGCCGGACAGGCGCTGGTCCAGGTCGAGTACGCCCCGCTCGACCACCACGACCTTCTCCTGGCGCAAGGTGTCTACCCCGTACGCCCTGAACTGCCGACGGCCATCGGAAACGAGGGCGTCGGGACCGTCGTGTCCGTAGGGCCCGGCGTCCTGGAGGTCAGCCCGGGCGAGAGGGTCCTGCTTCCCTTCGGCGTCTTCTCCTGGTCGGAGCGGGTGGTTGCCGAGGCGGCGGACCTGACCGTTGTGGACGAGTCCATCAGTCTTGAACAGGCAGCGATGCTCACCATCAATCCCGTCAGCGCGGGGCTCCTGGTCGGCCTGCGGGACCTCCCGGCCGGTTCCTGGGTGGTGCAGAACGCGGCCAACAGCGGGGTGGGCCGGTCTGTCATCGTGTTCGCCAAGGAACGAGGGCTGCGCACGATCAACATCGTGCGCCGCGCGGAACTCGTGAGCGAACTCCGTGATCTCGGCGCCGACATCGTGGTTGTCGACTCGGCGGACGCCGGCGCGCGTGTGCGGGAAGCCGTCGGATCCGATCCGGTGCTCCTCGGCCTTGACGGTGTCAGCGGTGCGGCGACTGCACTGTTGCTGGACGTACTGACCGACGGCGCGCTGCTGGCGATCTACGGGTATCTGAGCGGCCGGCCGTTCACGCCCGATCCTGACGTGCTGAGGACGAAGAACATCACCACGACGGAATTCTGGATGTACCAGGACGAGTATCTTCCCCGGCTTCCGGCTCTGAACGCGGAGTCCGCGCGGCTGGTCTCCGAGGGAAGACTCGTCCTGCCCTCCGCGCCCGTCTACCAGGCAGCGGATTTTCCCGGAGCGCTCGCGTATTTCCGGGAGAAGGGCAAGGTCCTCCTGGACTTCAACCCGCATCGCGCGTAGGCGCCGACGTACCTGCCGCCGAGGCCGGGACCATCCCGGCAGGAGGCGGCCGGAGCCGATCACACAGCCGCTGCCGGGGCGCCGGTACGACCCCGACGCACGATCAAGGAGGGGCAGCATGGCCGCACAGAGCACCATCGGCATTCTCGGCGCGGGGGAGATCGGCCGGGCCATCGCCGACAAGGCCGTCCGCCACGGACATGAGGTACTCATCGGCAACAGCCGGGGCCCGGAGACACTCAAGGCAGTCGTGGAGCAGTTGGGGCCGAAGGTCCACGCCGTGACAGCGGAAGGGGCGGCACAGGCGGACCTCGTTTTCCTCGCGGTGCCGTTCTCCGCAGTGCCCGACCTGACCAGCCTTACCGACTGGTCCGGGAAGATCGTCGTCGACACGACGAATCAGTTCGCGGCGGCCAACCCCTGGCGGGGCCGCTACGACGTCGGCAACCTCACGGGCAGCGAATGGGTCGCCCAACGCCTGCCCGGCGCGCGGATGGTGAAGGCGTTCAACAGCCTGTTCGCCGCGTTCATCGCCGCGGACCCCCGGCACGAGGAAGGCCGCCAGGTGGTCTTCTACGCGGGCGACGACGCCGACGCGAAGACGGCCGTGGCCGCCTTGCTCGACCAGTTCGGGTTCGCCGCCCTGGACCTCGGCGGTCTACGCGAGGGAGGCCGGCTGATGCAGCTGGACGGAGCACTCAGCGCGAAGCACCTGCTGCTCCAGGACGTCGGCTGACGCCCCGGCCAAGCCCCATCCACACCAGCGCACAGGAGGACGATCATGAACCGTCGTGTCGTCTGGACCCGTAGCGGGACGCCCGCCGACGTCCTGACCGTCATCGAGGAGCCCGAGCCGGAAGCACCCGTGCACGGTCAGATCCTCATCCGCGCCACGGCCTTCCCGGTCCACCCTGGTGATCTCCTGGGACTCGATGCCTTCCCCACGACAGCTGCAGAGCCGGTACCGGTCGGCGTGGAAGGGACCGGCTTGGTGGAGGCCATCGGCCCGGATACGCGCGTGGCTCCGGGCGTCGAGGCCGGCGGCCGCGTAACAGTCTTCCCCCTGCCCGGGGGATGGTCACAGTGGATCCTGGCGGACGCCGAGACCGTCGTCCCCGTACCCGAGGAACTGTCGGACGAGGTCGCCGCGCAGATGCTGACGAACCCGCTCACCGCGGTGATGCTGCGCCGTGAAGCGGAGCAGCACCTGGCCTTGGGATACGACGGCTATCTGGTGCAGGCCGCCGCCGGTTCGTCGGTCGGGCGGCTGGTAACCGGCGTGATGCAGTACCACAACGTGGGCCTGGTCAACGTCGTCCGCAGTGACCGCGGTGCCGCCGAACTGCGCAAGCGGTTCCCGGACGTCCCGGTCGTGGCGACAGAGAATCCGGGCTGGGCCGACGAGGTCCGCAAGGCAGCCGGCGGCCGCCCGCTCAGTGTGGCCTTCGACCCTGTCGGCGGAAAGCTGACGGAAAGCCTTCTGGACCTGTTGGCGCCGGGCGGCAGACTGGTCATCTACGGCGAACTCGCCGACGAGCCGATCTCGGTGCATGCGTCGACGCTGCTGCATCAAGCACTGACGGTGCGGGGCGCGACCCTCGGCCGGTGGCTGTTGGAGGCATCCGCCGAGAGGCGGGCATCGGACGCGGTCGCCGCGACACTGATCGCGCTGGCGTTCCAGGACCAGTTCGACGTGGCCGCCACGTACGACGTCGGCGAGCTGGCCACCGCCGTGAAGCACGCGGTGCAGCCCGGCAAGGTCGGCACCGTCCTCATCCGCCTTTAGCAGCCGCTGCTACCAGGAGCGGAGTCCTGCAACTTCAGTTAGGGAAGCGAGATTGCCATGAACGTGGACGACGTCCGGGAGCTGGCGCTCTCTTTCGCCGGAGTCAGCGAGTCACGTCCGTTCGCCCCGGACCGCGTGGTGTTCAAGACAGCGGCGAACAACAAGGTGTTCGCCATCCTCAGCGGCCATGAGTTCCCGGACGACCAGGTGACAGTCAAGGCCGATCCGGAGCGGGTCACCGAGTTGCAGCACCGCTTCGAGGCAGTGCACCCGGCGTACAAGCTCAACAAACGATACTGGGTCAACGTTTCGTTGGTCGGCGATGTCCCGGACGAACTGATTCGGGAGCTGATAGAGGACAGCCACGACCTGGTCGCACCATGAGCCCCGGGGCGTCCAGGTGCACAAATCGCCGACTCTGCGCGGCAGGAGTATCGGCCACTGGATGTCAGACACCTCCCTCGACAGGCAGACACCCGACGTCACCGCCGCGAAGATGATCGCGATGCTGGCCAAGGACCAGTTTGCCTAGCCGCCACCTACGGTCTCGGCAACCTGGCGGAGGCCGTGCAACACACGCAACGGCCCGGCAAGGTCGACACCGTCCTCATCCCCCTGTTAAGCGCCCCTGTGCTGCTGATCGTCCTGTTCGAGGCGGCTTGCGCGCAATGGTCAGGCGGTGCTGACGCCTGGCGGGGCAAGACCTCCACGGCGCGCGGCGCATGGCACTGAAAACCCAAGGGCCGTCCGGAATGGGACCGGGTCACGGCGCGGAACGGTCCTCCAGCCGATCCGGCGCCGGCTCGTTCGTGGACAGGCGGGGAAGAAGGGCCAGGGCCTGCTCGGCAGCCCTGATGACAACCTCCGCTGCGGCTCCTGCCCTGCCCAGGGCCTCCAGTCCCCGCAGCACAGCAAGGAGAAGGCTTGCGAGCCCGTCCGTGTCCGCTTCGGCATCCAGCGAGCCCTCCTCCTGGGCCCGGGCAAGGCAGTCCGACAGCTCGCTGTGCATTCCGCGGACAGTGGCAGCAGTCCGCTCGGCGACGGTCTTGTCGACTGCGGCGAGTTCCGTGGCGCTCCTGGCCATCATGCAGCCGCGCCGCTCCACGTCCCTGCTGATCGCTTCGGAGATGTCGCACACAAAGCGTTCCAGCTGCGGGAGGGCCGGTCCCGGGCCGCGCAGCGCCGAACGCCAGGCTTCGATCGCGTCAGCGTTGTAGCTGTCCAGAGCCTGCAGGAACAGGGCGTGTTTGTCTCCGAAGGCCCCGTAAAGGCTTCCGCGTCCCAAGCCCGTGACGGCGCTCAGATCGTCGATGGAGGTTCGGTCGTAACCGTGGGACCAGAACTGGTCGCGAGCAGCCCGAACGACCTCCTCGTCGTCAAACTGCCGAGGCCGGGACATGAGAAAACTGTACGCCGCGTACGGGGTATTACGGGGGGAAGGCAGGGCAGCACGAGCCTGTTTCGAGGCTTGTGACACCGGCTCGCCGGAACGGCCAAGCTTGTACTGCCCGCCCCGCTCGCCCTCAGAAGGGCACCTCGGGAACCCCTATGACCCGATGAACGGAAGAAACGGCGGAAGCCCCTTCGCCGACTGCGGCGGCGACACGCTTGATTGACCCATGTCGTACATCGCCGGCGGCAAAGACACGGGGAATACTCGTTTCGAAGGGAAGCGGGGAACGTTGCAGTTCCTGCCAGGGCGACCCCAGATTTTTTTCAGCAATGTGCACATCGGTATATATGAATCCATCTTTGTCGGCCGCACAGGCCGCATTTAGCCAATCGGTTGCCGGTGTTGCACCTATGAAGCAGAAAAGCCCGCGGCATCCGAGCAGAGATTCGACGCCAGTAGCGGAATTTCTGATCCTGATGGCCTCCAGGGAGTCTTCCCCTTCGAGTGCTGTCACTTCGCTTGACGTATGCACGGTAACGCGCGGATCCGCGAGGATGCGGCGAACAAGATAAGAGGACATGCGGGCCCTGATGTTGTCGCGGCGCAGGATGATGTTGACTGCGATTGATTTACCGGCCAGGAACAGAGCTGCTTGCCCTGCGGAGTTCGCCCCTCCCAGTACGGACACCGGTCTGCCTGCGCACGAACGGACTTCCAGCTCAGTGGCTGCGTAATAGATTCCCGCCCCTTCGAAGTGTTTCCAGCGGGCGATCGGAAGGGACTGGTAGCGGGCGCCGGTAGCGATAATAACGGCGCGCGCACGAATATCCGTGCCGTCGGACAGGGAAATCTGAATCCGGTCGGCAAGGGGCTGGAGGCTTATGGCCCGCGAAGGCGAGTAGAGACGACATCCAAATTTCAGCGCCTGTATGGCGGCGAGGTGGGTCAGTTCGGCGCCACTGATTCCGTTAGGGAATCCCAAGTAGTTCTCGATGCGGGAACTTGCTGCTGCCTGACCTCCAGGGCCCACGGCATCAAGCAGGACTGTTCCGAGTCCTTCTGATGATCCATACACCGCGGCACCCAGCCCGGCCGGGCCACCCCCGATGACAGCTAGGTCTATCTCTTCATCCTTGATTCCTTCATGTGACAGTCCCAGATTCATCGCGAGGCTTCCGGGCGTGGCGTTGCGCAGCGAGCGCCCCGGAAGGAGAACAGCAGGCAAATCACCTGTGGTGAGCGAAGCGAGCCCCATGAGCAGCAACCCGTCTGGCGTTGCATCGTCCATCCAGCGATACGGAAGTGCCATGTGTTCAAGGTACGAGCGCAGCGCCAGGCACTCGGCAGATGAAGCGCTTCCGATGACCTCAATGGTGTGCGAGGCGGACTCCATCAAAATTTCACGTCGAGCCCTGAAAGCGGTGAGCAGGATGTCGGATAGTGCGGTCTCGGTTTCCATCAGCAAGCGAAACCGGTCGGGTGGAATTCGATAGATGCGGCCATCCGTGGCAGCGCGCGCTGGGAGATAAACGAACTGTCCCGTGAGAATGCTGAGTTCACCGATAAATTCTCCCGGCCCGAAGGTGACAATCACCTCCTCGGAATAACCGGGCCCTGCCTCTCTGATGATTTCAAGCTGGCCTTCTTCGATTACCACCAGGTCATACTTGTCATCTCCCAGACGGAATACAAACTGCCCTGCGGAGATGTTCTGCGGAACTCCGAACTCGAAAAGTCGGGCCAACTGGTCTCCCGCAAGGTGAGGATAGGCTCTGTCGCCCCAGATTCGGCGGCCTGGTTGTCGCGAGGGCATGATCTGCTCCCCTGGATCGAGGCACTACACCAGCAGCCGGCCCCACACTGTACTGACGCGCCAGTCGTCCAATGGGGGCCGCCCGCCCCGGCGTGCACCGCGCGTAGGCCGGGCACGGCCTCGGCACGACGGGGATCAGGCTACGGCGGGAGGCTCTTGAGCGCGGTCTTGGCCATTCGCAGCCACTGGTCGGCACGGGTTGGCCCTTCTCGCTCCGAGCTCTTCGATGCCTGCGGCAAGAATTAGCCCTTCAAGGACGGGGGGCGCAGTTCCCCAGTCTCCGCTGGCAGCCGGGCCAATCCGTCTTCCGGCCTCTCTTCGCGGCTATGCCGGCATAGGGCGGCCGTATTCAGACCTGGACAAGGCCGCCGTCGACGAAGAGTTCAGCCCCGGTGGTGAAGGAGCTCTGGTCAGAGGCAAGAAAGACGGCCGTGGCGGCGACTTCGTCGGGGCGTCCTATCCTGCCGAGGGGAATCTCGTCGGCGAGACGGTCCGCCAGCTGCTGTTCGCCCTTTGCCGGGCTGCCCAGACCGCGGATGCCGGGGGTCTCTATCGGTCCCGGGCTGAGGGCATTGACCCTGATGCCGCGCCCCGCGAGTTCGGCGGCCCAGGTGCGGGCCAGGTTGCGGATGGCTGCCTTGGTGGCGCTGTAGACCGTCATGGCCTGGACGCCCATCGACGCGTTGGTGGACGAGAGCAGGATGACCGAGGCCCCGTCCGGCAGCAACGGGAGCGCCTTCTGGACCGTGAAGATCGTCCCCTTGACGTTGATGTCGAAGGTCGAACGGTACTGCTCCTCGGTGATCTCCCCTAGTCGCGCCAGCTCGCCGCCGCCGGCGTTGGCGACGACGGCATCCAGGCGTCCGCTGCCGCCCTGGATGATCGCGAACAGCTCATCCAGAGCGTCGAGATCCGATACATCACTCTGTATGCCGATGGCCCGTCCCCCGAGGGTTTCCACAGCGGCGTCAAGCGCGGTCTTGCGTCGCCCTGTGAGGTACACGGTGGCGCCCTCGGCGACGAACCGACGGGCTATGGCCAGACCGATCCCGGTCGAGCCGCCAGTCACCAGGCTGATCTTGCCATCAAGCTGTCCCATGATGTCCACATCTCCCTTGCGGTAACTCGACCAGAGACCGACTGAGGGCCCAGCGCGCCGGCACGCGGCAACTACGCCCCAACCGACGGCGGAGTCCTCCACGTCCTAGCTCACGGACCGCATGGTTTAGATGGATTTGTACCTATTAGTAAAGAAGCTCTGAGTGGCGCGCTGCAACCGGAGGGGTACTCGCCTGCGGAGTGTCGGACTCTGGATCAGTCAACGGGAGGGCTCTGGCAGCGTTTCAAGCTGAGCGGTACCAGGGGCATGACGCGGTAGTCGACCAGCGTGATCAAGACGGCTCCGGCGGCGATGGCCGTGGTCTGCGGTACTCCTATCAGTACGTTCAACGCGGCGTCGGTTCGTCCCATCAGGACGGCGGGCATGCGCCGTTGGAAAAGGGTCATGACGCCCGCAACGATCCAGGGCAGGCTGGCGCCGACGAGCATGGTTCCGGGCGCGACGGCGAGCAGAGATGGGGCAGTGCTGAGGAGGAAGCCCGCGGCGGCTGCTATGGCACCTGCCCCTTGCAAGGAACTGACGACGCAGACGAAGGCCAGCGGGCGGTGCAGGTCTGCGTCGGCTACGGCGAAGAGCACTGACTCGGAGAATCCGAAGGCAACGACGGCGAGCACCGTGGCGACGGTGAACTGGCGCAGGGCGGGGGTCTGCACGATGTGACGGAAGCCGGCGGCGATGCGGGTGCCGGCTTCCTGCTGCGCGGGCTGCGGTCGATCCTCCCGCTGGCAGATCCGCGCGACGAGCAGGGCTCTGCGCGCGGTTCAGCCGTGGACAACGGACAGCCTCAAAGCCTGTCCATAACCTGCACGCGATGCGGTGGCCGGACGAGATCCGCGATCCTTCCGCCGTCGACCCGCCGACTGCGGAATTGACCTACGAGGAGATCGACGGAGCGCCGGCCCTCATCGACCGTATGACCCACGACGACCTCACCGGCGATGACCTCCGGGACACCTACACCGAGGCCTTGCAGATCATCGAGGCGAAGCGAGAGGAGGAGCCGCTCCCGGAGGTCGAGGAACCGGAGCAGCCAGCGAAGGTGCTGGGATCTGATGGCGGCGCTCAACGCGTCCGTCGATCAGGCCAAGGCGGCCCGCAGCGAGGACGCCGACGTGCACGAGCCACCGAAGAAGAAGGCCGCGCCAGCCAAGAAGTCGAGCGGGGAGAAGAGGGCCGCGGCGAAGAAGACGCCGGGGCGCCGGCCGCGGACTGCCTAGTTGTTCTGCCCACAGAGGTTGGTGACAGGGCGCGGCTCGTAGGTGGGACCGACTGCTGGCCATGTCGTTCGCCGGCCTTGCCTGCACCGCTGCCGTCGTTCATGGGGTGAGGTACTCACTCCTCGGCAGGCAGCTCGCTGCGGACTCGGAACGTGGCTCGGTATGCCTGGGGTGAGACCCCGATTGCCGTGTGCAGGTGCTGCCGCAGCGAGTTGCCGGTGGCGAAGCCGACCTCCGCCGCGATCCGGTCGACGGTGAGGTCGGTGGTCTCCAGGAGGTGGCGGGCGTGGTTCACCCGCTGCTGGGTCAGCCAGCGGCCGGGGCTGGTGCCGGTCTCCTCCTGGAAGCGGCGGGAGAAGGTGCGTGGGCTCATGCGGGCGTGCGCGGCAAGGTCCCGTAGGACGAGCGGCTGGTCGAGGTGTTCCAGGGCCCAGGTTCGGGTGGCGCCGGTTCCGGCGGTCCCCTCCGCAGGTATGAGCTGGACGATGAACTGGGCTTGGCCGCCCTCGCGCCAGGGCGGGACCACGCACTGCCGGGCGACCTGGTTGGCGACGGTGCTGCCGTGGTCGCGGCGTACCAGGTGGAGGCACGCGTCGATCCCCGAGGCGACACCGGCCGAGGTGAGCACGTCGCCGTCGTCGACGAACAACACGGCGGGATCCAGGGCAACGTGGGGGAACATTCGGCAGAACTCGTCAGCGAGCGCCCAGTGTGTGGTCGCGGGCCGCCCGTCGAGCAGCCCGGCGGCGGCCAGGGTGAACGCGCCGGTGCACAGGGAGACGACGCGGGCGTGGGGGCGGATGCGGGCGAGCGCCACACGGACCGGCTCGGGCAGCTCGGCCGTGAAGCGGTTCAGATCGTACGGCGGGAGGACGACCGTGTCGGCGCTCTCCAGTGCCTCGGGTCCGTGGTCGAGGGTGAGGGTGATGCCGGTGCTGGTCGTGACGGTGCGGTCCTCGGTCGCCGCGCAGGTCACCACCTCGTACGCCCCGGGAATGCCGGCGTAGCGGACCCCGCCGAAGACCCGTTCGGGGATGCCCAGGTCAAAGAGGTACACGCCGTCGAGAGCGAGGACGACGACCCGGTGCGGCGGGGTGCTGGGGGTGGTGGAGGGTTTGGGCGCAGCCATGGCACGATTCTATGGGTTTATGACCATCTTGCCATTGGCGAGGTCAGAGCCCCTGCCGCAGCCTGGAACCATGAACGCGAACACCATGCAGGCCATCAGCCAGGACGCCCTCGGAGCCCCGGACGTCCTTCACCTGGTCGAGCGCGAGCGCCCGGAGCCCGGCGTCGGCCAGGTCCTCGTCGCCATCCATGCCGCCGGGGTCAATCCCACCGATGCCCAGCACCGCAGGCTCGGCCTGTTCCTGGGCGAGCCGCCCTTCACGCTCGGCTGGGACGTGTCCGGTGTCGTCGAGGCGGTCGGCCTGGGCGTCTCGCTCTTCGAGGTGGGCGACGAGGTGTTCGGCATGCTGCCCTACCCGGACGGGGCCGGCGCCTACGCCGAGTACGTCACCGGGCCGGTCCGCGCCTTCGCTCCCAAGCCCGCCGCGTTCAGCCACACCGAGGCCGCCGCGCTGCCGATGGTGGGCCTGGTGGCCTGGCAGGCGCTGGTCGACACCGCCGACGTGCGACCGGGGCAGCGGGTGCTGGTACTCGGAGCGGCCGGCGGCATCGGACATGTCGCGGTCCAGGTCGCCAAGGCGCGCGGCGCGTACGTGATCGGCACGGCCTCCGGCGACAAGTGCGACCTCGTCCGCGACCTGGGAGCGGACGAGGTCATCGACTACCGCACCGCCGACGTCGCCACACAGGCCCACGACATCGACGTGGTCCTCGACCTGGTCGGCGGCAAGGACCGGCTGCGTTCGTTGCAGACCCTCGGGCCCGGCGGCATCCTGGTTTCCAGCCTGCCTGTCGACTTCGACGAAGTGACCGAGCGCGCGGCCGAGTTGGGGGTACGGGCCACCAACCTGGTCGTCGAGCACGACCGAACCGCCATCATCGGCCTCGCCGCGCTCGCCGAGGCCGGGCAGCTGCGCCCGCACGTGGCCGCCACCTTCCCGCTGGCCGAGGCTGCGCAGGCCCACGCGCTGGCCGAGGCCGGTGGCAGCACCGGCAAGCTGGTGCTCACCGTCTAAAGCTCAGCTCAGCTCAGCTCAGCCAGCACCGCGGCCGGGTGCAAGAACCGTATCGGCGGCGGAGGCTACAGCTACCTCCACAACGCCGTTGATGATCATTCTCGCCTGGCCTGCAGCGAGATCCTCACTGATGAGAAGAAGGAGACAGCCGCCGCGTTCCGGTCCCGGGCGCAGGAATTCTTCAGCCAGGCCGGGATCACCGTCCAGCGCATCCTGACCGACAACGGCTCCCTGGTGGTGGGCAGCTTCCCGGGGTGAGGTTGGGGGAAGTGGAACGGCTCCGGGGTGAGTTGCCGGAGTTCGTCGCCGATGTGTTCGGGTCGTTTCCGCGGCGGGATCAGCGGCGGTGGGGCGAGTGTTATCTGCGGGGTCTGATGCTGGACGGCCGTCGGAAGTCGGTCCAGCCGATGGCCGAGCGTCTGCCGGAGGGGAACATGCAGGCCCTGCAGCAGTTCGTGAACCAGTCGCCGTGGGATCCGCTGCCGGTCAGGCAGCGGATCGCCGAGCGGCTGTCCGCAGTGGTCGGGCCCGAGGTGTGGGTGATCGATGACGTGTCGTTCCCCAAGTGCGGCACGGCGTCGGCCGGGTGGCCCGCCGGTACTGCGGAGCGGTCGGCAAACGGGCGAACTGCCAGGTCGCGGTCAGTGTCCATGCCGCTACCGACGCCGCCTCGTGCCCGTTGGAGTGGCAGTTGTACCTGCCGCGTGAGTGGACGGACGAGCCGGACGGATGCCGCAGGGCAGGAGTCCCCGACGACGTGGTGCACCGGGAGAAGTGGCGTCTGGCGCTCGGCCTCCTGGACACGCTCGCCGAGTGGCAGTTGAAGGCGCCGGTCGTGGTCGCCGATGCCGGCTACGGCGTCGGCACCCCCTTCCGGCTCGGTCTCCAGGAGTGAGGGCTGTCCTATGTCCTGGCCCTGAACGGGAAGGAAGTCGCCCACCCGGAGGATGCCGAGCCGCACCAGCCTGCTTATGGCGGGCTCGGACCGCCTGCCCTTCCCCGCTACCGCACGCCACCGCGAGCCGTCTGCGTCCTCGCAGCGCAGGCGGGTGCGGAGCGGTTCAGCGAGGTGACCCGGAGGCAGGGCAGCAAAGGCGCGATGAACCTGCCCGCCACCACACCGGCCCCTGACCTGGTGCGGTGGGCCAAGATGCGCTGGCGCATCGAGCACGACTACCGCGAGCTCAAGCATGGCCTGGGCCTGGACCACATCGAGTGCCGTACCTGGCGCGGCTGGCACCACTACGTCACCCTGGTCACCGCCGCCCAGGCCTTCCTCACCCTGCGGCGGCTCGACCCCAAAGCCCAGATGCCGGCCTGGCCCTCTACCAGGTCCTCGACGTCCTTCAGGACCTGCTGAGGTGCTGGACCGGCACCTGCACCACCTGCGGACGCCCCCTACCCACCCGCAGAACCAGAACCTAACGAAGCACTACTAGTCGCGGTGGGTCAGTGCTGGCCGTGGCCGCCGTCACTACGACGGCGTTGGAGCGTGAACTTCTCGAAGACCGACAGCTCACCTGTGGGCGTGATGATGTTGTAGTACGTGACGTGGATGCGGGTCATGTCACCGGGGTGTCGGCCCGGGTCGACGGAGAACTCGGCGAAGCCGTAAGGATGCTCCGCGTCGCGGACGCCGATCCAGACCGCCGTCTCCTTCTCCTTGACCGAGTTGAACTTGCCGACGTGCTCCATCTGGACGTATGCCGAGTGGTGCCCGTGACCGTCGGCGTCGTCGGTGGTGAAGCTGTTGTTGGTGATGCCGGACACGCCGCCACCGCCGAGGACCATGTGCGTCGTGCCATGCTCACTCTCGATCACGTCGAGTGCGGTCTGGCTCGGGTTGGGGGTGAGGGTGACGCTGCCGGGGACGACGCCACGCACCGCCAACGAGCGCTCGTAGTCGTGCTCGTGGCCACAGACCACCAGGTCGACTCCGTACTTGTCGAACAGCGGGCCGTACGCCGCGCGCAGCGCGACATCGGGGCCGTTCGCGGCGGTCGCCGAGCTGATCATCACCTGGTGCATGCAGACCACGATCCAGTCGATGGCCTTTGAAGCCCGTGCCGACTTGAGCTCCTGCTCCAGCCAGGCGAGCTGCCGACCGCCGGAGTAGCCGTTGATGTAGATGTCGCCGCCCTCCTGCAGGGCGATGTCGTCGTTCTGCAGGGAGATCACCTTCACCGAGCCGACCGTGAAGGAGTACCAGAGGTTGTCGAGCTCGGGCTGGGTCTCGGTCGAGGGCAGCTCGAAGTAGGTCTGGTACGCGTCGAGACCGAGCTTGCCGTTGCCCAGCTCGATCTCATGGTTGCCCGCGGCCGGCATCCACGGACGGAATCGCGCCGAGCGGCTGTTGTTGGCGAGGAAGTCGTGCCAGACGCGGATGCGGTCGGGCCCGGTGTTGGCGTAGCAGAGGTCACCGTTGAGGAGGTGGAACAGCGGGCCGACCTTCTCGATGCCGGTGACGATGTCGGCAGCGGCGGGCGTGGCGTTGGGCTCGAAGTCCCGGCCCGAGGCGTCGGCCGGGTTCGCTCCGGTCTTCCACGTCACACTGGGCGCACCCTGGTCGCCGAAGCTGGTGAAGGTGAACGGAGCTCGGCCGGACGGCGCCGTGTGGAAGGTGCCGGCGTCGGGGGTGGCGCCGTCGTGCTGGGCCGCGTACAGGTAGTCGGTGTCGGCCTTGAGCTTGCTGATCAGCGCGTGATGGACCCAGACGGTCCGCCCGGAGGTGCCGTCCACGTAGGTCTTCGTCGTCGCATGCACTGTGGAGCCGAAGCCGCCACTCAGCGTGCCGTAAACGACCCGGGGGTTCTTGACGGCCGCGTCGGTGACCCACGAGACGACCATCTGGCTGCGCGGGTCGGCGCCGAAGGTCAGGTGCAGGCCCTGGACGGGGGTGGTGGCCGAGCCGGTGGTGAGACCGGTGACCTCCGACTTCGCCGGCATCGCCTCGGCGGTTCCGGCGCCGAGGACCAGTGGCCCGGCGGCGGCGCCGGACACTGTCGCGCCGAACACGCCGAGCGCGTTGCGACGAGAGATTCTGGTTTGCTTGGGTTCTTCGGACATTCCAGGGGCCTTTCGCGTCGTCGGGTGCAGTCGCACACCGACCGGACAGCAGCGCTCCGAACCCGACAGCGGGCTGCGGTAGGTCAGCGGTGCGCGCACTCACGGACGCTAGGAAGCGCGGTCGACCGGAGCGGTGAGACAGGTATGAACGCCAGATGGCGGTCACCGCAACGGACGGCAATTCCCGGCGGCCTGGCCCTGTCTGGGCCAATGCCTTGGAGCGGTTGGGGTGTTCGGACGCGCTCCCGTCAATCGTGATGAAGTCGACGCCGCGAGGCCCGCGCGCCATCTCGTCGGCACAGGGATGGACAACCCAGGGAATCCAGGATGGTGATGCGTGGCCCCCACCGATCGGCGGACAGTGCCGGATGAGGCGTGCGCGCTCACTGATGACCGCTCGACCGCGGATCTCCCCTGGCTGACGCACCGTGCTGCAGCCGCGCTCGGTGACGTCTTCGACCCGGTGTGCCAGGAGGCTGGCCTCGCAGGCGCTCCTGAGGTCGATGCTGTGGAGCATCGCCATGGGCTCACCTCAGTAAGGTGTTCTCGGCAACGTGACGGTCGGAGAGGGTCGCTGTGGGGTCCGCGGCGCTGGTGATCCCGGGCAGTGGCGGATCGGGCGACCGCGGACGTCGGAGCCGGGCCGGCCGTGCGACCGGGGTATCGCGACTTCCAAGTGCAGCGGCACCGCCCATCGCCGTCGGCGCAATCCGGATCCGATCACTTGGCACTGGCTCAACGGCCTCGTGGAGCCCCTAAATGGCACCTTCCTGAGCGGGATCCAAGGGTGCCGGGTGTTCTGGGTCATCGGTCGGTGCGGCGGCATGCAGTGCCGCCTGGACCCGGCGGTTGCTGGTCATGGTCGCGGTGATGGTGGTCATGGTGAGGAGGAGGCCGGCGGCGGTGTAGAGCGGGGTGCGTACGTCGTAGGCGGTGGCCAGCCAGCCGCCGAGGAAGGCGCCGAACGGGGCGGCGCACATGGCGAGCATGCGGGAGGTGGAGGCGACCCGGCCCATCAGATGGGCGGGGACGATCGCCTGTCGGAGGGAGGGGCCGAGCACCGTCGTGGCGCCCATGCCCGCGCCGCAGACGGCGAGCGCGAGGCCGGCGACGTACGGGTTCGGGGCGGCGGCAAGGCCCAGGATGGCGAGTCCCTCGACTGCGGCCGTGCAGGTCAGCGCGGTGCCGGTGCCGAGTCGTCGGCCGAGGAAGGAGGCGATGCCCGCGCCGAGCAGACCGCCGGTGGCCTCCGCCGTGAGGAGCAGGCCGAAGCCGAAGGTGTCGATGCCGAGACGATCGTGCGCGAAGAGGGCGAGTACGGTCTCCACGGCGAGGAAGGCGATGTTCCCGACCGCCGGACGCAGCGCGAGCCCGAGCAGCAACCGGTCCCGGAATACGTACGAGGCGCCGGCCCGCGCCTGCTGCAGCAGCGACTCACGGGCCTGCGGTACGGGCCGGGGTGCGGCGGGCAGCGACCGTACGAGCAGTGCGGAGAGCGCGAACGAGACCGCGTCGGCGAGCAGGGGAGCCGCCCGCCCGAGCGCGAGCAGGGCGCTGCCCGCGGGCGGCCCGGCGAAGCCGGACGCGGCGGTCTGGGTGCCGCGCAGGCGGGAGTTGGCGCGCTCCAGGAGCACGGGGTCGCGGCCGAGCAGATCCGGCAGGTAGGCCGTGGCGGCCGTGTCGAAGAAGAGTCCGCCGAGGCCGAGGAGGAAGGCGACGGCCGCGAGCACTGGAATGCTCAGCACGTCGAGCGCGGCCGCTGCCGCCGGTATCGCGAGCAGCACCGCACGCGCCGCGTCCGTGACCCACATCGTGCGCCGACGGTCCCAGCGGTCCACCAGCGCACCGCCGAGCACCCCGAGGAGCAGCCATGGCAGCGTTCCGGCGGCCGTGACGACGGCGAGCGCCATCGGATCCCGCGTCAACGTCAACGCGAGCAGCGGCAGCGCGGCATGCGTCACCCCGTCACCGAGCGAGGACACCGTCTGCGCGGTCCACAGCCGTCCGAACCCGGTCGGCAGCTTTCGAACGTCTGAGGTCACTTGGCGTTTCCTTCGGCCTGTTCGCGCGATGCCGGGTGGAACAGTGCGAAGACGAGTGACGCGTCCGGCAGCGACGGATCGGACAGCTCCCGGTACTCGTCCGCCAGTGCCTCAAGCCGTGCCCCCAGCTCCGCGAACTGCTCATCGGTGAGCCGCAGATGCGCCATCCGCACGTGGCGCTCGGCATCCACCGGCGACGCCTCCAGGTCCGCCACCGCATGCCGCATCAGCATGTCGGGCTGCCCCACCCCGGGGTCCGGCAGCTCGATCGACCGTGCGGCCATCGCGTAGTACCGCTCGGTGACACCCCGCACCTTCCGCGTCCGTACCACCTTCACCAGGCCAGCTCGTTCCAGCAGCCGCACGTGATAGCTGGAACTCCCCTTCGCAAGGCCCACCCGCTCGGCGATCTGCGTAATCGTCGCCGGCTCGAAGCGGAGCACGGCCATGATCCGGTGGCGCGTGAGATTGGAGACGGCGCGCAGCTGCTCGTCCGTGGTGACGTGAAACGTCTCGGGAAGATCACCGGTAGGCATGCGAGTAATGGTCAATGATTCTTGACCATTAGGCAAGGGGGTTTAGCTCGGTCTCCCGAAATCGTCTGTCCAGCACGTGGCATCGGCTTCATCGCGCAGCACGAGAACCTGGACACCACGACCTCGGCGGTCGGCTCGCCTTCCAGGTCTTCGCCACGCTCGCCGATCGCCGCCCTACGCGCGAGCGTCATCAACTGGACGTACTTCAGCCCACCGATCCTGATCGAACCGGGCGAGCGCACCGGCAGAGCGGCTGGGCAGGGTCGCCAGGAACCTGCCACGCTTCCCGATCACGCATCGGTTGTGCCGCCAGTTCCTTGAGAACAGGGACGGTCTCGTGGTCGACGGCATGGCGGAGTGGTGGCTCGACGACATCGCCGAAGTCGTCGACAACCGCATCACCGACCTGGAGAAGGCCAACCTGACGGATCTGCTGGAGAGCTTCGTACGAGAGATCCACAAGCTGGCTCGGGAACGCAATCAGCCCGCAACGACGACGGACGAGGCTCGACAAGCCCTCACCGCGGCCACCGAGTTCGTCCACCGCCCACTGCCGGCGATCCCGCGGCAGCGGCCACGCTCCCAAACGGGGACCCATGACGTGGAAGTGGCGTTCGCCCAGGGGGCCTCGGCAGCGGCATGGTGATGTCGACGCATTCGGCGTGCAGCCGCTCCTCTCCCCGGCCAAGGCGGTTGTTGTTGTCAACGGCTGTTCACGGATGCCTCGTTCGAGGTGGTGACCGCACCTGGATCGGTGGAACGTTGCGGCCCCGCGGAGCCTTCCGCGGGCTTGGACCTCGCCAGCCAGAGGCCGGTGAACACGGCGGTGGCCAAAGTGACGGTGCCGGCAGCGAGGAAGGCGCTGTTGAGGCCGGTCTCGAAGGAGGCGCCGCCGGATTGCCGGGTGCGGACGATGGCTCCGAGTACCGCCACGCCGAGCACCGCGCCGATCTGCCGGGTGGTGCTGCTGATGCCTGAGGCGAGGCCGCCTTCCTGTGGGCTGACTGCCTGGATGGCGGCGCCTGTCAGTGGGGACATGGCCAGGGCGAAGCCGATGCCGGCGAGTCCCAGCCGCCACCACACGTTCGCGTAGCCGGTGTCGGCGTGCACCATGCCGAGCGCCAGCAGTCCCAGGCCGGCCAGGGCCAGGCCGGTGGTGACCACGATGCGGAAGCCGTACCGGGCGGCGAGCCGGCCCGCGTACGGGCTGACGATCACCATGGCGAGGGACACCGGCAGGGTCTGCAGGCCGGCGCGCAGGATCGAGCTGCCCTGGACGTACACGAAGAACTGGGAGAAGAAGAACGACGAACCCATGAGCGCGAACCCCACCACGACCATGGCGGTGTTGGACACGGTGAACAGGCGCTGCCCAAACAGCCGCAGCGGCAGCATCGGAGCGGAGCGGCGCGCTTCGACGGCGACGAAGGCGGCGAGGAGGATCACCGCGGCGGCGAAGCTGCCCAGGATGACCGGTGAGGTCCAGCCGCGGGCACCCCCCTCGATCAGCCCGTAGGTCAGTACCCCCACCGCCAGAACGGACAGCACCGTGCCCGGGATGTCGATCGCGGGGGCGCTCGGGTTGCGGGACTCGCCGAGGTGGCGCAGGCCGACCAGCAGCAGGACCACGCCGATGGGCAGATTGACCAGGAAGATGGCGGGCCAGCCGAAGAGATCCGTCAGCACGCCGCCGGCCACGGGGCCTGCGGCCAGACCGATTCCGCTGAGTCCGGCCCACAGCCCGATCGCCTTGATTCGTTCCTGCGGCACGGGATGGGCAGCGGCGAGCAGGGCGAGCGAGGCAGGGCTCAGCGCCGCGGCCCCGATGCCCTGCAGCACCCGGCCGGCGACCAGCCAGCCGAGCGAGGGCGCGAGGCTGCACAGCAGCGACGCGGCGGTGAACACCGCCACGCCGGTCAGGTACACCCGCTTGCGGCCGAACCGGTCGGCGAAGACACCGCCGGACAGCAGCAGCATGGCGACCAGCAGTACGTACGCGTCGACGATCCATTGCAGACCGGTCAGCTGAGTGTGCAGCCGGTGCTGCATATCGGGCAGCGCCGCTCCAACGATCGTGTTGTCGAGCAGGACCATGAATTGGCCCAGGCAGGTCACCGTGAGCAGCACGGCCCGGTTTGATCGACTGCCTACGGCCTCATGCGATGCAGCCATGGGATCCCCCTCGAACGTCAATTGCGCCCGGTCGCGGTCGACACGGGTGGCGATACACCCGAGCGCCCTAAAGCAGTCAGTGACTGTGTTAGGCGACTATAGAGAGGGTCGCCTGGCAAACGCAAGTATCAACTGCGTTAAGGTGGAAGCATGAACGAGCGACAGCGAACCCGGCGGCCCGGCGGGCGCAGCGCCCGCGTCGGCGCGGAGGTGCACCGGGCCGTCACCGAGCTGATCAACGAGCGCGGTTACGGCAACTTCACCGTCGGCGAGGTAGCAGCCCGCGCGGGCGTGGCCGACAGCAGCATCTACCGCCGGTGGGGCGGCCTGGAAACCCTGCTCACCGACGTGGCGCTCACCCGCCTCAACGCGCAGTCGCCGATGCCCGACACCGGGAGCCTGGCCGGCGACCTGCACACTTACGCGGCCCAAGTCGCCCGCGAGATCACCGGACCCGACGGCCTGTTGTTGGTGCGCCTGGCTGTCGCCCTGTCCAGCAACGGTGAGCAAGGTCTGCGGGCGCGTGACGAACTCCGCGCCGAACGCACCCGGCAACTGCAGTCCATGCTCGATCGCGCCCGCGAACGCGGCGAGCACGCACCCGACGCGCTCGGCGTGCTGGACCACATCCTGGCCCCGATGTATATCCGCGTCCTGTTCGGCATGGAGCTCACCCCGGACTACATCGACGGGCTGGTCGACCGATTGCTGTGACCTCAACCCGGTTCCCGCCATCAGCCCTCGGACGCGATGCCAGGGCTCCGCGAGGTGCTCGCCGGCACCCGCCCGGCCGGCTCAGGCATCCGGCCCTCGGCTGGCTCACGCGCCTGGCTGAACCCGTCGGTCGGCGGGCCGTCGCCGCGGACAGGTCCTGCAACGGTGCGCGACCTGCACCTGGCTGCCGTTCCTCACCCTGCTGGGCGAGGCCCGGCACCGTGCCGACGACTCCTCAGACTGAGGTCCACTCCGCCACGCTCAACCTCCGGCTTCCAGAGGCGAACGCCTACAAGCGCCTCCTTCGGTACCTCGACTGGGCCACGGACACGGCGCGTGTCCTGCGCTCCCAGGTCAGTGACAAGGACATCGACACCCTTGTCTTCACCAGCCGCTACCAGGTCCTTCTCGCCAGCTGCGGGACACTCGCCGGTACGGCCCAGGAACGACTCGTCGACGGCCTGGTGGACCTTGACATCACCGAACGCGTCCAGGCGTTCGAGGATGCTCAGGAGGTCCTCGACGCGCAGATCGGCCGCTGGAACGGCCGGGAGTGGTTCGTCGTCGCGGACTCCAGCTTCTACATCCATCACCCCGACAAGCTGGTGGACGTCGACCTGCACAAGGTGCTCGGGCTTCCCAGCGGCGAGCACATTCGGTTGCTGTTCCCGATGGTCGTGGTCGACGAACTCGATGCCCTCAAAGAGGCTGGCAAGCAACAGGCTCGCTGGCGCGCCTCCTACACGCTCGGCCTCCTCGACCGCACCCTCTCCGGCTCCACGTTTGGGATCCTGCACCGCCAGGAGCTCGCCTCACGGGAGGGCGAGGTACGCGGTGAGGTGAACATGGAGATCGCCCTGGATCCGCCCGGCCATGTACGCCTTCCGATCGAGGATGACGAGATCATCGACCGGGCCGTGGCCATCCAGTCGCTTGCCGCACGCGATGTACGGCTTTTGACCTGCGATACCGGTCAGCACACCCGTGGACGGGCAGCCGGCCTGGAGGTGACCAAGATTCCCACGAAGGATCCCGGGCCGGAACCTGACTGGGAGGCACTGGACAAGCCAGGCACGGGCACGCGAGCTCAGCGCCGGGCGAAGCAGGCCGCCCGCGAGGCCGATTTTGACGCTTCTCCCGGCACGTGAGGCAGATGACCGCCGGCACCACCCCGTAGGGACCGGCAGCGGGCGCCGTTCGTGCGCGGTTTCGGCACGAGCCTGCACCCGCCGGATCCCCGCGCCCGCGGGGATGGTCCCGAAGCGCTGCGTTTGTAGACACCCCATGACCGGGCCTGCGGTCAGCATGGTTCCGGCGAAGGGGTGGATCCGCGCTCGCCGAGGGGGTGGGCTATTCGCCGGTGACTTGCGGCGTCACTTCGAGAACGCGGAGGTGAGACCGGAGCAGGAAGCGCGAGTGGAGTCGCCTCGGGGACATGACTACTCGTCAGTGAAGTCAGCATTGGGTCAGCATCAGTCTGAGCAAAGCTGACTGAGGCTGGTGAAACCTGCACTTAGGACGGAGTGGAACGAGAGGTGTGAGGACGGTTTGCTCTCGCGGTCTGAGTGAACCGGGCGGGGTGTGTTTTACCGCGCCCGGCAACACGGGTACCGCTTTGGAAATCGCCGGCTCAGCGCGCTCGACCCCGTGGTTTCAGCGGCACCGGCGGCAGCTCGGGGGCAGGCAGGGGTGCTCCGTCGTAACCCTTCACTTCACCAAACCTCGTCCCGCTCATCCAGTCCTCGCGGGCCTGCTTGATGTCCTCCTGGGTGCGTCCGACGAAGTTCCACCACATATCGAGCCCCATCGCTGTTCCTGCTGGTCAGCGGGGATCGAGCTCCCTGCTGGTCAGCAAAAGGTCAGCATCGGTCGTGGGGAGTCGTTCGGCATGGCGCAGAGTTCCTTGCCCAGGGGCATGGGGTCGTTCTTCAAGGAGTGCGGGCATCCGCAGTCTCGGTGGGCGAAGTGCCCTCATCCATACAAGATCCGGTACCAGTCGGCGACCGGGAGTCAGACAGAGGAGTCCGGGTTCGCGAGCCAGGACGACGCCATCGAGCGTTTGACAGAGGTCTACAAAGAGAAGAAGGCGGCACGGCGGTCTGACACCAAGGCGGAGCGCATCCGCAAGTATGGGTCGATGCGCTTCGCGGATTACACCGAGGAGTGGAAGGCCGGGCAGCGGCACCTGGCTGTCCCGTCGGTGCGCCACCTCGACTCGCTCCTGGAGCACCACATCTACCCGGCCCTCGGTAGCCGACGGATGAACTCCTTCGACCACAAGGTCGTTGACGGTTTCATCCGCACCATGGAACGCAACGGCGCCGGCTTGGCCACTCAGTCCAATGCCTTCGACAAGGTGCGGGCGATCCTTCTCGACGCCCACCGACTGGGCCTCTTTCCGGACAACCCCGTTGCTGGGGTCAAGGCGCCGCAGTACGACCCCGCGAAGGCGGTGATCCCGTCCCCGGGCCAACTGCGTGGCATACGTACTGCCGGCGACGACGCATTCATGCTGATCGTCGACTTGATGAGCGGCTGCGGCCTGCGGAACGGCGAGGCGGCCGCCGTGAACCTCAGGAACATCGTGGCGGATGACGTGTACCGGGTCAGTGAGCAAGTCGTCATGTCCACCCGGCAGTATGGGCCGCTCAAGCACCGGAAGCCGGGGGAGTACCGCGATGTTCCCCTCCCGGCGCGGGTCAAGAAGGCGATCGAGTGGTACGCCGAGACGTACGGAACGGTCGACGGTTACTTGCTGCGTCAGGCTACTGACCGCAGTCGGCCGTACCCGCACTACGCGATGGACAACCAGTGGCGCCGGATCAGGGCATCGGGCACGGTGGACATCCCTGAGGGGATGGTCCTCTACGGGAACCGCCACTTCTTCGCGTCGAACTGCCTGAGCAACGGCATTCCCATCACAGACGTTGCTGAGTGGATGGGGCACAGGAGCATCGACGTCACATTCAAGATCTACCGGCACCTCATGCCCGGTTCGATCAGCTCCGCTGCCCAGATCCTTAACGTCGGCCTCGTCGCGTGAATGGATGGGTGCATCAGGCTGTGTCCGGTCGTGCTGTAGAACTCAGATTTGATTCGCGGTGTCGCTGAAGATGCACCCGCAGTAGCGGGAATCACCAACGCCTGATCCGACCCTTGAGCGGCAAGGGCTGAGCTTTTACTCCATCGAGACGGCCAACTAGGCCTGGGGTAGAGGCGTTGGACTGTGCGCAGCAAACGCGCAGGATGCGATGAAATGCCTGTGGGTCTTTTAGCTCGCCGACGGCTTGAAGTCAACGACCTTTCAGTCTGCTTCGCGCTGCTGCCTGAAACTGTGTCCCCAAAGATATCGTTGCCTGGTTCGCCCCACCGGCGCCCCTCCAACAACTTTTAGGCGGCGAGGTCGAGATCGAGGATCCTGGCGGCTTTACTTATCGAGCCGGGCATCAGGTGCCGATAGATCTTGAAGGTGACATCGATGTTCTTGTGACCCATCCACTCCGCCACGTCCGTGATGGGGATTCCGTGTGTGAGGCAGTTCGAGGCAAAGAAGTGACGGAGTCCGTAAAGCACCATCCCCTGGGGGACATCGTCCTGTTTTCTCTCCTTGATACGCCGCCATTGGTTGCTGAGACCGTAGTAGGGGAACGCCCGAGCGGGGTCCTTGGGATGGCGTAGTAGGTAACCGTCGACGGTTCCGTGTTTGGTGGCGTACCGCTCGATGGTCTGCTTGACTCTCGCTGGCAGGGGGACGTCGCGGTAGTCGTTGGGGCGACGGTGCTTGAGGGGGCCATACTCCGCGGTGGTCTGGTTGACTTGCTCCCTGATTCGGTAGACGTCGTTGGCCACGATGTTGTCGAGGTTGACGGCGGCCGCCTCGCCGTTCCGCAGACCGCAGCCGCTCATCAGGTCGACGAACAACGTGAACGTCTCATCGCCGGCAGAGCGTATGCCTCGGAGTTGCTGGGGCGACGGGATGACGGCCCGCGTCGGGTCGTACTGCGGAGCTTTGACCCCGCTGAAGGGGCTTTCGCTGAACAGACCCAGTCGGTGAGCGTCGAGGAGGATTGCGCGAAGTTTATCGAAAGCGTTGGACTGGGTGGCCAGGCCGACACCGTTGCGCTCCATTTCCTGGATGAAACCCTCAACTACTTTGTGGTCAAAGGAATTCATGCGCCGGCTGCCAAGCAAAGGAAAGAGGTGATGCTGGAGTAGGGAGTCCAGGTGACGTACGGAAGCCGGGCCCAGGTCTCGCTGAGTGGCCTTCCACTCGGTAGCGTACTCCTCGAAGCGCATCATCCCGTACTTCTGGATACGCTCGAACTTCGGCTGAGAGCGATGTGCTTCCTGCTTCACGTTATAGATCTCCGTCAGGCGAAGGACCGCTTTCCCTTGGGTTGCGAAACCAGACTCTTCCGTCTGGCTTCCGGCTGCAGACCTGTACCGGATGGTGTAAAGGTGAGGACACTTGGACCACTGTGCCTGGGGGTGCTCACACTTCTTAAAGAAGGATCCCATCCCGCGAATCAATGAACGATGCAAATGGAGGATATCCGATCGCGTGGTGCGTAATTCATGAGGGGGAAATCATTCGAAATTATGGTCTTGTCTATGGGATGCGTTGTTGCCTGGTCCACGCCTCCACCTCTGAGATTTTGAATCGAATCTTGGCGTTGCGGCCGGCTCCGAACTTGTAAGGAGTGAGTCCTGCTTGGGCCGCCTTCTTGTATATCCATGAAATGGATACATTTAGATAAGTGGCCGTTTCTTGTGCGGTCATGAATTGGATGGCCATGTCCCCTCAGGATTGTTGCCACAGAGATTCTCTTTGGACGCCGGGCTGTGAGGGTTCAATGATCCGGTGGATCGCCGGTTTGGCCAACCGGCGAAGGGGTGCTATATTCCGCGGCGCTGAAGGCGTCAACGGCCTGCAGGCTCTATGCTTCACGGAATGACGGGCATCGGCTCCGGAAGGCTGGTGACGGGGGACCGGTCGATCGTCTCGTGCGTGAGGCATGGCGTTTGACCCCAGTCGCCAATCCAAGCCTCGCCCCTCGCCTGCGGCGTCCAATCCATTGCGCGTGAGACCTGCCTGCAGGTTCTTCGTCTGCTGGTAATACACGCCGTGCATGGATCTGACCAGCACGAATGCGAGCTTTGAAGCGGGGACGGCGGGCTCTGGCCCGCGTATGGTCCGGATCTTGGCCGTGAACTGGGCGAAGCCGGAGCCGGAGAGTGCCTCGCTCGAAGACGGGGTGTGATGCTCGAAGCCGGGAGGACGAAGGGACCTTCTTGAAGTCGTCTACCTGGTGGCGCTGACCTGCGGTGATATTGCTGGGAGCGCCTCTGGCCTGGGCTGATCCGTCTTTCTGGGCCTTTCGCGCTCGTGCCCGGTTACGCGGTCGATTCTCCCCACGCGCTCCCCAGTGCCGTTCATACTCCCCAGATTCTCCCCAGGGGAACGGCCACGGGCGCGGTCGGTTGGGCGTGTTGGAGAAGCCGGTTCGGCGGGTTCGGTGCTCACAGGCGGTTGCTGCTGAGGGCTGAGACTGAAGCAGTCCCCTGTGTGTCGGCCTCTCCGTGATCTACCGATGACGCTGGCCCACGGCAGGGGCAGAGCCGCCGGCCGTCGGGCTGGGCATTTGCGAGAGCTACAGCCAAGATCCTTCTCACCGCCAATCGCAGCTCAAGTGATCCCCAGTGCCGGTCCAGGGCGGGGCGGACTCTCTCAGAGGGCGGTCCCTGGCCCCTGTTCCAGTCGGCCGCTGGCCCATGGGTAGGACGCCCATCCCTGGTCAAGGATCGGGTTGCGGCCGCCTTCGTGCCCGGTGAGGCATTCGTTGAGAGCCCAGGTGGAGCGTTGGGGGTCGGCCGCCCGTTCCAGGAGAAGCGAGCTGGGCGTGATGTCGGTGAGGGTCACCAAGCGTTCGATCTCTTGGGCGCCGACGACCGTGGTCGGGATATCGGGGGCGGGCAGGTCCACGTGGGGCAGGTTGGCGTTGGCGATGGGGAACGGTTCGAGGGTGACGATCAGGGCTTGGCGCGGCCGGTCTGCCGGAATGCCGGCGAATGCCGGATTGCGCTGGTCGATCTGGGCGGAGGTGGTGTTGACCTGGCGGTACGCGCGGGTCAGTTTGGCGTCGGTCTCCGCCACTCCGCCTTCCAGGCCGAGCCGGGCGTTCTCGGTCGGCATCATGGACTTGACCTCCACGAGCAGCACAAGGTCGTCGAGGATGACGATCCAGTCGACGCTGAGCAGCTCGTTGCGCTTGACCCGGTAGATGATCTCGCCGATGACCTCGGCATCCGGTATCAGGCGGAGCTGGCGGCCGACGTACTCCTCGAAGAGGTAGCCGGTCTCCCGCAGGAAGCCGGTTCCGAAGTGCTCTCGTCCCGTGTGGTAGATGCCTGCCGGGGTCGCCTTGCGCCAGACCAGTTGGGGCGAGGGGCACAGCAGGCCGGGACCGAAGCCGGTGACCGCAGGTCGGCCGAGCAGCGGGTTGTAGGTGAAGCGCCGCAGCTGGGCCGCTTTCCCGCCGGCCACCCTCGCCAGGCTTTCCACAGTCAGGTTCTCGGTCGCTTTGACGGTAGCCACGTCGGTGGCGAAGTGCCGTCGGACGACGCGCAGGACCGTCTCCCGGCTGACCACCCGGTCGAACTTCTCTCCGTCCGGGCTGTCGAAGATCTCAGGATCGAACCGTCCGGCGTTGAACAGCGCACAGCCCCAAAGTAGTTGCGCGGTGCCGACGTAGTCGGGCAGCGGGCAGCCGAATACCTCGGTGTCCCAGCCCGGGACTATGCAGCGGGGCTGCCGATGGGCCGGGAACGGGGTGTGCAGGTACAGCGCCGCGGTACGAGCGAGACTGACGAACTCCGGGGCCTGCCAGGCCATCTGTTCGCCGCCCAGGCGCATCATGAAGTCCCGCAGACGGACGGTGGGTTCGTCCGTGCCGTGCAGGGTGGGCTCTTTCAGGCTGGAGTACGCCGCAAGGATCTCCAGCAGGTCACGCTCGGTGGCGTCCGACCGGTGGTACTCGGTGCCGTAGGCCAGGCAGACGCGGGCCGCGTCCGCCAGTGCCCAGGGCGTGTACTTCAGGGAGGGGCTTTCCAGCCAGGGCTGCGGTCGCTCGGGCGTGCTGTAGCGGGCCGCCGCCGCGGCGATCAGTGGCAGCAGTGAGCTGGGACGGTGCCGCCGGATGCGCTGGCGGTACTCGTGTTCCGTCACCGGCCGGTCATACAAGTACGCAGCCATCCCGCCATGATCCTCGCCATGGACGTACCGGTCGACGGATTTCTCCGGCTGGTGCTGAGGGCGCTGATACCTCGGTGATTCGGCGGGCCTGGTTCCGGTGACGCATCATGTGGAGTGCGTGGCGGTCCTTGAACCGCTTGAGAAGGACTATCTCGACGCTCATTTGACTCTCGTTCTGATGGGGTGTCAGGCATGTGTTGGTCAGGTCAGGTGGCGTCCAGGCTGCGAGTGGCGATGCGACGCCGAGGGCTGGTGACGCTCAATGCGGAGTCGGCGGGTCTTGCCGATCAGATGTCGCGGAAGAGATCAGTGAAGGCGGTGACCTGCGGGGTCTTGCCTTCGTAGGTCGTTGACCTGCATGAATGCCCTTTCGGTTGTTTCACGCTCGTGCTGGCTGATGCAGCCGGAAGTCCCAGAAAAGTCCCAGGGAACTCCCACGAGCAGGAGCCACTCTTTCGGCTCTGTACAGGGCATGCGGGTGCGCTGTGGATTGGTGATCGTGGATCGACGGTCTGACCCAAATGAACGGCAACGCTCACTGCTCGAACGGCTCGCGGCCGGTGATGAGCATCCCGCAACCTGGGCGCCGGGAGATTGGCGGTCGGCTTACGCATTGCGTGATCGAGGGTTGTTAAAGATCAGTCGGGGCGGTGGGGAAGCGCTCGTGGAGGTCACCGAGGATGGTCGCTACTACCTTCGCCGCGGTCATCGTCCTGATGAGCCGACGTCGGTTGAAGGGGGCGACCAGGCGGCATCCGCCGGACCTGCTGGGCGTCGGCGTAGCTCCGTGTCCTACGCCGAACGGCTCGTCGCTCGTGCGCGACGAGCCCAGGCCACGGAGTTGGTCGAGCGGCTGCTCACTGAGGGGCGTGTCCGCGTCGCGGATGAAGACCTGTTCGCCGAGTGGCGGAAGGTCATCGACTATGCGAAGCGGCACGGACTGGAACCTCCCGGCAAACGGATCGAGAAGGTTCGCCTCGGGGCGGGTGGGTGGGAGCTGTACCTCGCAGAGGGACCACATTCCAACTCACAGAGCCGGAAGCCGGCGGGCGACACCTCGGTGGTTCCGGTTCCCACGCGGCTGACTTCTCCTCAGCCGGTCGTGGCCGAGCTCAGAGACGCGGAGGAGCGGCTCGTGATGCCTCCTGCGCTTCGGCGCCGTGCACTTCTGCTTCTGCTTCTGCAGGCGCTGGCAGCCGAGGCGGTGCGGCGAGGGTACGGCGTACAGGAATGCCGGGCCTACTACTCGCCGAGGGAGGACGGTGGGAGCGTGGTCGTCGACGGCTTCGCCGGCAGAGTCAGCGTCAAGCAGGAGTTCCCGCAGTCCACCAACCCGGAGCGTGCCGCACGCCTCGTCGTAGAGCTTGATCACGGCCGCACCAGTCGTGCCGGCCGCTGGCGCGATCGGAAGAGCGGGACGTTGGAGGACTCCCCGGGCGTGATCCTCGGGGAGATCAAGGTGCGGGCTGCGCACGACGCCCAGCGTCGGGCAGGTGAGGAGCGAGCAAAGGCGGAACGTCAGATCCGTTGGCAGGCAGCCATGGAGGAGGCCAGGAAGCAAGCAGTACAGGATCAACTGGCCGAGGTGCTTCGGGAGGAAGCAGGACGATGGCGGGCGGCCGCTGCGCTGAGCCAGTACTGCGACGCCATGGAACGTCGCCTTGGCGAACTGGGCGGTGGCGCGGACGAATCGGCTCTGGACTCCGCCCGACGCTGGTTGACGTGGGCGCGCGGTTATGTGCGGACGACGGACCCTTTGACCCGGCTGGCGAGGATGCCGGATACGCGTGAGCCGACGCCGGAGGAGCTCAAGCCGCATCTGAACGGGTGAACCCCTTCTGGGCCGTTGCGACGAGCTGAGCGGTAACGGGGGTGGGAGCTGTCCGCCACAGGTTCGGAACCGGCGCTGTCAGTGCCCCGGCATAGAGTCGGTCCATGGCATCAAGCAGCCGCAAGGAGATTCCGGCGCCGGTTACCAACCGCCTGTTCGCACTGTCCGGGAACCAGTGTGCGTTCCCGGGGTGTTCGAGCCCCGTGACGTATCAGGAGGCTTCCGGTGAGAGACCTGTAACGCTGGCTCAGCGTGCGCATCTCGTCGGTGTCGGAAGGCAGGGGCCGCGCTCAAGGGAGGCGCCCCTCTCGGAGGACCCGGATGCGGTGGAGAACCTCACCCTCTTCTGTGGGAACCACCATGCGATCGTGGACGGCAACCCGAGGGTCTACTCGGTCGAGGTGCTCGCCAAGTACAAGGCGGACCACGAGGCGAGGATGGCGGCGAAGGATCTCCGTGTACCGCCCGCACCGTTCGAGACGGACTCGGTGGATGTGTCATTGCTGCCCGTCTCGGAACTTCCGGGCTCGGTCTGGAGGGCAGAATCACGGTTCAGGACTTCCATGGAAGTCATCGAACGGCTGCCCCGGCCAATACGCGGTCAGGTTCTTCCGTTCGTTCTGGCCAATGGTCAGGTATGGGGGTTTCACGACCTTGCTGATGTACGTGGGCCGTTCAAACAGGTCGTTAAGCCCGAAAGTGCTCAATGCCTGGATGCGGCGGAGCTGCTGGGGTCGCAGGACCGGAACCTCTACGTGTGGCTGCTGAACTCGGCGCTTCGTATGGCCCTGCGGAAGCGGGGCATACAGTACGACCGCGATCACGGACGCTACTACTTCCTGGCGGACCATGAGACGGTCACCCGGAGAGTGGAGGCCAAGACCAAGACAGGCAGGAACCAGTCCGCCAAGAAGGTCGTACGCCAGGAAGGCGAGCGTGCCGGAAACCCGCGCGATGTGTGGTGGCATCTCGCGGCGCAGCTTCGCTTCGAGGAGTTCGCCACGGGAATGTGGGGCCTGACCATCCGGCCCGAGTTCCATCTCACAAAGGACGGGAAAGAGCCGCTGGACCCGCGCAGGGTGGGCCGCAAGGTTACGAAGCGTAAATCCCGTATGTACAACGAAGGTTACTTCGACGCCGTCCACTTCTTCCGCTACTTCCTGCTTGATGGCCGCGCGAGGGTCGTCTTCGAAGTCGGCCGTCAACGGATCGCGATCGACGGCGACTTCCCACAGATCGATGCCAAGTGGCCGCTGATCGACGACAACCGCTTCAACCCCGTCACCATGCTCGACAGTGGGGACGAAGACGACGTCATCGACGCTCTCGCCAGTGCGTGGGAAGTCGACGACGCGGAGTGGGACTGGGGTGCCGAGCACAAGGAGGACGACCGATGAGCCTCGCGCTCAAGCCGCTCAATCTGGGCGTTGAATGGATCGGCGAGCCGGCACTCGCCTTCGCCGACGGATTGACACACATCGACCCCAAGGTCGGCATCCCCGCGGCAGGCCCTTGGTCACGCGACCAGCCGAACCATCCCGCTGCGGTGACCGCTGGATTCATCGGCACCGCCGAATCCATCGCCAAGGCCCGGACGTGGTTGTCGCGGGCGGCCGAGGGGATCGACGGCGACAACGAGCATCACCCCTTCTGCGGCTTCCAACCGGATGGTCCGTTCGCCTCTCGGCTGCGTACCGACGGCCCGGAAGCAAAGATCACCGCTGCTGAGATCCGCGCCGTGACCGCGGACCGGCTCAGAAAGCTCGAAGGTTTCAACCAGCTCCTGGATATCATCGACGACCGGCTGGGCAAGCTTGCCGGCCTCGATGCCCCTCCCGCGGTCGTGTTCATCACGCTGCCGTCCGAGATCACCAGGCGGTACTGGGCGGTACACCAGCGAAACCGTGGGGTGGAGACGGTGTGGAATCTGCGTGCCGGAATCAAGGCCCGGGCGATGCAACGGGGCCTACGCACGCAGTTGCTCCAGCAGGAGACGATCGAGTCGGATCTGAACGCGCATACCTCCGACCTCGAACACCCAGCCGACCTCGCGTGGAACCTGTTCACTGCGATCTACTTCAAGGCTGGCGGTTTCCCCTGGACCCCGGTGGGCCTGGCCGAGGGGACGTGCCATCTGGGAGTCACGTTCTATCGCCCTCATGGCGAGAGATCCACGATGCGTACGAGCGTTGCCCAAGCGTTTGCTGAGAACGGAGAGGCGTTCGTGCTGCGGGGCAGCCCGTTTGAGTGGAAGGGTAAGTGGCCCCACCTGCCTGCGGATGAGGCGTCGCGGTTGATCTCCGAAGTCATCGGTCGCTACAAACAGACCATGGGACGTACTCCGCGGCGCATCGTCATCCACAAGCAGTCGCGGTTTTTCCCTGCGGAACGCGCGGGCTTTGAGGACGCACTCAGCGGCTACGAGTACGACTTGGTGGCCCTGGCGCCTTCCACCGGCGTACGGATGATGCGCCACGGCGAATATCCTCCGCCTCGCGGCACGTGCGTCAGCCTCGGTGACCGTCGCTACCTTTACACCACGGGCTACGTGCCATCGCTCGGCCGGTACCCGCACGGTCATGTGCCGGCGCCCGTCCAGATCACTGACCACGTAGGGGACTCCAGTGCGCGGGACCTGCTCCGCGAGGTCCTGCTGCTGACGAAGATGAACTGGAATTCCGCTCGCTTCGCCGAGCGTCTACCAGTCACGGTTCGGTTCGCTGGCGAAGTCGGCACCATCCTCCGAGATCTTCCGGATACCTACGAACCTGAAGCCCGGTACGCCTTCTACATGTAGATGGATCGCCTCCCGCGAGGTGGTACAAGCGATCATGCTCTTCGGCGTCCGGCATTCGGCTCGCGATGATCTCTCCGTAGGCGCGGCACGCGCATCGGCCCGAACAGGCGCTGGGAGCGCCCCAGTCGGTCGAACCGTGCAACGGTGCTTCAACAGTTGGGGATCGGCCCGGGATCTCGGGGATATTCTGTGTCCCCAGCGTCGGTCGTCTCGACTGGCGCAGCGCTAAGGGGGAGGCAGGGTGGGTGCGCCGGAGTCGAATGCCGGAGACGATTTCCACTTCTGGTGGGCGGCGAGCCGGGCGCTGAAACTGGTTGAGCCGGGCACCATTCTCCGGCGTGTCACACTCGAAGGTCTTGCCCACGTCGATGATCCAGACGACGAGTACGAGACGGTGGACGTTGCCGAGTATCTGGGGGGCGACGATGCCGCTTCGGCAGACGTCCTTGTCCTGTCGCAGCTGAAGTACAGCTCGCGTCACCCGGACACCGAATGGACAACGGCAAGGCTCTGCAAGAAGAGCGTGCGGTATCGCGCCAACGGCACTACGACGCCAGCACGATCCGTCATCGCGGATCTGGCGGCTGCCTATCGACGGCTTGTGGACGACCATGGGGTTGATGTCGCGTCCAGAGCCCGTATCGCGTTGGTCAGCAACCAGTCGGCCGCGCCCGAGGTGGTCTCCTCTGTAGTGGCTGCGGCGGCGTGGGTTGCAGACCAAGGGCAGGCGGTCCAGACCCGGGCTCTTCTCGCTGCGCTCCCTGCCGAGCAGGCTGCGACTCTCCGGTCACTGTCTGAGGCGGTAGGTGCTCGGCTGAGCAGCCAGCAGTTCTGCGCGTTCATGGGCGCTCTTGATCTGTCGCAGACGGGCGCCATGGACAGGGCCGCACTGGCCCGCGCGGTTCAGTCCGGAGCGGCTGAGCTGACACCGGGCAAGGGCCACGACTCGGCCCTGAAGCTGTTCCATCTCGTCCGTGCGCAGGCTCTGCCAGACAGCAACCGCAAGGGAGTGGCGGCAAGCGACGTCCTTGCGGAACTAGGGGCACCCGAACTGCTGGATCTGTACCCGGCACCTGCTCGGTTCACGGAAGTTGCCGATCCACTCCCCGCGCCCGGTGCCCGTTCCATCGCAGAGGCCGTCATGAGGCATCCGGGACGACTCGTGGTGGCTCACGGAGATGCCGGGGCTGGGAAGACCACGGCGATCCGTCAGATGAATGACCACCTGCCGGTGGGATCCCAGGTCGTCCACTTCGACTGCTACGGCGGCGGAGACTATTTGAGTGCAGGTGAAGAGCGGCACACGCCGGAGCGGTTCGTCACCCAAGTGGTTAACGAACTGGCGCAGTTGTGCGGAACTCCGCTGCTTATTCCGGTCTCGCAGCGGCAGGAGGACCTTTGGCGGCGGCTCCGCCGCACGCTTGACGGAGCTGTCGCCGGCCTCCCGCGGAACGCCGTGGTGGTCTTGGCCGTCGACGCTGCTGACAACGCCGCGACAGCGGCTCGGGAATGCGGAAATCGCTCCTTTCTGTCGGAGCTGGTCCGCCTGGCACTGCCCCAGCGAGTCGCCGTGGTGCTCACCGCCCGCAGCCATCGTGTCGGTTCGCTGGGGGCGACGACGGCGGCCGAGGAGGTTCCGCTCGCAGCGTTCGACGCTCCCACGTCTGCGGCGCACTTGCGTCGGCACCGGCCGGACGCCTCCGAGGAGGACGCCCACGCTTTCCACGACAGGACTCAAGGGAATCCCAGAGCCCAGTTCTACGTCCTTCAGCAAGCCGCCGAGCATGCCTGGGACATGTCCACGCTACTGGCGAAATCGGAGCGGACCCCCAAGGCGGTATTCGACGATCTCATCGACTCGGCTCTGCATGTGGGCGGAGCGGACGCCGGTGGTCTACGGTGGCTCGCGTTGATGCTGGCGCTTTCCCGCCCAGTGCCGCTTCAGACACTTGCCACCGCTCTCGACGTCGACCTGCCGGCCGTCAGGAACTTCGCAGCGGGACTCACCCCCGGAGTCCAGGTCGTCGACGACTCAATCCAGTTCCGGGACGAAGACTTCGAAACGCACGTCAGGGACTGCGTGGATCCCTCCGAAGTGATCGCGGCACACAGCCGACTGGCGGATCTGTGTCTCGCTGCGCGGGCGACCGACGTGGACGCTGCAGCGCACGTGGCCGACCATCTGGCAGCGTCGGGCCGCCTGGAGGAACTGCTGCAACTTGTCCTGGAAGAAGCCACTCCTGTCGGCATTACGGACGGTTTTCGCCGAGAGGAGGTCCAGGGCCGACGTCTGGACCTGGCTGTGCGAGCCGCAGCACAAACGGCCGACGCGGCAGCCGCCGTACGACTGGCCGTTCGAGGCTGCGATACGGCGTCCCGTTTCGACACGCTGTCGCGCCTGACCGAGTCACATCTGGAGCTGGTCGCCCGCTATACGGACCCGGACCTCCTGCGAGCCCACGTACTGCGCACACCGAGCGGATCTTGGCTCGCCCCGGTGTTCCTCCAAACGGCTGCGGTGCTGTCCCGTACTCCCGAACGGCACGACGTGGCCCGGGCTGACCTTGAGAGCGCCGGGGGCTGGCTGCGTCGCTGGATGGCTCAGCGGAACGGGGAGGGCAAGCACTGGGATGTCACGCCGGACGACGTTGCCGCGGCAGCGGAGGCGTGCTACCGACTTGACGGAGTCAGGGCCGCGCTGAGAGAACTGCGGCGATGGCGCCCCGGTGACCTCGTGCTGGAGGCCGCAGTGGCACTGGCAGAACGCCTCGCGGATGATGTCGATCCTGCCGTCGTACGACGGTTGTTGAAAAGGTACCGGGTTCCGGCGGAGGCGCAGGCACGCGTCTTCACCGTTGTCGTATCGCCTTCCGATGAGCCGGACGCGGAGTGGGTCGACGAAGTACTTGCCGCGTTGCTGTTGGACCTGCCTGCCGAGCCTCTGCCAGTGCAGTCACGAGTGCTCGACGAGGCGCTCCGGCACGGCGACCGTCAGCTGACTGCCGACCTGGCCAAACGCTGGTCCACGGCGCTGCCCAGCGGTATTTCGAACTACGCGGGATCCACGGAGCCAGGCACTGTGCTTCTGCGCTGCCATGCCGCAGACGCAGTGCTCAGCGGCAACGACATGGACGTCGCCGCGCTCGTTCCCGCCACACTGCAGTCACGCACCGATGAAACGGGTCGCACCACCGACCCCCGGGCGCGCGAACGCGATGAATGGCTCCAACTCGTGAAGGCCATCGCCGCAGCCGCCGTGCTGGCTGCACGCGCGTCCTTGGGGCAAGCGGACGCCGAAGAGGTCCTCACGTTTTGTGATCGAGGAATCGCCGCACGTATGGAGCGCGCCACGCGCCGGTGGTTCACGTACGACAGGTCCTATCCGGCCTGGGCAAGCCTAGTGGCCTCCGCCGCCCTGGACACCCAAGTGGCACAGGAGGCCGTCGATCGTCTGGCCGGGGCCGCCGAGGCCATCCGTCGTGACGGTGCGCCTGAACTCTGGATGGAACTGGCGGCCCTACTCCTGCCACACTCGCATCTCAAGGGCATGGCAGCCGACCTGTGCACGAGGGCGGCCGACTACGTCAACAGCAACGACTATCCAGCACAGGAACGCCTTGACCTCCTTGCTCGTTTGGCGGAGCTGGGAGCGAAAGTGGATGTAGATCTGGGAAGACATCTCTTCGACCAGGCTGTGGAAGCAGCGACCGGAGTTAACGACGACGCGGCCCGTCTCCTGGAGGTCCACGTAGACCTCGCCCACCGCGCCGACAACTCCGGTCTTGATCCGACTCATACCGCCGCGCGTCTCGTTCGAGCCGCGGAACTGATGGCCCCGCACGTGAGTGAAGCCGCCGAGATTCCCTATGCGAAGATCGCCGGCGCGGCGGCTCGCCTGGACCCCTTCACCGGCCTTGCGGCTGCCAGCAGATGGGATGACCAGGACCGCATCGGGCTCTCGTCCACCTTGCCTGCCGCACTGACCGGTGCAGTTCACAACGGAGAGATCCCCTCGCAGCAGCTTCTCTTCCTGGACCACTTGATCGCCGACGACGGAGGTCGTTGGCTTCTGCAGATCAACGTCGCCAAAAGGCTGGCGGCGAGCGGTGCTACGGAAAGGCAGGAGTGCCGCCGTGTCCTGTTGAGAGCGGCGGAATGGGTGCGGCGTCGTGTTCCCGCACGCGATCAGCCGGCAAGGGCGCGGCACCTTGTCGACGCTGCCGAGCAGATGGGGCACGGGAGCAGCATCCGGCAGGCGCTCGAAGCTGTAATTCGGCTCGGAGATGTACAGGAAGGTTCGGTCATTGGCCAGGCTTCCAGCAGAGACTGGGGCGGTAGTGAGCGTCACGCTCCCGAGGTTCAAGCCTTGCTGTCCGGGGCCACGTCTCGCAGTTGGGTGTCGATGGCAGAGGACGTGCGAACACTGACCGACGCTCGTGTCTACGGCGAAGAACTGCGTGGATTCATTACGGCGGTTCTCCAGTACACCCCCTACAGACAGCGCCTGGACGCTCTGACAGTTGTCGCGTCGCTGCCGAACCTGGACACGAACGACGCGCTAGCGGTCCTGTCCGACCACGTCCGCCGCTGGAGTTCTACACCAGCGGTAGCGACATGGGCGGCTGCAAGGCTTCCCGACCTAATTAGTCGACTCTTCACCGAGGTGCTCTGGGGGCATGACACTCAGAGCACGATCGAACAACTAAGGGTCTTCGGAGACGACTTGGCCATCCGGCACGCCGCTCTGGCCGCCCTGCCGGAGGCACGGCAGGGGCTGCGGGCCTACGGATGGCGGAGCGTCGCAGCCCTCCTTGGACATCTGTGCCCCACCGTCGATGCCGGATCGGCCCTTCTAGGGCTCCTCGACGACCGTGTTCCGCCCGACACCGTAGCCGCCGAACGGAAGAGCGCGGCGACGGCCGTTTCCCTGCTGCTCTGGAGCACCTTCGGACACCCTCAGCGGGAACTACGCTGGCGTGCGGCGCATTCCACTCGCGAACTACTGGGCGTCTCCTCCGCTGCTGACGCCGAGTCGCTTGTAGCGGACCTCATGCGACGCTTGGACGACAATGAGCCGGGAACCTTCCGGGACGCGAGCCTGCAGTTCTACAGCTTCTCGGCGATCGTCGCACTTCTTGCGGCACTTGAGCGGGTGGCAGTGGAACGTCCCAATATTCTTGCGGCGTACTTCCGTGAGTTCATGCGCGTCGCTACTGATCGAGTGTTCCCTCATGCACAGATCCGTGAACTGGCGCGTCGCATTGGCCTGGCGGTTGCGGCAGCAGCCGACGCCGATCCCACGCAGGTCGAGATGCTTCGCCTGGCCAACCAGCCCTCCAGTTGGTTCGTGGACTACGGACGCAGTTACGCGCGACGCGACAGAACCTCCCGCAACGGTCGCTACGACTTCGATTCCATGGACACCATCCCCTATTGGTACGGGCCACTGGCCGAGGTCTTCGACGTCGAGGTGGACGCCATCGCCGAGACCGCCGAGGAATTCATCATCGACCGATGGGGTTTGAGCACGGACGATTGGTGGACCGATGTCCGAGAGCTGCGCGACGAGCGCTCCTACGAACGCACCGGTCACAGGCACGGAAGCATTCCTCGCGAGGAGAGTCTCCAACTCTACATCGAGTATCACGCCATGATGGCCACAGGCGGGCACCTAGCTGACGAAGGCCGTCCGGTCCGTGCCGGAACCCTGGCACATGAACAAGATGACTCCTGGGAGGACTGGCTGCTGCCACACCTCCCGGCCCCGACCGGCTGGCTCGCAGACCTCGGGACACCGGTCCCGGCCGATCCGGAGTTTCTTCTGCCCCGGGCGCGGTCCGTCACCTGGGATACTGCATCGCTCGCTGACTTCGATCGTGCCCTCGGGCTAACCATCGACGACGGGGTAGGAGGTGTATCGGACATGATCCGTGTGGCGGCGAGTGTACGACTCCAGGATTCCGGCACCCTCGAGACGGTGAGCGTGGCTTCGGCCCTTGTGGATCCTCACCATTCCGCCGACCTGCAGCGCGCCCTCGCCTCGGCCTCCAATCCGACAGACTGGAAGCTGCCCGACGAAGAAGAGGAAGAATTCGAAGTCGACGAAGGTGTCTTTCACCTCAGCGGATGGATCCTGCGTCCTTACGAGCCCGCGGAATACCTTGACCGGCACGATGTATATGCCTACGAGCTGCGTCGTGAAATTCCCCTGCCAGGGAATGCATTCAGGATTCAGAGCCGCACGGTAGTCGACGCCGCCCATCTAACGCTGACAGCGCACGCCGGAGGCACCGTGGCGCAGGCTCAGCAATGGGCTGACCCTGACCCGGGACGTGACCCAGAATCTACGCTCGTCTCATCTGGCTACCGTGTCCACGTCAGGCGGGACACATTGCTGCAGTATCTCGCTGCCACAGGAAAAAGCCTGATCACGGAGGTTCAGATTGCACGGCGCCGAACTGGACAACGACGAGACGGGTACCGGATCCCCGTCAGCCGCATCTATGTCCTCGACGCCACCGGAAACCTCGCTGCCAGTGGACTCCGTCGCTGAGCTGGGCGAACGCATCCTGGCCGAGTTCGGCGACGAGCACACCAACAGCACTCTGGTCCGGTGGCTCGCACACCACACAGCTCGCCTCGTGACGGAAGCAGATCAGGCGCGTGAGCGGAACGCGCCGGACGCCGCAGCCCGCGCTTCTGAGGCACGGGACGCGATCCTGCGAATCTGGCAGGCCCGGTCCTCGTGGCCCTCCGGATGGCCGCCCCCATACGCGGCGAAACTGGCTGCGACCCTCGATGCGCTACCTGAACCGGGAAACGACAGTTGGTCGCCGCCTACCGTGCCAGCGCGGCTGCACGAGATTCACCACAACGTCTTGGCCATCCTGGTCGACCTGACGACCGACGAAGGACCGGAAGACGAGGCAGAGTGGCTGAACAGATTCGGCCGCGATCTCACCGAGCAGGAGTCGGCTATCTTGCGGTATGCGGCCCACTCGCCAAATAGAGCAGCAGCCCTCCAGCGGAGAGACGAGATGGAGATCTCGGCGGACGCCGATGTCGATGTCGACGAACCCGACACGGCCGCTGTTATCGAAATGCTTGCCGAACTTGCGGAGGCATATCGAAACACCATCACCGACCTCCTGGGGGCGGTTGTAAAGGCTGCCACCTCACCAGATGACGGCGATCAGGAAGAGACCGCTTCCTCGGAGACGCCCGCGTAGGAAGGGCCAGCCCTGGCCCTTGAGGGCGATCTCGGTGACACGGATGCCGACGGTGCGTCCAAGCCGTAGGCGATGACGCGGGCGTCGGCGCGTTTGGTCACGGCCGTGAAATGGGGGGCGTTGAGGACGGTGAGCCCCTTGGCGGGTAGGGCTTCGGCGATCCCGCCCTTAGCTTGGGCAACCTTGTCCTGCGTGCCGGACTCGGCGATGTGGGCGGTGTCGAAGTCGGGGCTACGGGTGCAAGAATTCAGAGCAGGCGCTTAGAAGGCACGTGCTCTATCCACTGAGCTACGGGGGCTGACCTGCGTAAGCGCAGCTTCCGGGCGCTGTCCCCCGGGTCCCGGGGGACGCATGGGGGAATCGCAGACTCCTGGTGATCGGGGGATGCGAGCGCTCTCCGGTCGGGCCGTACGGAGGCTCACACTATCTTCACTCCCCCGAAGCCACGTGCGGAAACAATCCCGCACCTCCTCGGCGTTGATGAACTCCGAGCCGAGGAGGGGAAGGTGTCGGGCCTGAAATTGTTCCGCACGGACACGACGAGCAGAGGCATGACCGAGGTCATGCCGCGTCTTGCTGAGATTGAGGCCGATGTGCAGGGTCTCGTCGAAGCACACATGGAGACGCTGCTGGGGGTCCGCTTCCTGGCGAGCGAGTACGGCACCGGGCCGGTACACGGGGGCCGGATCGACTCGCTCGGGCTGGACGAGAACGGCTCGCCGGTCATCGTCGAGTACAAGCGCGGCACGGATGCCGGCGTGATCAATCAGGGCCTGTTCTACCTGGCCTGGCTGATGGACCACTGTGCTGAGTTCGAGCACCTGGTCCGCGACCGGCTCGGGGTGACGGCCGCGTCCCAGGTCCTGTGGAGCGGTCCGCGCCTGATCTGCATAGCCGGCGACTTCACCCGCTACGACGTGCACGCCGTGCGTGAGCACCGGCGCTCGATCGACCTGGTCCGCTACCGGCTCTTCGGCAGCGACCTGCTCGGCCTTGAGACCGTGGCCTGCGTGAGCGGCGGCATACAGGTGGCTCGCCGGGCGCGGCGCCGGTCTGTTGCCCAGGCAGCGGCCGGTGTCCAGGGCGCGGCGATGATGGAGTTGGCGGGTGCGGTCGACGAGGTGCTGCTCGGGCTCGGGGACGGTGTGAACTGGGTGGAGCGCAAGCAGTACCGGGCGTATCAGCGGCTGCGGAATTTTGCCTGCCTGTGCCCGCCGCAGCGGAGCAAGCTGCTGGTCTACCTGAAGGTCGACCCGAAGGACGTCGACCTCGTTCCGGGTTTCACCCGGGACGTGTCCGGTCTCGGTCACCACGGGACGGGCGACCTGGAGGTCCAGCTCCGTACGCCGAGGGACGTGGAGCGGGCCCAGGATCTGTTCCGGGCGAGCTACGCGGCGGCGTGAACGGCTGCCGCTGCACGGCACCTGGTGGATTGCGCTTCGAGTCGGGTCGGTCGTGGGCGGTGCCTTTCGACGTCCGGGCAGGTGATGGCGGTGGACTATCTATGGTCCGCGGGATCGCCGGTTTGGCCAACCGGCGATCCAGCGCTATGTTGCCCCGCTCGTGCGAGCCGATGATCAGCGTGATCGGCTGGCGGGATGGCCGGTCGTGACCGCCGGAGTCGCCGGCGCACTGGTGGCGAGACGGGTCCTGGGCTCGCGGCCTGGCTGGACCTGGCGTGTGCCGGTTCCGTGGGCGAGTTCCTCGGTGAGGTCAGCGAGGAGAGCGGCCGGGGTGTAGACGGAGGCCCGGATGGCCCAGGTGGTGTTGTTGACGTCGGTGCCGGCCCAGATGGTCCAGGTGTCGAGGGGGCTGTTGGGGTTCTGGGCGGCGAAGGCGTCGAACTGTACTCCGGCGTCCTCGGAGGGATTCGTCCACCGGATCCAGCGTCCGTCGACGGTGTGCGTCCAGCCGGCGTCCGTGAGGGGTTTGGTGGCGGCGGTGACGGTCTTGTCGGTGATGGGGCTGCCGAGGGCGGTGTCCGAGGCGTCGCCGTCGGCGAGATGGGTGAGCAGGGTCTGGAGTACGGGTTCGGGTGTGGTTCCGGTCGCGGTGAGTTGCCACATGCGCTCGGAGACGGGTGTCTCGTAGGCGGCCACGGTCCAGGCGGTGTCGCGGGGGCCGGCTTCGTGCACCCGCTCGATCCGAAGGGTCTGGTCCTCGTGGATGGCGTGGGTGGTGTGGTCGGACCAGGTGCGTTCCCTGTCAAGTTCTGCGTGTTGAAGTGCCGTTGGTCTGCGCCACTGGCCCAATGCCCTGTTCCTTGTCCTCCCGTCGAGGGTTGCGCAGGACCACAGGAGACATCGAAGGCCCGTTCTGCAGTCGGCGAAGTGTGGCGTGTGTTGTGGCGGATCCTCATCATGCTCCGCCCGCACGCACGGCACGCCAGGTCGCTCCTGCGGGCCCGGCTCGTCTTCGCTCACCTCGATGTCGCACGCTGACAGACGGTCTACACCCCGGGCAGTCGTCCACAACCGGCACGAGCGCCGGACAGTACCTTCACGCCGACCTGTCCGCGATCGTGCGCAGCACCGTGGCCGTGTCGGGAGCGCTGAGGTAGGAGAACGACTTTCACTTCGCGACCTCCTTGATCGCCGAGACGATGCCGTTGTAGGCGCCGCAGCGGCACTCCGCGGTCATCTGGTCGAGCCTGCGGTGGTGCGAGTCCAGGCCGGCGTTGTTCACGGCGAAGTCGAGGCCGCCGTATGTCTCGACCGTACGCTCGACGGCTGTGCGTACCGCGTCCTCGTCGGCGATGTCGACGGGGAGGGCCTGGGCCTGTCCGCCGTCCTTCCTGATCAATTCGGTGGTCTCGGCGGCGGTGGCCTCGTCGATGTCCGTGACCGTGACGGCGGCGCCCTGCCGGGCCAGTTCGATCGCCGTCGCCCGGCCGATGCCGCTTCCGGCGCCCGTGACGAGTCCTGCTGCTCGCGGGTGAGCGGGGTGGTGTCGCCGGCAAGGAGTTCGCCGGGTTGGGCGGTGCCGGGGCCGGTGACCCAGACGTGCTGGAGGACGTTCTCCAGGTCTTCGCTGGTCAGGTGTACTGGCAAGTGCGGCTGTTGAGACTTGCGGAATACCCAAGTGGTCGAGGGGTGTGCCGACAGGACAGGGGCCTGGCAAGAGACAGAGCCCGTATGGCTCAGCCCTGGCAGCCGCCGTCGTTCGGCTGGTCCTCACGGGTGCCTCTGCGGTCGAAGGCCATCCAGCAGGATGTCCAGGAGGCGATCGGCTGTGACCACGTGGCCAGACTGGTGCGCGACGGTGAAGATCCCGATCAGGCCGGCTGCGATCTCTTCGGCAGTGACGTCGGGCCGCAGGTCTCCGGCTGCGCGGCCCGCGTCGAGGATCGCCGATATCGCATTCAGGAGCTCGTCCCTGGTTTGGGCGTGGCCGACAGCGCCCGACTCGATCAGGGCCGGCAGGGTGTCGAGCATGCCGTTCTTCGTCGCGACCCAGTCACCGAAGAGGTCCATCCAGCGTCGCATCGCAACGGCCGGAGCCTCGCTGGCGAGCAAGCCCCGAGCGCCGTTCGTGAGGCGGCCGACTTGGTCGCGGTAGACGGCCTCCACAAGGGACTCGCGCGTAGGGAAGTGGCGGTAGAGCGTTCCGATACCCACACCGGCCTCGCGGGCGATAGCTCGCAGGGATGTCTCGCCGTCGGGCGAGGCGAGCACGCGTGTCGCGACCTCAAGCAGCTGATCGCGGTTGCGGGCGGCGTCGGCCCTCGTCGCCCGCGGCTTCGAACTCGTCAAACGGATCACGCTCCGGTTATGCTGGATTCCATAAGCGGAGCATAGTCCGTTTGGGGTGGCTCCACGAACACAAGGAAACGAGTAGGACATGCAGCAATATGGCGACGCCCTTCGAGACGGCGCGAGCAGGGCCGTTCTGCTCGACTCGTTCGGCGGCCCGGAGGTCCTGGCCCTCAAGGACGTGCCTGAACCCCAGGCGGGCGATGGACAGATCCGCGTGCGGGTGACGGCGGCCGGGTTGAACCCGATGGACTGGTTCATGACCGCCGACGCGGAGACCGCGGCACGGTTCGGCCTGAGCCTGCCCTGCGGGTTCGGGACCGACTACGCCGGAGCCGTGGACCAGGTCGGTGCCGGCGTGAGCGGCTACGTGATCGGTGACCGCGTGTTCGGGGCGGCCCTGTCCCGGGCGGTCGCCGACCATGTCGTCCTCGACGCGGACGGGAACATCGCCAGCGGCATCGCCCACCACACCCCGGACGGCGTCGACGACCGTACCGCCGCCGCGCTTGCGATCGCGGGCAGCACCGCGTCCGCCGCACTCGACGTCCTTGGCCTCGGTCCAGGCGACACGGTGCTGGTCGGCGGCGCGGGCGGCGGGGTCGGCGTGTTCGCAGTCCAGCTGGCGCGGATCGCGGGTGCGCGCGTCATCGGGACCGGCTCGCCGTCGTCAGCGGAGTACTTGCGAAGTCTCGGGGCCGAACCGATCGCGTACGGCGAGGGCCTGGCCGACAGGGTCCGCGACCTCGGTGCGGGCGCCGTCACCGCAGCCCTGGACCTGCACGGCACGGACACGGTGCACGTCGCGCGCGAGCTGGGAGTCCCAGATGACCGCATCTGCACCATCGCGGGCCAGGTCGACGGCGTTCCTGCTGCCAACGGCGCCAACGTTGCGCCCGACGCTCTTGAGAACATCGCGCGCCTTGTCGCGGCAGGCCGCCTGCGTGTACCCCTTGCAGCGACCTACCCTGTCGAGGACATCCGCACGGCCGTCGAGCTCCAGGCAGCCCGACACGTCCGCGGCAAGGTCGTTATCGACCTCCAGCGCCAGCCCTGACAGCCCGTGCCGGACTCGAGATCGGGTGACGCCGTACGCAGACGCCGCCTGAGATCCGGTTCCTGCAGCCGGGCCGCACAGCGCGGGAACCGACGAATTGGTCGACCGGCTCGCTCCGCTCACCGCCAGGCGGCACGCGCTCCGCGCGACCTGCCAACCGCAGGCTGCATCCCGCACCGTCGGCCCCGGCGCCATCCCACGGGGGACGACATGGCGTCCGTCGGCGCGGCCCCGGCTGGGTGAGAGGCTGCCCCGGCTCGGTGTCGCGAGCCCACCAGTATCAACCCCCGCGTCCGGGCCGGTTGCCGGCCTCGGTCAGGCCGCCTGACCGCCCGACTTGCCGAAGGGCTCCGCCGGGACCACCGAGTAGTTCGGTTTTCAGTGCCTACGGGGCCCGTCGCCGCGCACGGTCCGTCGAACAGCTCCCACTCCGGTGCCGACGGCCCTGCCCCCGACCGGCTTAGAAGTTGCGCGGATGGGGGCGGTTCACGGTGGTCGGCTTGGGCTGTTATCCCAGCATGGGTGCTCCAGGTGCGGCGGATAAGGCTACGCACGGTTCGCCTTCAATGGCCCTGCACTTGGAGGTGCTCGCTCAGCAGGTCAACGTGTTCTCGTGGTCCGGTCGTGGCCACGACCTGTCACGGACTCAGATGCTGCGATGAAGGCTTGCACGAGGGGACGGTTGTCTCCTCGGCGGGTGGCCATGAAGATCCGGCTCGCTGTGGGAGGCCCGTCGAGTTCGAGACGTTGGGCGCCTGCGGGGAGCAGCGTCGTGACGCTGTATGGGGCGATGGTGACGCCAAGGCCGGCGGCGACGAACATGATGATGGTGTGCCAGTTCGAGCACTCTTGCGCGACCTGGACGTCGATGCCGGCGTCCCGCAATGGCTGTGTGTTCACGTCGAACGCTTGAGCTCCTGCTGTACGTGGGAACAGGATCAGCGGGTCAGTGGCCAGCGCCGTTGCTTCCGCATGGTCGCTGCTTGCGGCGGGGTGTTCTGTGGGGATGACGGCGACAAACCGTTCCGTCGTCAGCAGGGAAAGGGCGATGTCGTCTCGTTCCTCAGCATCCCGCACGATCCCGATGTCGGCTGTGCCCCGCTCCAGGGCCGCCAGGACGTCGAAGGTGAAGCCGTCGTGCAGCTTGATCTGGACGTCTGGGCGGCGGCGGGAGAATTCACGGAGCTGTTCGCTGACGATCGCGGTGGCGGAGGTGATGAAGGCGACATCCAGGCGGCCGGCCTCGCCGCGCCCGACACGGCCGGCCTCGTCGAGGTCTGCCGCCAGACGGCCCAGAAGGTCCCTCGCCCGTGGCTGGAACGTCGCTCCTGCCTCTGTGAGGCGGACGCTTCGGGAGGTACGCCGGAACAGCTCAACACCGACAATCTTCTCGAGCTGCCTGATCTGCTGGGACAGGGCTGGCTGGGCAATGTTCAGCCGCTGGGCGGCACGGCCGAAGTGGAGTTCCTCAGCCACAGCCAGAAAGTACCGCAGATGGCGGAGCTCGATTCGCTGATCCATAGTTCAAACTTATCGATAGAGGCTATCGCTTGTATTGGACATATGAGTGAGTGGGACCGGAGGCTGCTAACGGGAAGCTGCACCGGAAAGGAAACCCGCCTCATGCCGCACACCTCTGCCCCGACCGTGGTCTCCTCGATCGCCTCACAGTGTGATGCCGACGCGTTCCGCGCGTTGAATGAGGAGTGGATCTCGCGCCTGTTCACGCTGCAGGAAGAGGACCGGGCGGTTCTCGGAGATCCGTTCGGCCGCATCGTGGGCCCAGGCGGCGACGTGCTCCTGGCGCGCGAGCCGGGCAGCGGCACCGCCGTCGGGTGCGTCGCACTGCTGGCCTACCCGGACGCCGTGTTCGAACTGGCGAAGATGGCCGTGGCCCCCGCCGCGCAGGGACGCGGCATCGGCCGCCAACTCGTAGCCGCAGCGATCGACCGCGCCCAGGCACTCGGTGGGACCCGGCTGTTCCTCGGCACGAACAGCAAGCTGGCTCCCGCCATCCACCTCTACGAGGAAGCCGGGTTTGTCAGGATCACCCGCAACTGTCTCCCGGTGGCCGACTATTACGCCCGCGCCGACACCCTCATGGAACTGAAATGACGCCCCGGCCCGGCGCCCGGAAACTGCCTCGCCACGGCTGTCTTCACCAGCACGTCGGTTCCCCGCCGCCCGCAGCACGCGATACCTGTGCCAAGTCGTGGCCGGACCATCTGGGCGGCTACCTCGACGACACCCCGCACGGGCCGACTGCACTGGATACGAGCCCGCTGAAGGGCCCTGAGTGGCCGCGGTAGAGGATGAACTCCCCCGTCACGTGCGCGGCCCGGCCCATGGCCTCCCGCCGCGCGGTGGCCGTGCGCCCTGGTCTGGGGACTCCTCTTCCGTACGCCGTGCCCGTTCGGATCGAGTGGGACGGCCTCAGCCGCCACTGCCCCGATGGCCCGGCGCCACCGGCCCACCCCTCCAGCCGACCACTGATCCACCCACAAGTCGTGACTTAAAGATCTGGTGATCATGGAGTGGCGGCGCTCTGTGATCACTGGGAGACCCGTGCCCACGCTGCCCTCATGGCTGACCGAACCACTCTGGGACCAATTCCAGGCGCTGCTGCCCGAGCGGCCCGAGTTCCACCCGCACCATCCGCTCGGCTGCCACCGCCGCGCATTGGCGACCGGATCATCTTCGACAAGATGCTGCAGTTACTACGCTTCGGCTGTTCTTTCTTCACCGTGGCCCCCCGACCCGAGCGCGAAGCTCAGGCCGGCCGCCTGCTGAACCTCCTGATGGACGGCATCGGACCGGCCACCCTGAGCCCGGATCGAGGCCGACGCATCCGGGCTCTGCCCGACTGGCGCCAGGCGGCTGCTGATCGCCGATTACTGCTGGTCGTCGGTGAGGAGCTCGGTCAGCTGGGCGTCCACCGGTCGTACCTGCCCGGTGAACGGCTGCAAGGTGGCGGCGACGTCCGTGAGTTGCTCGTCCTCGTCGACGTCGGCGTCGGTGACGACCAGCTCGAGGTTCTGGTCGATGATGCGCATGTGCAGCCCTTGGAGCACACCGCGCAGCTGGGCGACGGCCCGGTTGCCGCCGCGGGTGCCGTAACTGGCGACGGCGGCGAGCTTGTCGCGCCACTCCGCGTAGGGTCCAGAGGCCGAACTGCGCGACTCCGGACGGGTGATCGCGGGGACGGTACGGCCACGGGGACGGCTCCCGGTGCCGGTGCCACGGGCGGACGGCCCGGCCCGCGGGCTCAACTTGCTCGGCCACGGGCTGACGTAACCCGGGCGGTCTGGTGCGTCAACCCGTGGGTTGACGCCAGGTATCAAACCAGGAGTCAACCCGCGGGCCGAGGCCGTGCGGCGCCGAGGGCGGCAAGCTCTTCCCCATGACGACGACTGACTACCTCATCTCCGCCGCCCTGATCCTCCTGGTGATTCCGCAGATGCGCGGCGGCCGTCTGACGCCCCGCACGCTCCTGCTGCCGCTGGTGTCCGTCAGCGCCGCGGCCGCGCACTATCTTCATTCCTTCCCGACCGAGGGCCACGACGTCCAGCTGGACCTCTTCGGCGTCACGATGGGCATAGTGCTCGGACTGGCCAGTGGACTGGCCACCCGCGTCAGCCTGACCGAGGACGGCGCCGCGTACTCCAAAGCCGGGTGGCTGGCCGCCCTTCTGTGGGTGCTGGGCATGGGTGCGCGCTCGACCTTCGTGTACTGGGCCGAGCACAGCGGCGCTCACACCATTGCGCAGTTCAGCCGCGACAACCTGATCACCGGCGCCGCCGCCTGGACCGCCGCGCTGCTGCTGATGTCCGTCACTCAGGTGGTGTGCCGCCTGGTGGTGGTGCGCGTCCGGGCCTACCGGCTTACCTCCCCCCTTGTCGCCCCCGCCGTGGCCTGAAGCGTGGCACCCGGCGGATCACCGCTGGCAACACACTCCGCCCTGGCCCGGTTCCGCGTTCGCGGGCCCGGGCCGGGCTTTGCGATCAGCGGTGCAGCGTGGATCTATTCTTCAGAAGTGACGGACATACTTCAGCCGACGGGCCCGGTCAGTCCACGGCTGGCGGTGGCTCTCGCCAGTGCCCGGGAGCGACGCGAAGGCAGGGGCCGGCGTATGCAGCCCGTGTTGTGGGGGGTCATGGCCGCCATCGCCGTCCAGTCCCTGCACGCCTCCCCCGCCCCCGGCGTCAGAGGCAGGCACCTGGCAGTCACCCTGGTGCTCGTCGGCTGTCTGCTGCCCATGGCCGCGGCCGCGTCGAACCTGTGGCCCCTCACCGGTCGTCCTGCCCGCTGCCTGGTGTTCTGCGTGCTGGTGGCCGGCTTCGGGTTTGCTCTGGGCATCCTGCAGCCCGGCTCGATGTCCACCCTGCCACCGTCCGTCGTGGTCCTGACGGCCTTCCTCATCCTGGAGCGACGGGCGGCCACCGTGCTCGCGGTCGTCGTCATGGGCGCTCTGACCGGCGCGGCTGCCGCCGGGTTGGACGGCGGTACCGACAACTTCCTGCACCAGGTCCTGTTCGGCGTCCTCCTGGCCGTGGTGGGCATCGTGGTGCGGCAGTCGATCATCAACGAGGTGGCCGTCACCGTGCTGCTGGCCCAGCTCGAGGACGCCCGGGAGGCGGAGACCGAGGCGGCGGCGCTGGCCGAACGCACCCGTATCGCCCAGGATCTGCACGACGTGCTCGCCCATACCCTGTCCGGACTGGCCGTGCAGATACAGGCCGCCCGGCGGATGGCCCGGCGCGACCAGGCGAGCGGGGATCTGCGGGGGCTGCTGGACCGGGCCGGTGAGCTGGTCAAGGAGGGGGTGGCCGATGCGCGCCGGGCTGTGCGGGCGCTGCGCGGCGAGCGGGTGCCCTCTCTCGAGCGGCTGCCCGAACTGGTCGAACGCTATCGGGTGGACCTGGAGCTCGACGTGACGCTGTCCGTGATCGGGCCGCACCGGGAGCTGCGGCCCGACGTCGGTGAAGCCCTGTACCGCGGTGTGCAGGAGGCGTTGACCAATACGGTCCGCTACGCACGCGACGCGCAGGCCACGGTGGCGCTCGTCTATGAGCCCAGGGCCACGATCCTGACCGTCGAAGACCGCCGCACCGGGCCGGGACCGGTCCGGGCGGCACTGGCCGAAGGCTCCGGCCTGGGGCTGACCGGCATGCGCGAACGCGTGACCGGGGTCGGCGGCACCCTGCACGCGGGGCCGACAGCGCATGGATGGGAAGTACGGATGGAGATACCCGCGTGACGGAGCCCGGCGAGACGGCATCTGACGGCGAGAAGATCAAAGTACTGGTCGCGGACGATCAGCAGATCGTACGCAAGGGCCTGGTCCTGCTGATCGACATGCTGGACGGCATCGAGGTGGTCGGCGCAGCCCGTGACGGTGCGGAAGCGGTGCTGCTCGCCGGACAACTGGCCCCGGACGTAGTACTGATGGACCTGAACATGCCGGTCCTCAACGGTGTCGCGGCCACTGCGGCACTGCGTGAGCAGGTACCCGGCTGCAAGGTACTCGTGCTGACCACCTACGCCGACGACGACTCCGTCTTCCCGGCACTGCAGGCGGGAGCGCGGGGCTATCTCACCAAGGACGCCGACGACGACGCGATCGAGGACGCCATCCGCAGCGTCCACGACGGCCGTATCTGGCTCGATCCCGAGGTACAGGCCCGCCTGGTCGCGGCCGTGCAGACCAGGGAGGTCGCACCGCCCGCCGCGCAGCGAGAACAGGCCCACACGCCGCAGACTCCCGCACCTTCCGACGTTCTGACCCCGCGCGAGACCCAGGTACTCACCCTCATCGCCCGGGGCCTGTCCAACGCGGAGATCTGTGCCCGGCTCGTCGTCAGCCCGGCCACGGTGAAGACGCACATCAACCGCATCTTCACCAAGATCGGCGCAGCCGACCGTGCCCAGGCCGTCGGCTACGCCTATCGCAACAACCTGGTCGAGCCCTGGGACTAACAGCCGGCACAGATAGGCGGCGTGGGGAGCTTTCACAGTAAGGCCGGGCACAGGTCTCGGTGATCATGGAATTGAGACGCTTCGTGATCACTGGGGAAATTTGTGCCCGTCCTGCCATCATGGCTGACCGACCCTCTCTGGGACCAATTCGCGGCACTGCTGCCCGAGCGTCCGATGGTCGATCCGACCCATCCACTGGGCTGCCACCGCCGCCGCATCAGCGACCGGATCATCTTCGACAAGCTGCTCCAGCTCCTCCGCTTTGGCTGCTCCTACCAGGCGATCGCCGACACCACCTGCTCGGCCACCACCATCCGCAACCGCCGCGACGAGTGGATCCAGCTTGGCGCCTTCGCCCGCCTGAAACAGATCGCGTTGGAGTCCTACGACCGGATCGTCGGGCTGCTGCTTAACCAGATCGCCGTCGACGGCTCCATCACCAAAGCCCCCGGCGGCGGGGAAGTCGCCGGGTGCTCACCTGTCGATCGCGGCAAACAAGGCATGAAACGTTCGGGCATGACGGATGGCTACGGCATGCCGCTCGGCAGGGCCCTGGCCGGAGCCAACCGCCACGACTCCCCGCTGCTCGCTCCGACCCTGGACCGCCTGGAGGACCTGGGGCCACTGCCCGACGACATCACCGTGCACCTGGACGCCGGCTACGACTCGGACAGGACCCGAACCGAACTCGCCGCCCGCCGCCTGCACGGCCGCATCGCGCACAGGGGCGAGAAGGCTCCGATACAGGCCAGCCAGCGGTGGCACGTCGAGCGCACCCACGCCTGGCAGAACGCCTTCCATCGGCTCGCCCGCTGCTACGAACGCCGAGCCACGATCATCGACGCCTTCTTCGACCTCGCGGACACGATCATCACCATCCGTAGCCTGATCCGCCGGGCCTGGACGACCCCCGCTGGGACAATCGCCCGAATCGCCCATGAGCACACGCCTATCTGCGCGAGCTCTAAGCCTGATCCCCAAGATCCCCGACAGCAACTCAGCGCGGCTTCGCCGTGCGCCGGGGGCACAGTAAATGGGTCGGCGTGCGCCGCGCGCGGTCCTGACCGCCCTGTTCCAGGGCCAGTTGCGTCGTGACAGTGGAACTGTCCGTTCCGGACGAGACCGATGACTCTGTGATGCCTCCGAGCTCGCACGACAGCATGGTACTGAGGGCCGTCCACGGGAACCGTGGAGTGTTGCCATGAGCACGCGCGTCAGATTCTGCGAACTGCCTTGGCCCTCCCGGAACGGCACCGCGAAGCGAGGACCGAACAGAAGCGGAGCCCTGGCCATGGATGTCCTTCACGAACGCTGCGCCGGGATCGACATCAGCAAGCGGGACGCCAAGGTGTGCGTACGCACCCCCAGCCCCAAACGCAAAGGGACGTTCACCCAGCAGACCACGACCTTCGGCGCCACCACCAACGCCATTGTCGACCTGCGTGAACACCTCCTCGACGCGGACGTCACCCTGGTGGTGATGGAGGCGACCGGCGACTACTGGAAGCCCTTCTACTACCTGCTGACCGAGGAACTGAACGTCATCCTGGTCAACGCCCGTCAGGTGAAGAACCTGCCCGGCCGCAAGACCGACGTCTCCGACGCCGCCTGGCTGGCCCAACTCGGCTCCCACGGCCTGGTGCGGGCCTCCTTCGTGCCGCCACAGCCCGTACGCGAGCTGAGGGACCTCACCCGGACCCGAAGCCAGCTCACCCGCGAACGCGCCCAGGTCGCACAGCGCCTGGAGAAACTGCTGGAGGACGCCGGCATCAAACTCTCCGCCGTCGTCTCCGACCTCATGGGAGTCTCCGGCCGCGCCATGCTCCAGGCCCTGATCGACGGCCAGCGCGATTCGCGCGTCCTCGCCGACCTGGCCAAGCGCCGCATGCGCAGCAAGATTCCCGAGCTGAGCCAGGCGCTGACCGGCCGTTTCCGCGAACACCACGCCTTCCTGACCCGCGTCTATCTCGACCAGTACGACCACCTGTCCGGTGCCGTCCGGCAGCTGACGGCCCGCATCGAGGAGGCGATGACCCCTTTCTGTCCGGCGCTGGACCTGCTGGACACGATCCCGGGAGTGAACCGGGCGATGGCGGAAGTGATCGTGGCCGAGACCGGGGGTGACATGGACCGGTTCCCCTCGGACAAGCACCTGGCCTCCTGGGCCGGGCTGTGTCCGGGACACCACGAATCGGCCGGCCGGATCCGCAGTACCCGGGTCCGGCCCGGCAACCCCTACCTGAAAGGAGCACTGGGGATGGCCGCGTTCGGAGCGGCACGGACCAAGGACTCGTTTTTGCAGGCACGCTACAAGCGGCAGACCGCCCGCCGCGGCCCGATCAAGGCACTGGTCGCCGTCGAGCACTCGATCATCACCGCGGTCTGGCACATGCTCAACGACAACGTGCCCTACCACGAGCTCGGCGGCGACTACTTCACCCGCCGTGACCCCGAACGCGCCACCCGCCGGGCGATCAACCAGCTCAACCAGCTCGGCTTCACCGTCACCCTCAACCCGAGGGAAGACACAGCCTAACCGGCAGCCCGAACACCCGGCGGTCCTCCGCGGCCACCGGGCACACAGTCATGTTCACACCCACCCTGACCTGGTGATATTTACGCGTCAGAGTCAAGCTTAGAGGGTTCTCGCACGGGCGTGCGTGAGCGCTGGCGCTATTTCGGTTCGCTGTCTGTCGGTGCTGGGGCGGTCTGTGCCAGGCCGGCGAGCAGCAGGTCGATCATGCGGCGGGCCTGGTAGTCGGGGAAGGTTTCGACTCCGATGCACAGGTTGCCGATGGCGAGCATGAAGTCGTAGGCGCGGATGTCCGCGTGTGTGGAGCCGGCGGCGGCGGACGCTTTCAGCAGCTGGTCGAGCACGGGCAGCAGGCGTTCGACGAACTCGTTGTGCAGGCTCTCGAATCCGGCTTGGTCCGAGTGCAGTGCCTCGGCGAGGCCGTGCTTGGTGACCAGGAAGTCGGCGAATTGGTGTACCCACAGCCGCAGGACCTCGTACGGCGTATCGGCAGCGGGCGCCGTGTGCGCGGCGGTGGAGAGCGCGTCGACCTGGTGCCTGAAGACGGCGACCACCAGTTCCGCCCGGGTGGGGAAGTGGCGGTAGATGGTGCCCATGCCGAGGCCCGATTCGGCGGCGATCTCCCGCACGGGAGCGTCGACTCCCGCACGGACGAACACGGCCGCCGCGGCGTCCAGCAGTATCTGCTCGTTTCGGCGGACGTCGGATCGCTTGCGGCCGGCAGGGGGTGGCGGCGTGTTGGGCGTGGACATCGTGAGCACCTCCCACTTGCAAAGCGGAGCAACGTTCCGTATCGTAATGCGGAGCGGCGCTCCGTATTCCAATCATGCCAGACGCCTCGCAGCACGGGCCACTGGGCCCCTCCGAGAAAGACATTCACCTCATGAGCGACACCACGTCCGCCGACGGCGGCAACGACTCCACCACCCCGGTCATCTCTGTCAGGCCGATCGCACTGGCCGCCCCGGACCGCGGCCAGGACCTGCAGGTACGGGTCACAGCGCCGACGACCGGCCACAACCTGCCCGTCGTCGTCTTCTCGGGCGGCATGGCCGCGACCATGGACGATTACGCACCGCTGGTCGGCTTCTGGGCCGCCCGCGGGTTCGTCGTCGTCCAGCCCACCCATCTCGACTCGCTGGGCCTGCTCCCCGACGACCCGCGCACCCCGCTCATCTGGCGTATCCGGACCGACGACCTGACCGGGATCCTCGACCAGCTCGGCACCATCGAAGCCGGCGTGCCCGGACTGGCCGGCCGCATCGACCACGACCGCATCGCGGTCGCCGGACACTCGTGGGGCGCACAGACCGCCAGCACCCTCGCGGGCGCACGGGTCGTCGACGCCGACGGCACTCCCGGTGGGAGCATGAGCGACTCGCGCGTGAAGGCGGCGGTACTGCTGTGCCTGCCCGGTACCGGCGGCGCCGACCTGAGCCCGCTCGCCGTCCAGTACTTCCCGTTCATGAGCCCTGATTTCGCCGAGCTGAAGACGCCGAGCCTGATCGTCGCCGGCGACCATGACCAGTCCCCGCTGACGGTGCGCGGTCCGGACTGGTTCACCGACGGCTATCGCCTCAGCTCGGGCGCCACCGATCTGCTGACCCTGTTCGGCGCGGAACACGTACTCGGCGGCATCCTGGGTTCCAACGACACGCGGACCACCGACGAAAGCCCCGAGCGTGTCGCGGTCGTCCAGCACGTCACCCTGGCGTATCTGCGTACCGCGCTGGGCCTCGACAACGACGCGTGGCCTACCGCCCGCCGGTCCCTGGCCGCGGCCGTCGACGCGCTGGGGAGGATCGACTCGAAGTGACCACCCCCTTCGCGCCGGCCCGCAGGCCCAGTTTCGGGATCATGACCGCCCCATCTCAGGTCGCCTACGACGATGTCCTGCGGGTCTGGCGTGAGGCGGACGGCATCCCGCAGATCGAGCACGCCTGGCTGTTCGACCACCTCATGCCGCTCAGCGGCGACCCGAACGGGCCCACCTTCGAGGGCTGGACACTGCTGTCCGCTCTCGCAGCCCGAACCGAGCGGTTGCGGGTCGGGGTGATGGTCACCAGCAACAGGTTCCGCCCACCGGCCATGCTGGCCAAGATCGCCGCCACTGTCGATGTCATCTCCGGCGGCCGGCTGGAGTTCGGCATCGGCGCGGGCTCTCGGCCCGACGTGCCACTGGCCCGGCGTGAGTACGCAGCTCACGGCCTTCCCTTCCACGATGCCGCCCACGCGGTCGGAAGCCTCGCCGAGGCGTGCACGATCATCCGCAGACTATGGACCGAAACCGCACCGTTCGACTTCCAGGGCGACCACCACCAACTGACGGGCGCGTTCTGCAGCCCCAAACCCATCCAGCGACCCCACCCGCCGATCCTGATCGGCGGCCAGGCCACCCCGACGCTGCGCGTGGTGGCCGAGCACGCCGACCGCTGGAACATGCCCGGGGGCAGCATCGAGCAGGCGATCGCCCGCAGCGCCACGCTGGACCGGCTGTGCGCCGAGATCGGCCGCAACCCGGCTGAGATCACCCGATCCATCGTCCTGCCCGCCTCCTACGACCGGCCCCAGGACACCCGCCACGTCGTCCGCGCGGCGCTCGACGGCGGGTTCAGCCACATCGTCCTCGGACTCGACGGGCCCTACCCGGCCGAGGCCGCACGCCGGGTCGCCGACACCATCATCGACCCCCTCTCCGACACGAACTGATACACCGGATCACGGTCCACAACGCGAGGGCGGCGCCACCGCGCCACCCAGCGCCCCGAGTTGGAGGCCGTCGTCAGGCTCGCCGGAGAGGTCCGTTCCACCGGCGTGCGCGTCACCCTCGTCGTCCACGAACACAAGCGGCTCGGCCGTGGCATCGAACTCGCCATGCTCGCCGAGGAACTGAAGGCCAGCGACGTCGGCCTGGAGTTCCTCACCGGGGAACTGAAGGGTGGAACGCGAGTACATCCGCGACCGCACCCTCGAAGGCCACGAATCCGCCCGCAAGCGCGGCAAGACCATCGGCGGCGCGGGCGTCACCGACGACCACATGCTCTCCATGGCCCTCCACCTGCGCGACCAGGAGATGAGCCTGCGCGACATCGCCAAGCGGCTCGTCATCACCACCGGCAAGAAGAAGGGCCAGCATCCGTCACCGGCGACTGTGATGCGGATGCTGCGCGAACACGACGAACAGACCACCGCCCCTTCGGCGTCGCAGGCGACCGACAGCCCTCCACCACCAGCGAGGGTCAAGATCATTCCTTAGAGTTCAATCCTGGACCATTGCCGGCGGGACCCCGGAACGCTCAGGAGCAGGACCGGACTCGGTCCTGCTCCTGAGCGGGTGTCCGCAGGTTCAGGCCGATGTCCGCCGACAGCAGGGGAGAAGGACGGAGGATGACGGACTCGTGGTGCATCGTCACGCGCGAGAGCTGCCTGGAGGCGTGGCACGAGGTGCCGCTCGTGGCGCTGCTGCCGGGTTGAGGTCGGGAAGATCGGCCGAGTCTCTGGAGACGTTGGTCACGCGCTGGTCATGGAGTCACCCCGAACCTCGGGTAATGCCAGGTCACCTGGGGCGACACGCGAGACGGCCAGAGCCGCCACCCCCGGCCGGGGAACGAACCCGGCTCAGTGGTTCTACCTGGACACGGAGCCCATGCCGGGCACGCCCCCGCCGCGCGTTATGCCCCTGTTCCGCCGCGGCCGGTCAACGACCGACCGGGTCTGAGGGTGGGATCCGCCGGGCACGCGGACAGCTCCTGGATTGCGGACCAATCGGGGAGGCCGCCCGGTCCAGGAGGCGGACTGGGGCCGGGCGGCCGCCCGACGCGGGCCGGAGAGGTCACGCGAGCCTGACCGGCCCGGCGTCGATCGGCAGGCGGACCAGGAGATAGGGCTGGCTGCGCAGGTCCTCGCCCTTGTGGAAGGGTGGCTGCCGGTTGGCCTGGTTGGCGATGGCGTACAGGTGCCGGTCCGAGGCGACGGACAGGGTGTCGACCCACATCAGGTCGGTGCCCTGGGCGAGGGTGCGGTAGGTTCCCTTCGGGCTTCTGCGCCAGATGGAATTGTGTTCCAGGTCGCCGCCGTAGAGCCGTCCCTTGTCGTCGCACTCCAGGCCGTCGGCCATGGGCTTGAACCCGTGGTCCTCGACCGTCGCCGCCACCTCGGCGTCCGTGGCGTCCGGGTCGGCGAGGGCGTCGGTGGACACGCTGTGCAGTCGGCGGCTGCACAGCGGGTCGTAGTAGAGGCGCGTGCCGTCGGCGCTGAGAGTGATGCCGTCGGAGCCGACCGCGTAGTACGTGGGCTCGCCGTCCGCGGGGCGGAACATGAACGGCTCGCCCTCGATGACCGGAAGGAACTGCTTGTCCGCGAGCACCGAGGGATGGCCGGCCAGCCGCCGCCAGGAGCGGCCCGTGGCGAGGTCGACCACGATGATGCCTTTGGGGCCGTCCGCGTCGGTGATGAACGCCATGCCCTCGGCGCCGCGCCGCAGGTCGAAGCGCACGTCGTTGATGTAGCTGTTCGGCGGCGCCACCTCGGGCGGGAAGAGGATCTTCCGCACGATCCGGTCGGTGCGCAGGTCGACCGCCACGAGCTTCGGGCCGCCATAGGTGGACCCGGCGAACAGCGGGCTTCCGGTGTCGAGGATCCACAGCCGGTCGGCCCCATCCACGACGACGCTCTGCACCGATGATGAGGGCCCGGTGAAACCAGCGATCGCGGGGCTTCACCGGGTGTCCCCCATTGACAACCAGATGTCCGCAGCCGACTGAGCGATTCGCCGGATGTCGACAGAGCATCGAGAGGTGCCGCGGCGACCGCCTCGCTGTGGCACCAGCGTGGCGGCAGCCCTGCGGGGTCGTACTCGATGAGTGAGGAACCGGGGCCGCTACCTCGACAAACGCCACTGGATCTCGCTGGGGCCCGGGCGGGGCATCACGAAGCAGCTGATCAGCGAGGCGGTCGAGCACTCCTACGACCTGGTCATCGACGGTCTGCCACGGAGCGAGCGTCCGCCGCGGCCCCCTGGCCCGGACACGACCGCCAGGTGAACGCTGAACGCTCCCGCTCGGGGACCTCTCAGTGGGTCCGGTTCGGGTGCGGTTGGGCTGGTACCACTCGAACGGGTGAGGTGGGCTGCGACAGGGCACCGCGCAGTTGTCGGTTCTCCACGGTCAGTTGGTTAACAGCGCGGACCAGCTGAGCGACGTCGGTCCGCAATTGGGCGAGCTCCGCTGTGTCCTTGGCTCGGAGCTCCTTGAGTTTGACGATCTGCTGGCGCAGGCGGATCTCGGAGTCCGGTGTCTGTCCGCGTGCCCTTACCTGCGTGTAGAAGTCGTTCTTGAGGTCCGGGTGACGCTGGGTGAGTGCGTTGCGCGGTACGCCGGCTTCCTGGGCCAGGGCGACGATCGTCAGCGCGCCGTTGGAGTGCTGCGCGGTTCCCCGCAGGATGCGGTCCATGGCCGCGCGGATACGGTCGCGTTCGTCGGGTGCGGGGCTCATGCGGTGCCGTCCTGGAGGCTGATGCGGGTGCGGTGGTGGGCGTCGGCGAGGTCGCGCAGCCGGGCGGCGTTGTCGCGCAGACGCTCGCCCAGCGGGCCGGGGGCGTGACTTGCCTGCCGGTCAAGCGCGGTGGCGCGGAGGCGGAGACCGGTGGCGTGCTGGTCGGTGCGGGCGATGTTCGCGCAGGCGGGGACGCACTGGTCGAGACTGGGGGTGTCCTTGAGGCCCCGGTGGCACAGGGCCTTGTCGCGCTTGTAGACGCACATCAGCAGCGCGCGGGGATTGTCGTAGACGGCCAGGTGGGGGTTGGCGAGGATCTGTCGGGCTTGGCGGGCGGTGATGACGGTGCCGGTGTACTGGGGCGCGGTGGCGGCGGCCTTGATGGCGCGGCGGGCGGCGGGCCCGGAGATGCCGGGGCCGTCCTCCAGGGCCGCGTTGAGGTCGGCGACGGTGTCGATGGTGGCGCGGGCCGTCTCGACGTCAAGGAGGTCGTGGATGCCGTCCCGGCTGCGCGCGGCATATCCGGCCGCTACGGAAGTCCGCAGATGGCCGTACTGAATCGCGAGCGCGACCAGGCCCCCGGGGCGGCGGGCGATGTGCCAGGCCAGGCTCCTGCGGAACCGCTCGGTACCGATCAGGCCGTGCGGATCCGGCGGGATGGCCTCGTGGGCCAGCCCGCGGGCGGCGGCCTCGTGGTTGGCCCAGGTGATAAAGTCCTCCACCCGGGTGCCCAGGGTGTGCACGGTGAGGGAGCCGGTGCCTGCCCGGGTGCCGCGCAGGTCGTGGGCGTGGTGGTCGAACAGCAGCTGCCCTGGGGGAACCATGGCTTCCAGGACGCGGATGGCGTTGACGACGGGGGCGATGGCCACCCAGGGGGCATCGCGGACTTCGCCCTCGGAGCAGTGATTGCCGTCTTCGTCCCGGGCGGTCTTATACACGGTGCTCGTGATCAAGTGCCGCCCTGTGCGCCCCGCGTTGTCCGGCTCCGGGTCGGGGCAGCAGCCGCTGCGCAGTCCGGCCGCCTCGCCGGGACGCATCCCGGTCAGGTAGGCGATGACGATGAAGCACGCTGTGCCCAACTGGCGCATCAGGAAGCCTGCTTCGGTGTAGTCGACGGCCTCTCTCCAGGGGGTGCCACCGAGTGTGCCGGTGACCGGGACACGGAGCGGGCAGGGGCCGGGCCGGGCCCGGGCGGCCTGCCGCCAGCCGTGATCACGGGTAGCGCTGTAGACCTGGCTCAGGGAGGCGCCGGTGAGCGCGGCGATGTAGGCGCCGGCGATCGTGGTTCTGCCCAGCCACTGTGTGGTCGGAATCGGTAGTTGATCGGCGTCGGTGCAGTCCATGAAGGCCCGAAGAGCGGCTCGTGAAGCGGGCGTGGCGCTGTTGGCGGCAGCCTGCGCATGCAGCAGGTTGCGTTCGGTCCAGGCGGCCAGGATGTCGTCGCTGAACTCCTCGACCGTGCGGATCGCCCACACGAGCAGGGGGCCCATGGTCTGCTCGGCGATCGCCTCGGCGGCGTTCTCGCCGCCCGGCGTCGCCGCGGGCAGGTAGTCGTCCACCCCCTCGGTCTCCCACGGCGGGCGGCCGATGCCGCTGGGACGGCCACTGAGCTGGTCGAACACCCACAGCCGGGTCAGCGACGACAGCACGCTGTGCAGCGTGATGCGAGCCGCCCCACTGTCGCGCAGGTGACGGCCGTACTCATCCAGTACCTGGGTGTTGCAGTCGCGCAGCGTGGTGATGCCCCGGTCGGTGAGCCACACGGCGAGCCGGCACCAGGTCCCGATCGTCTGGCAGAGCGCCTTGGGTGCCTGGCGTGAGCGCCAGGTGGGATGGCGCTCACGCAGGAACACCGCGGGCAGTTCACCGTTGATCAAGGTCCAGGCGGCCAGCCGCAACTCCTCCCGAAACGGGGCGGGGAACGTCGGCCAGTGGATGGTGCTGTGCGTGACGCCCGGGTTGGCGTTGATGGGGAGCAGCGGCCAGGCCGGCGCCGCGTAGTGCGCGATGGGGCCGGTGTAGTTGCCGGCGATCCGGTGGGCGGGGATGACGGGGGTGTCGGGTCCGGGAAGGACACGGACAGGGGCTGGGGTGGCCGTCACGGGTCGAGGTCTCCGTTGAGCAGCAGGGCGATGAGGTCGCGGTCGGTGTCGGTCACGTCGACCAGGGCGCGGGTCCACACCGCGGTGCCGAGCTGGGCCTTGAGGTGTTCCAGGCGGGCGTGTCCGTCCTCCCACTGACGGTGCCACTGGCCCGGGTCCAGGGCGGTGCGCAGGTTGTCGAGTGCGTGGTGCAGGTGGGCCAAGCGGCTGTGGTGGGCGGGGTGGATCCGGGCGTTGGGGCAGGCCAGGCACATCAGGAACGAGGCCCCGCAGCCGCCACCGGGTCCGGGATAGGGGCTGTTGTCGTAGTCATGGCAGTCGGCGGTGGCTGTCGGCTGGTCGGCCGAATCGGCTTTCTCGCGCAGTTCGGCGGCGAGCACGGTCGCGTGGGCTTGGGTCACGACGGCTTCGACTGCCTCGGCGATGACCGGGATTGCTCTCTCGCGGACCTGGGGATCGGTCAGGGTGTAGACGCGGTCGTGGGTGGACTGGCTGTTCTGTCCGGGTGCGCGCCGGTGCAGGGTGTTCACCGTCCGTCGCCCCCGGCGGAACGGTGACGAGGAGAAGCCCTGTTGGGTCGCCCACTGCTTGGCCGTACGGCCGGAGATGCCGAACCCGAACACCCCGATGCCCGACTTCCTGCCGCTCTCGTCGTGCGGGTGCTCCAGCGGGGCTCTGGCGGAGCGCCAGATCAAGAAGCGGTCCGTACCGGGGCTCAGCCTGTGCACGGCCGCGCGGGCGAACACGGTGGCCTCCAGCGCCTGTGTGATGAGCCGTCCGGGGGAGGCGGCACCGTCGTCGGTGAGGTTGCGGGTCTCGAAGTACCGTCCGGCGCCCCGCTTGTGCTTCTCCAGCTCGACTCGGTAGATCCGCGGGCCGTCGCTGCCGGCGTCCGGGGACGCTTGCGGCACCTTCAACCGGTTGATCACCGACAAATTCCAGCCGTGCTCGGCCAGCAGCAGCACACCCAGCGCGACCGTCTCCATCCGGGTCAAGAACAGTCGCTGCCACGTGTCCTCGGGCCGCTCCCCGCCCAGCACCCGCGCATAGCGGGCGAGCACTCGGCCACGCTGATGACGCACCCGGGTGTCGTGGGGCGCCTCACCGGTCCGGGCCAGACAGTCCAGCGCCTCACCCAGCAGCCTTGCCTCGCTGCCGTGAGAGAACACCCCCGACCGCCATTCGGCGAGGTGGCGGGCGTTGTCCGTAATCCGCAGATGCGCGGCACGGAACATGCGCCGCGCCGTGGTGACGATCGCGTCGAACTCGGCCTCATGGAAGGACACTTCCTTGACCGCGGGCTGCAGGACGCGGCGAGCGAGCGCCTCCCGCGTCCCAGCGGACAGCCGCGGATCGTCCAGCAGCAGCCCTCGCACCGTGGTGATCTGGCGGTAGCCGAACCGAGTGTTCTGTCGGCTGAGCCTCCACTGCTGCCACACCCCCGCGGTCAGCTGGTCGAGGTCGGCAACCGGTGCGTCCAACGAGGCCAGGTACGCGGTGAACGCCTGCAAAGGGAGCCAGAAGTACCTGCTGCTGTGATGCGAGGTCCACCGGCTGGGCACGCACCGCGCGGCGAACAGGCGGGCCAGTGACCGGCGCAGAGCGTCCTCGACCGGCAGAGTGCGGAAGTCGTAGACCGCGACGGCTCCCGTTCGGTCGCGGTGTTCGACGACGAGGTCGTCGCCCGTCAGCAACGGTGGCCTGCGCACCGGCGCTGTCGGTAAAGGCGCCGGACGCCCGCGCCGGCTCATCCCGCGGCCCGCGGGGTGACCTGTAGCTTGCCGTCGATGTCCTGGATGCCCTCGGCCTCCCGCGCCAGACGTGCGAACACCTCATCCATCCCCTGCACCGGCTGCTCCCCTTCTCCGAACGGGGGCGCGGTGGTCAGCAGCGACCGCAACTGAAGGTCGGCGACCGGGGCCAGATATCGCTCGCGGGTCGTCTCAAGGAACGTATGACCCAACAGGTCCTGCACCATCCGCCACGGATCCCCGTAAAGCAGCCGGTAGTCCCGCCGCTCCTCCGGGCTCAGACCGAACCGCCGGTCCATCAAGTGGTGCAAGATCACCAGCATGTAGAGGGCGAAGCTGTGCCGGCAGGAATGCGGCGTCGCATACGGCGCCCGGCTGCGATACGGGTCCAGTCGACGCTCCGGCTCCGGATCCAGCACCGCCCGGCACCGCCGGTTCGCCGCCGTGAAGACGTTGTTCCACGAATGCGGCTGGAACGGCAGACCCATCTCATTCAGCCACAACCACAACGGCTCCGGTCCCTCCGGGCCTTCGGTGTACCACGTCATCCGTTCCTCCGCGGTCGCCTCCGTCAGCGCGACGCGGCCCGTGACGCCCTGGCGGTCGCACCAGTGCACTGTCGGCTTCGGTCCCCGGCTCACCCGGGTGACCAACCGCATCCCCAGCACGCCGTCGTACCGGCCTCGAGCCTGCGCCGTGCGAATGGCCGCGGCGCGCGAGGAGTCGACATAGTTCTCGATATCGCCCACCACATGAGCCTCGACGTAGTAGGTACGGGCCCTCTTGGAACGCGTGACCGCTGCCGCGAGACGCCCCGTGTAGTACCGGCCGCCCTCCAGACGCAGTGACGGCACCTCGAACGTCAGCAGCGAGGCGCCCTCCAGCCTCCGCACCCCCGACGAGGTCAGCAAGCGCACGAACGCCACGTTGCGGTCCTCCAGGCGGCCCACCCAGCCCTGCGTGGGAAGACCATCAGTGCCGTACCCGCGCAGCCCGATGTCCACCCAGAGCCGGAATGCCCGAGGCGTCAGCCAGTGAACATTGCTGCCCCGGGCGTCCTTCGCCTTCCCGTCCGGCACCTGCACGATCTGACCATGCCGGCCAATCACGCGATGCACCGGCACCGGATTGCGCGGTAGGAACTCGTTCCCCGGCTTCGTCGCCCACCTGTACAAGTTCATCAGCGCAGCCAGGTCACGATTCCACTTGTTCCCGCCCACCCGTACCGGGTTCTCGGGCGACGTCTGCCGCCAGAACTGGAAGTCGTCGATATCCGCCTCGACCGCCTGCGTCCACACCCTTCCGCGCTGCCATAAGAAGTTGAGGAACAGGCAGAGATCCGTGATGTAGTTCCGCTTCGTCTCCTTTGTGTGTCCCCGGAACGGGTGACTGCGCGTGTACAGGCTGAGGAGTTCATCGATGCGGTAGTCCGGCGCCAGCAGAATCGGGTCGCCGGGCCGGATGCCGGTTGACGCTTCACGCGCCGCAAGGTCCGTCCACCCCGCGAGAACAGGGGCCCGCGGTGGGGCGATCGGCACCGGCTTGGGAACCCAGAAGACACGCCACTTGCTCATCCCGCCACCCTGTCAGATCGGCTTCAACACGCCGATTCAATAGGGATGGTGCGCCACTTCTCGAACTCGCCGTGCGCGTCGAGGAAGGTGTCGAGGAGCGCGTCGTGGTCACCGGCATCGGCCAGGTAGACGGGGACGATCTCCCGCTCCGGGCGGGAAGGTTCGGACTTGGCCGTGGTGACGTCGAAGACGGAGCGCGCTGCGATGGCGGCGCGTTCGGTGTCGGTCAGGGGTGCCGGGCCGGGGCGCATCTCGGCCGCGTGGAACTTCTCGAAGGCCATCAGTGCCTCCGCGGGTGAGTCGAAGGTGTCGGCGACCTGGCGCAGGTGGTCCTCGCCATGCAGATAGACGGACTTGCCGCCTCGGTGGAGGTAGGTGCCGACGGCGACGGTGGGGTGGCCGTCGTGGGCGTGGGCGTGGATGAGGAGCTGGCCGTGGCGGACGTCGTCGTGGATCTTCTGGGCCTGATTGGAGACCTCGCGGATTTCGCTGCGGGTGCACCATGGCATCGGATAGTTCGCCCAGGTCCATTCCTCGTTGATGGCTTTCTGGAGCCGCGGGTGATCTCGACGGTGATGCCTTCGGCGATCAGGTGCTTTGCTGCCTCGTCGGCCCAGTAGGGCTCCTCGTGATCGATGCGGGCCAGGATCAGGACGTTGGTGGCGGCGACGCTCCAGTCGGCAGCCTCCAGAGCCATGAGGGCGACGTGGGCCTGCGTGCCGCTCAGGACGGCCTGCACGGCGCTCGGGTGAATGGGGTGGGTGTCGAGGCGGACGTGGGCGTCGATGGCGGGAGTCACGTGGGGGGTCTCGTCTGTTCTGCCGGTGGCCGGGTCTTCGGGTCCGGCCACCGGCGTTCTCGGGGGCTATCGGGTTGCTCGTGTGGACCGGGCGGCGTGCGCGACTGTGGTGGTCGGCGGGCCGGCGCGGGTGGTGGGAGCGGGCCGTTGCCGCTGTGGCGGGGTGGCTGCGGTGGCGTGCTGCCAGCGGGTGCGGACGGCGCCGATGTCGGCGAGGGCGCGGCGGGCGCCGACGACGAGCTGGAACGGGGTGTTCGCCGGGTCGGCGGCGTACGCCTCGATGCGCCGCCCGGTGTGCTCGGCCGTGACCAGGAGGGAGCGCTGCAGGGCGCGCTCGCCCCAGTGCTCGACGGATCCGGCGGGTTCGGCCAGCATGCGGAGGACCTCGCGCGGTTCACTGCCGTCGTCCAGCAGGCCGCGCTGCTGGGCTTCCCACAGGACCGTGACGGGGTCGACGGGCTCGTGGCGGCGGGCCAGGGCGGTCAGGCACTGCCACAGGCTGGCGTGCAGCGGCAGGGTGAGGTCGTCGGGGAGCAGCCACCGGACGGCGTCGATGTCGGAGGGGTACGCCGTGGCGGTGGCGAGGAGGATCTGCTCCTCCTCGACGGCCTCTGCGGGGTTGGGTGCGGTGGGTGGCGGCGGTGCCGTGGTGCGGGGCAGCACGCCTGCGCGGGGCGGGAAGCGGTTGGCGATGTCGTCCACGACCGCGGCGAGCGCGTCGGCCTCGGTGAGCACCGTCTGGACGGGGTGAGGGAGGGTGGCGTCGTGGACGGTGTGGACGAGGCGTTCGGCGGCCGTCTGCAGGCGGCGGCAGGCGTGTTCGGCCTCGACCATCCGGGCATAGGCGGGGGCGTGGCTGGGCCAGGGGCAGACCTGGACGAGGGTGTGCAGGTAGGAGGCGGTCAGCCCGCGCGCCTGCTCCCGGCCAGTGGCGAGGACGCGGTCGAGCCACGTGGTGTTCTTCGCGTGCTCGGCCGGGTCGGGCCGCGGCAGGGTGGTGATCGCGGCGTACAGGGCGGCGTGCGCGGCGGTGGAGAACGAGTCGGCGGCGATGCCGCTCACGTCGTCCAGACGGTGCGGGTCGAGGAGGAGGGCACCGAGGAGGGCCTGCTCGACGTGGAACACCGGCTGCGGCGGTGCGCTGGCGTAGAGGTCGTCTTCGCCGGGTTCGGGGGCGTGGGGCATCAGGCGGCGAGAGTGAAGTCGTCGGGGTCGAGGGCGACGCCGAGGTGCGGGGCGAGGAGGTGGCCGGCGAGCAGTGGAGGTACGGCGTTGCCGATCTGGGAGAACTGCTGGCCCTTGTTGCCGGCCCAGGGGTAGTTGGCCGGGAAGGTCTGCAGGAGGCCGGCCTCGCGGGCGGTGATCCGGATCGGCTCGGGAACGGCCGTCGTGTCGGATGCTTCGGCCGGCGGTGAGGCAGGCTCGGCGACCCAGGTGCACTCGTTCGCGCGGTGCCCGAAGAACAGGGTGCCGGCCGGCTCGGACAGCGGACGGACGGTGGCGTTGGCCTGGTTGTTGCTGCGCAGGGACCAGGACCAGCGGTGGGCCTCGGCGGTGCACGCCGGCGCGAGAGCGTCGGCGGCACGGTTCTCGCGGGTGCTGTGCCGTGCCGCCCATCCCGCGCCTTCACTACGGGACTTGAGGACCATCCCGTCGTGCCGGGGCATCCAGGTGCCGCGCTCCCGGGCGTCGGACAGCGTCTTGCGGGAGCCCGACGGGAACGGCTCGGGCCCGCCGCCGGGCCCGCCGCCCGCGCAGACGGTGGGGACGGGCCGGTCGGTCGCTCCCCATCCCAGGGCTTCGGCCATGCTGACCCAGCGGGCGCGGCCCGGGCCGAACAGCGAGTCGGGCTCGGCGAGTTGGGCGTGCGTGGGCGTGGGCGGCTGCGCCGTACGGACGCGGGAGGCCAGGAGGATCGCCCGCTTCCTGGTCTGCGGGACGCCGAAATCCGCAGCGTTGAGGATCCCGTACCAGACCGAAAAGCCCCACCCGCGCAGGACGGCCGCGTACTGCTTCCACAAGGGTAGGACGTCGGGTACTTCCTCCATGGCGACCCAGTCGGGTTCGCCGGCCGTGTTCAGCGCGTACAGATAGCGCATCGGCTCGGCGGCGAGCAGGGAGCGCTCGTCGCGGCACGCGGCGAGGAGGCGTTCGCGGGTGTCCCGACCGGCGGCCAGGTCCTCGACTGCCGCGTGCACCAGAGGCTGGTCGAGCAGGCCGAGCCGCTTGCCGGCCATGCTCCACGCCTGACACGGCGGAGAGGCGATCACACCGCGCGTGCGGCCGACGAACGGCCAGGTCGGATACATCGCCACGTCGGTCCGGACGGTCAACTGCCCAGCTGCGGCACGGGTCTTGCACGCCCACTGGTCCCATTCCAGCCCGACGTCGCGCACGCCCAGGACGTACAGTGCCCTGCTCCAGCCGCCCGGCCCCGCGAAGAGGTCGAGTATCACGTGGCCAGCCCGAAGTCGTCCTGCGTCAGCGCGTCGGCTTCGCCGCGGCACGCCCAGGGCGAGCAGCCGTCCTCGACACCGTTCTCCAGCACGTCGGCCTCGTCCACGCTGATCCGCAGGGCGGCTCGCTCGGCTGCGGTGACGTGGTCGATCGGCGCCTGGCTCAGCGGGACGCGGGAGCGGTGCAGGAACGCCTCGCCGAGCAGTCGGCTGCCCGACGCATTGGCACGGGCATTGCCCTGCCGTATGGCCGCGTCGAATTCGACGACGTCCGCCCACTCGGACGGCGAGGTGTCCCTGATATGCCTCCACTGCGCATTTCCGTGGAACGGGCATCCCAGGCAACTCGACTTCGGCGTATCGGCGAGACCGAGTGAGGTCAGGTATCGCACGCAGTCGGCCCTGCTCCAGGACATGTCCAGGAGGGGATGCCGGTTGCGCATGTACTTGACGTCTGCGTCCTTCGCGCGATGGAATTCATCGGTCGAGATTCCTACCCACTGTTCGACGAAGACGGTCTTCGGGATACGGGCGGGGTAGGGGTATCCGAGTAGTTCGCGAACCTTCTGCTTTATCGGCTTTACCTTATATTCGCCGGTGCACTGCCGCCGGGTCATTCCAGGCCGCCCGTCCTGATTGAGGATGTGGAGCGGCATGGATGCGAACCGGTGACCGGGATTCAAGGCGTCGTTGCGGATGTTTCCGGCCGACACGCGCAGTACGGGTATCCCGGCGGGTTCGGCTATCTCATTTTCCAGGCGATCAAGGTGCGCATAGACCGCTTTGGGTTCCCATCCGGTGTTGGCGAAAATCGCGTAGTCGACCCTGGGGAGAATGCCCTCGGCTGACAGGGCGAGGAGGGTGCTGGATTGAACTCCCGCGCCGAGAGATAGGGCGCGGAATCGGGGCTGATCTGAAATGGGCTGTCCTGGGAGTAGGGAAACGGGGGGCCTGTGCCCGTATCGCGGCTGTCGCGTCAGTGGCAGGGGGATTCCGGCCGGTCGCGGGTTAGGGCGTGGCACAGGGCGGGGATGTGGTCGAGGAGGTCGGCGGCCGACGCGATGAGCTGCTGCGGTGTTGGCCCGATCAGGACGACCCGTCCTGATGTGGCGTCGGCCTGGCGGCGCTGGTTCTCCACGCCGCGGGCAAGGGCAGCGGTCAGTTCGGCGGCGGCGTCCTGGGCGTCCTGGGCGGCCTTGGCGATCTGCGCGATTTGGTGAAGGAGTAGCAGGTCCGGAGGTGAGGGCCGCGACGTCTGCGGTCTGACGGCGAGGAATAGCCGCAGGGCGGTGTCGGCGAGTTGCTGGGCGTCGGTGATCCGCGTGGTCAGTGTGGACGTGCTGCGGCCGGCGGGGCGGACGCGCAGGGTTTGGTGCAGGGATGACGCGTCTGACGCGATTTGGGCGAGGACCGGGGTCGGGTTGGTGGGGTCAGGCACGGGTCTCCGTGGTGGCGTGCGGGTTCAGGGCTTGGGCGAACGCGGCGGTCGAAGCGGGGGCTTGCTCGGGGGCGGTCATCAGGGTGCGGACGACGGGGGTGCCGATGACGACGGCGTCCACCAGTGGTGCGACGCGTGCCGCGAGGGCCGGGGTGGAGATGCCTACGCCTGACACGACGGGTAGGGGGCTTGCGGCGCGAAGGCGTGTTGTGAAGTCGGCGAGCGCCGGGACGTCGAGCGGGCCGCGGTAGCCGGTGGGGGCGGTTCTGGCGGGTGCGTAGAGCCATCCCGACGCGCTGGCGGCCACGGTGGCGAGGTCGGTGTCAGCGATGTGGCGCGGGACGAGGCGTGGGGTGTGAAGATTCGCGTTTTTCGCTGCGGCTTGCCAGCGCTCTGCCTGGTGGTCGGGCAGGTCGACGACCATCGCGCCGACGGCACCCGCGTCAGCGAACAGACGGGCCAGGTGTTCGGGGCCGTGTCGGCTGACGGGGGCCCAGTAGGTCATGACGACGGTCGGCCGCAGGCTGGCGGCGTGTTCGACCGCGCGGAGGGCGCGGGCGAGGACGGTTCCGCGACTCAGGGCGCGGCGGTAGGCCGCTTGGATGACAGGTCCGTCGAGGTGGGCGTCATGGTGGGCGAGGCCGATCTCGAACAGGCCGGCACCTGCCTGTGCGATCTGGTCGAGTTGACGGCGCTGGGCGCGGGGCGAATGTAGTCCGGCGGGAACGAACACGCCGAGCGCGCATCGGGGTTGGGCGAGGAGGGTGCGGAGGGGGTCGGTGGTGGCCAGGGGGTGTCCTTCTCGGCGGGTAGACTGTCGCCGCAGGTCAGCGGTGGCGTGTGGCCGGTGATGGCGGGGCGGCTACGGGAGCGGTGACGCTCCGGCCTTGGGCGGCCTGGGCACTGGGCGTGGTGTCCGTGGTGGGCCGGTGGCTGAAGGCAGGGGCCACGCGGTCGAGGGCCTGGGCGATGTGCTGGGCGCGGTCGTGAGCGTCAGCGAGCTGTTCGGCGACATCGGCGGGGAGCCGGTCCCACTGGGCTCGGTACTGGCAGCGCTGGATGATCTCGGCGGCGTTGCGCAGCTGCTCGGCAACCTGCCGCAGGACCGCGGTCTTATGGTCCGGGGCGGCCACGGTGTCTGTGGCCTGCAGAAGCGCGTCCAGAGCGGTGGGCAGGGGCTCGTCGTACGCGGGAAGTCCGAAGAGGGCGGCGTGCAGTGCCTGGGCGTAGACCGTCACGGGCCCGCCTCGACCGCGGCTGCGGTACTCGACGGGGGCTTGCCGGCGGGCGCTGAAACTGACGGTTACGTCCCGGGGAGCGGCACCCGGGTGGAGCTGGTCGGCGAGAGCACGGGCGAGATCATGCACGGTGGGGGTGTCGGAGGACGTGGAAGCACCTCGGATGGCGGTGAAGGATGCTGCGCGGTTGGTCAGAGGGTGCGGCGCCGCGCCGAGGGCGTGGTCCGCGGACCGGTGGCGGCAGTTGGGCGGCGGCGGGCACTGGCGGGGATGTCGGCTGGTGTGGGGATGCTCAGGCGGACGCGGGTGTTGAGACCGTGGGCGTATGTGTGCGCCTCGGCAGCGGTGACGGTCCCGAGGAGTCCGCGCTCGTCCAGCCCGTCCCGCGGGCGGTAGGAGGCGCCGTCTGCTGTCGGGACGAAGTCGTGTTGCTCCAGCAGGGAACGGGCGGTGGTGGTTGAGGCGGTCACGGCAACCGTGCCGTCACCGAACTGGAACTGCAGGTCTGGTCCTCCTGCCGGCTGGTCGGGATTCCATCGGGTCGTCCAGGAGAGGTCGACGAGGTCGTGAGTGTGGGCCAGGAGCCCGTACATCGCGACGCCAGCGCGCTCGTGTACGTCCTGCGTGGTACCCGGTGGCAGCAGGTAGAGCATGCGGCCGAGGTGTTCACGGGGGAGGAAGCCGGCCTCGGTGAGCAGCCGGTCGGCGTCGCGAAGGCGGCGGTTGAGGATGACGAAGGTGTGCCCGTCGTCGGTGGACCCGATGAATACGTCGGGGACGTCCAGAATTGACATGGTGGTCCAAGGGGGCGGATGGCTGCAGGCCGAGAGGAACGGCAGTGGGCTCGCGGGGACTGACTGGGACGGCAGGGCGTGCAGTACAGCGGGCGGAGGGGGAAGGTCAACGGGTTGCTGTGCGTGCTGTCTTGGCGCTCAGGCTGGTGGTGGGTCGGGCAGCGGTGAGGGCGGGGGCCCGTGGCCGACCGAAGGCGGCGGCCAGACCGCGGTACCCGTCGGTGGTGAGGTGGACCCGCTCGTCACGCAGCCGGAGCAGACATGGTTCGCGGGTGACCAGGCCGCGGGATTCCAGGGAGCGGATGGTGGTGATGGAGACGCGGACGGAGTCACTGTGGATGTCCGGTTTGCCGCCGCTGATCGTCACCTCTCCCTGTGCGACGGCGCGCAGGGCGGCGTCCTGGGTGTGAGAAAGCGCCGGTTGCTGGTGCGTGGGGTGGACGCCTCGGCGGCGCCGTTCGGTGACGAACAGTTCGGCGGTCGCGACGGCGTCGTGGGCCCCGAGCGCTGTCAGGTTCCGTGCGAGGGCGAGGCGGCTGGCGGCTTCCCCTACGGCCTGCTGGTGGGTCAGGAGCGGGCCTTCGTCCTGCAGCGGGATTCCGTCGCGGGCGTGGTCGAGGATGTCCACGGCGTTCAGGAGATGGTCGGCGGCGTCGGTCGTCAGCTGGGCGAGCTGCTTCACTCGCGCGTACACGGTGTAGATCGCGTGACTGTGATACATCGGCTGCGCGTTGAGGACGTCCACGGTGTGCAGCGCAGAGTCGGCCAGGTGCTGGGTGAGGCCGATCTGCTGGGTGAGGGCGGTGGCGGGGCTGGAGTCGGTCAGCCGGATCCGGGTCAGGGCGTCGTTGTGCCGGGTGAAGTCGGCGGCCAGAAGCAGGAGATGTTCGGCTGGTGCGGTCGGGTTGGTCATTTCCGCGTGATCTGCGGGGTTGTGCGAGGTCATGGGCGGGTGTGGCTCCGGTGGATCAGTTAGCGGCTGCGGGTGGCCGCCTTCGCAGCGGTGGGTGCGGGTGCGGGGGCCGTGTCGGGCGCTCTGCGGGCGGGCGGGCTGCTGATGGAGCTGGCCAGGGCGGTGGTGCCGGCCGCGGTGAGACGGACTCGGTCTTGGAGCGGGCCGCCCACGTAGGCGGAGGGCGCGGATTTCGGGACGCGCTCCGCGAGTCCGTTCGCCTCCAGTGCCCGCAGTGTGCCGATGAGCACGCGCTCGTCGCGGTAGTGGACGTACTGCCGCCCGAGGGAGCTGGTGGCCACGACGTTCCCGCAGGCGATCTCCCACAAGGCGGTGCGGTGCGTGGCGGTCAGTGGGTGGTCCGGAGCATCGCTGGTGCTCCCACGTCGGTGTCGTATCTCGTAGGCGACGGTGTCGGCGCACCCCATGGTTGCCTCGGGTGCCAGGGCGGTCAGTATGCGGGCCATGTGGGGTCCGTGATCCGCGGAGGCGCTGCTCAGGAAGGCGAGCTGCTGGAGGCGGACCACTGCGTCCGACTGTTCGTGGCTTTGGAAGAGGCGTTCGTCGGTGACCGCTTTGATGGCGGCGTTGGTTGCGGCGGCGAGTTGCTGTGCGGAGGGGGCGTGGTCGTCGGGCTCCGAGGACGGCTCGGCCCGCAGGATCCGGTCGAGCGTGTCGTTGTGCAGCAGCAGCCGTTCGACCGGCGTCGGCGGGGCGGCTACGTCGAACAGGAGGCCCTCACCGGGCGGTGTCGTCATGCTCGCCGCCGGACCGCCGGACCGCCGGGGCGTGACGCGGGACTGGGGCGGGCGTGCTCGCGGCAGTGAGGGGCTGCTGCACTTCCAGTGCGGTGCGGGCGGCGGCCAGGGCCCGGACGGCGTCGTCGAGGTGGATCCGCAGGCTGCTGTGGTGGCCGAGTGCGTCGAGCTTGTGCTGGAGCGTGTCCTGCGCTGTGGTGGTGAGGGTGGCGAGCGGGGCGAGCGCCTGGGTGTAGTGGGCGACTGCCTGTCCGAGATGGCCGGCACTCACACCGAGGGTCTTGGCGGGCGGGAGGTCGGCGATGTTCGGCGCGAGCTGGTACTCGGCGTCGGCTGCCACGCGCGTGGTGAGGTGGCACAGCAGGTCGATGTGCCGCATGGCGTTGAACAGGCCGGTGTCGTCCACGGTGATGCGGTGGTCGTGAATGTCCGCGGTCACGGCGTCCACGGCATCGAGTGCGGGCATGTCTTCGAGGTCGCGAGGTTCGTAGGTGTGCAGGTCTTCTCCTGGCGTGGGGTTCCGCGCTCGTTCAGCCCGTCCCGCGGGCGGTAGGACGAGCCGTCTGCTTGTCTGCCGAGGGGCAAGACCGTCTTGCTCCAGCTGGGACTCGACTCCGCTGCGGAAGGAACGTGGCGCTTTGCCCCGGGCGGGGTGGTGGTATCGGGCCGGTCGGCTCGGGGTGCTGTCAGGCGCGGCGTCGGGCAGCAGGAGCCGGCGGCTTCGCATGGGTCTGGGGTGAGCTGCGTCGCGGGCCCTCAGGACGCGTCGTAAAGGAAGCGAGGCGGCGGGACAACTGCTGTGCCACGGCCAGATAGGTTGTGGCGGCGCGTTGCATCTCGTCGCCGGCGCGGCGAAGTCGATCGGCGCTGGTCGCGGGAGTGGGATCGGCGTCCTCGAACAGGTAGATCTCGGTGCGGTGATGGATGGCGAGGTTGCACAGTGTGGCGGCGAGCGAGATCTGTGCGCAGGCGCCGGCGAGGTGCGCCAGGGATTCGGCGCCGCCCTCCATCGCGGGATACTGGCTGACCGACAGGTCGTGGACCTGGCGCGTGCACTGCACGGCCAGCTCGTGCACCCGCAGGCTGAGGGGCGCAATCTCGCGGACAGGCTTGGCGATCTCGCCCTTTTGGATGCGTCTGGCCTCGGCAGACAACTCCTTCAGGGCGGGGGAAACCTCGCCGAGCAGGCGAGTGTGTTCGGTCAAGTCGACCATGTGCAGGGCTACTCCGGTCCGGTCGGTCGCGCTACGAGCACGGTGAAGGGGGCTGTCGGTTGCTGGGCAGGTTGTCTGCCGACATCTGCTCAGGGGCTTGCCACAGGAAGCGGGCGACGTGGTCGTTTCCGTGGCCGGTCCGGGGCCGGGAGGGGGTGTGCCATCCGGCCCGGGGCGGGCGGCTGGCGATCAGGTGCCAGCCCGCGCCGCGCAGGGAGGCACCGCTCTCGTCCTCCTGGGTGAACGTGATGAGGCGCCGGTATCCGAGGGCCTTAGCCGCGCGCCACGATGCCCCGTAGAGCAGGGAGTTGGCGTTGCGCGTGCCGTCGCTGGCGGTCCGGGTGACTTCGAGGGTGGCACCGTCGTCGAGGTGGCGGGCCACGGGCCGGCCAACGATCGCGACCGCGCGCAGGATGCCGGTGTCGTCGGCGGCGCCGACTGCGAAGATCTGCCCCGCGGGCGGAGGGTGGTGTCGGTGCCAGGTCTGCACGAACTCCTTCGCCTGGCGTGAGCGGACCGGCACTAGGTGCAGCGGGGTGTCGCTCACACGGCCTTCCCGAAGTCGGACTGCGTTGGCGTGTGCTTCGCGACGGCGCGGGCGGTGATCGCCTGCGACGCGCGGGCGGACGCCGCCGACAGTTCCTCCGCGCCGGGCTCCCGGTACCACGGCCGAAGATCGAGCATGGCAGCGCGCATGCCGGTGGCGAAGCAGAGGGCGGTGCCCTTGGGCAGGGCGCGGATCGCGTCGGCGGGCAGGATCCGCTCCTGTCGCATCGACACCGACGTGCTCTTGCCGGACTCCGAGTGCGAGGTGGACGTGGTCTCCACGTCGTGGTCGCCGATGAGGCGGGAGAGTTTGTCGGCGAAGTCGGGGTCGTCGATGCCGCTGCCGATCACCTTGACGGTGGAGGCGGACCACAGGGCGTCCATGCCCGCGTCCGACCACACCTTCTGTCCCTGCCGGTAGGACTGCAGGATCGTGATCGGGATGATCCCGCGTGAACCCAAGTGGCTGTAAAGGTCGGGGAGATCGGAGATCTTGCACACGTTGGCTGCCTCGTCGAGGATCGCCAGCATGGGCGGATCCAGGCGCCCGCCGGCGCGTTCGGCCTGGGAGGTCGCGGCCCGCATCACCGAGTCCGCGCACGCGGCGATCAGCGCCGAGGCGCCGCCTCCGCCGTCCTTGCTGAGCAGGAACAGCGTGTCGGTGGACGTGACGAACTGCTCCGGCCGGAATTCGCGGACGTCCTTCTGTGGGGTCACCCATGCGGCGATCTCCGCGCTCAGGAGGGCGGAGGCGTACTGGCGGGCGGTCTCGTAGATGCCGTCTCGGGTCTCGGGCGGTCCCTCCACCGTGCCTTTGAGCTGAGCGGCGACGGCGGCGAAGTTGTGGTCGCGCAGGATGTCGAGCGGTGTGCGGTCGGCGGGGAAGGCGAGCCACTGCATGATGTCGGTGATCGGGCGCTCGTCGAGCGCTGCGGCCAGCAGCAGTTGAGACAGGATGTTGCTGCCAGCCTTCGACCAGAAGTCGCCCTGCTGGGACGCGTCCACGGAGGCGGCGAGGAAGTGTCCGGCGAGCCGGTTCGCCCCGTCCAGGGTTTTCGCGCTGGCGAGGGGGTTCCACCACATCTCGCGGGCGGCGTGCGCGATCTGCTGCGGGTCCATGGTCCACACCGTCCCCGCCCGGGCCCTTGCCTCGTAGGCGGTGGTGAAGGCGTCGCCGGCGGCCTTGTTCGACGTCAGCAGGACCGGGCCGGGTGCGCCGAGCATGGAGGGGATGGCGAGTGAGGTGGTCTTGCCGGACCGGGGCGCCATGATCGCGACGGCGACGTCCTCGAACCCCATGCGTACCTCGTGGCGGCTGCCCTGAAGGTTGCCGAGAAGGATGCCGGTGTCTTTCGCGGCGATGTGCTTGGTGTCCTTCAGACCGGGGCGCAGGGAGCGGGCTTTGTCGGTGATCGCCTTAACCATCAGCGGCTCGATGTCCCGGGCCTTGGCCATGTCGGTGATCTTCTTCCGGCCGCCGCTTCGGCTCTTGTGCCGGGCCCACACGACGCCCGCCCCTGCCCCGAGGGCGAGGAACAGGAGAACGGGGACGATGCGGGCGCCGATCAGCAGGGAGGTTGCGCCTGCGGCGGGCCAGACCTGCTCGGGATGGAGCAGGGCCTTGGTCGGCTGGTACGGGGCCCAGCTGGTGCCGGTGAGGTAGGCGGTGATGTTGCCGGACAGCCAGGCCAGGTGGGAAAGGGGGACGACGATGGCGAGCACACCGATCATCAGGCGCAGGACGAGGTCGTATCCGTCGGTGTTGCTGTTGGAGGAGGAAGGGGGCAAGGGCTACGTGCTTCCGGGCGGGGAGGTGAGGGTCAGCGGCTGCGACTGTGCCTGGGCGGCGCCTGCCGTGAGGGGATCGGGACCGGTGGCGTGGTGGTGTGCCGGGCAGCGAGGGAGCGGACGCGGTCTTCCAGGGCGCCGGCGACGTACACCGCGAGCACGTCGGTGGTCTTGCGGGTGACGACGTCCGGGTCGAGGGTCGGTAGGCTGCGCCCGCTGTCGGTGCGGTGCACGGGCTTCGGGTCGGTGAGCGCGGTGGTGAACGCGGCGACGAGGGGTGGCGGGGTGTGGGCGCCGAAGCGGGCCTGCCAGACCTTCTGGTGCGTGCCGAGGGTGACGGTGACGAACCAGGCTCCCGGATCAGCTGGTGTTCCCAGCCGCTCGACGTACGCCGTCTTGTCGGGGGAGGCGAGGCCGTTGTCGCCGTACGGTGACCAGCCAGCCTGATGGAGCGCTCCGTACGGGTCGCACGGCGCGTCAGCGGCCGGAGCCGGGTCGGTGAGGGCGTCGGTGAAGGCGGCGATCAGTTCGACGGGGGTACGGGCACCGAAGCTCGCGTACCAGGCAGGTCGGTTCGGCTCTGCGGCGTGGTGCAGGGTCCACCACTGGTCGTCGGGGTCGGGCTCCAGGCGCAGGAGGGCTTGCTGGTCGGGGCTGGAGAGCAGGACGCGCGGCATGAGGGGGTCGTCGCCGTGGCTCCAGCTGCTGGCGCGGTGGAGGGGGACGGTGATCCATGCGGGGTCGCCCCCGCCGGCGAGGTGGCGCGGGGTGATGAAGTCGACCTCGACGGTCTCGGGAGCCGGGGGTATGGTCACGTCCGTGCCGCGGTTCGCCGGGCGGGTGCGAGGGCCGGTGTGGGAGCCAAGGGTGAAGGGGCCTTGCGGGCTGCGGTGTTGATTTCCCGGAGCGCCTTGCCGTGGGTGGCCCAGTCGTCGAGGTAGCTCCACGATTCGGCGTGATGTTCGGCGAGGGCGTCGTCGAAGTCCGGCGTGCCGGGCTTGGCTGTGGCGGGGAGGGCGTCGCGGGTGAGCAGCCATTGCTCGTGCAGTTCGTCGAGCCGGTCCAGGGCTGTGTGCAGGACGCCCAGTTGGTAGACCCAGCGGCCCTGCACCGTGTTCTCCGGCAGTTGGACCAGCTGCATCTCGGCCGTCGCCAGCAGGTGGCGGGCGCCGTAGCGGAGCGGTTCGAACGCCTCGGCGGTGTCGGCGTCGCGCTGGCTCTTGCGCATGCCGTAGGCGTGGTCGTCGTAGGGCCAGCCGTCGAGGTCGGTGTATTCGTCGGAGTAGGCGTCCCAGGCGTCGAGGATCTTCTGGCTGTCGCGCACGTAGTGGTCGAGGTGGCGCAGAAAGTCGCGGTGTGCGTGGTGGTCTCGGGAGATGGGGAGGGGTCCTGTCAGGTCAGCGGAGAGCGGCCGGGTGCGCGGTAGTGGCGCGCGCCGGGGTCGTCGCGGGTTTCGTCTGCTGGCGGCGGGCTGAGCGTGCCTGGGCGCGCAGGTGCTTGATGCGCGCGGTGTGGGCGTCGACCACCTGCTGCGGGCGCAGCGGGCTGGGCTCCTGCACGGCGCTGTAGTGGCCGGTGCGGTCGTACATGCCTCGCTGGAGCGGGCTGTGGTCGGTCAGCGCGGTGAGGAACGCGCTGACCAGGTGAGCGGGGGTGTGCTCGTCGAGGTAGGCGTGCCAGATGCGCGGGCCGGAAAATCCTCCGTGGCAGGGCTCGCGGGTCTCGACGTGCCAGGACGACCGGTCGTGGGATTCGCTCAGCGGCCGCAGTTCGATGTGGCACATGGAGTCCGGCGAACGCACGCCGTCTGGCTTGTGGTGCCATCCTGCCGAGGCCACCTGCTGCCACGGGTCCTGCTGCTGTGGCGGCAGGGCGATGAGGGCGTCGGTGAGGGCGGTGAGGACCTCCGCGGGCACGAGTTCGCCGAACTCGGCGTACCAGCCGGGCTGGGTGCCGGTGGGCTCGGCTCGTAGCCGCCACCACGCCGAGGTGCGGGACTGCGGGTCGAACTGGAGCCGGTGGCGAAGGTCAGGGCTTGCCAGGATGATTTCGGCGCTCAGGGGGTCGGAGACCGTGTTCCATCCGGCGGCGGCCAGACCGTGGGTGACGTGGCGGGCGTCTCCGGGACCGGCGAGGTGGCGGGGGCTGGTGTCGTACGGGATCTGCGTGGCGTGCTTGTCGGCGAAGGCGACGAGCTGCCGTTCGCTCAGCGGCACCAGCAGCACTCCTGCTCGCTCGTCGGTGAACTGCCGTACAGGTCGCGGAGATCGTCCAGCACGTAGTGGAGGGTGTGCTGGTCGGCCAGTTCCCATGCGGCCGTGCGCAGCTCGGTGATCAGCAGGTCGCCCTGCGCCGTGCGCGGCGTGTCCGGGTGGTCCTGTACGGCGCGGGCGAGGGCGCGCAGCGTGTCGGCGAACTGGACGGGCAGGCCCGTGTACTCGTCGAGGAGGGGCTCGACGAGGGCGAGGGCTTCTTCGGGGTCGGGGTTCTCGCGCAGGTAGTCGGTGAGGTCCGCGAGCGTTTCGGTCAGGGTGTGGATGGTGTCCGGGGTGAGTGTGGGCATCGGGCTCCTCGGGGCGGGGCTGTTGCGGTCAGCGGCGGGTGCGTGCGCCGGCGGCTGGGGTGTAGGGGCGGGCGCTGGTGCGCGGCCTGCTGGTGCTTGGGGCGCTGTTGCGGGTCCAGGTGGCGGCGCGGGCGGCCGTGATGCGGGCCTGCTGCCACGCCCCGAGCTGGGAGGGCGTGACGGACACCGACCAGGTACGGATCTGTGCGCTCATCGGCACGCGTCCGCGTGGGCGCATCACGGGGTCCGGGCTGGCGAGTTCGGTGGAGAAGGCTTGCACCAGGTGCATCGGGGTGTTCGGCGTGAAGCTGGCCGTCCAGCCGTTGCCCTGCTTGTCCTGCGCTCCGGCCCACCACATCGCCGCGCTGTCGGGGCTCTGCCGGTACTGCATCCACGTGGTGCTGTCGGGGCTCGTCGCCATGTAGTCCTGGGCCTCGAAGCGCGTGTGCCAGTTCTGTTCCTGCAGCGGGGCCCAGACGTTGGGGGCGTGGGCGGAGCGGGGGCGGGTGAGGGCGTCGGTCAGGCCGGCGACGATCTCCGCCGGCGTTTGCCGGCCTAGGTGGGCGGACCACTCGCCGTCCGCCCGGCCTTGGATGGTCCAGCCGCCGGGCGAGACGTAGGGGTCGTAGGCGATGCGGACGATGCGGTCCGGGCTCTCCATGTGCAGGGGGCCGCCCGTCTTGGATTTGTCCCGCCAGCCGGAGACGCGCAGGAACTCCGAGACGTGCCGGACGTCGCCGCCGCCGGCCAGGGCGCGGGGCTGGACGAGGTAGTGCTGCTCGGCCTGCTCGCCGGGGCCCGAGCCCTGCCACTGCTTCCTCTTCACCGGCGGCGCCGTACGACGAGCGGTACGGGTGCCGGGGGCTTCGCCGCCGTAGCGGCGGGCTGGGCGCCGACGCGCTTAAGCGTGTCTTTGTGTTCGTCCAGGTCGAGGGTGATGTCACCGAGTTCGTTCGAGGCGCGGCCCAGGGCGAGCCACACCTCCGCGGGGAGCGCGCCGCGCTCTGCCTGGTCCTTGGCGAACAGGCTGCCCGTGGCGACGAGGTGGGTGACACCGCCGAGGACTCCGTTGTCCGGGTCGAGCACGCGGGCGATGACCTGCGCGGCCTGCGGCGGGGGAAGCTGCGCGAGGTGGTCGGCGAGCTGGCCGAGCTGGCGGGTGATCTCGTCGGCCAGTCTCACCGGGTAGGGGGCGGGGTGGGACATGCTCCTCCGGGTCGGTGGACGGTCAGGGGTGGTGGTGCTGTCCGAGGCGCTGTGTCTCGGCGAGGAGGGCCTCCGGGCGGGCGCCGGCCAGCGGGGAGGTGCGGTCGAGGCCGGTCGGAAGGCAGGCGCGCAGATAGCGGCGGAAGAGGGCCGTGGCGAGTCGGGGCTTGAGCCGGTTGCTGATTGGTGGGGGCGTGCGGGGTGCTACGGGTTTCTCCGGGTGTTGGGTGGTGAGGCGGGCGGTCCCGGCGCGGTGCGGGACCGCCCAGGCGGCTTACGGGGTGCGGCGGGCCGGTGCCGCAGGCGAGGGGGAGCCGATCGGTGACTGTTGCCGCGTGGTCCGGGAGCGGAGAGGAAGCCGCCGGTTCGCTGGAGGATGTCTGCCGCCTGCTCGTTGCCGCCGATGGCGACGACCAGGTTGGTGCGCGGGTCCTTGGTGATGGTGATGTACTCCAGCACCCAGAAGTCGGGCTCCTTCTGCTTCACCGAGACCGGGCGGCCGGCGTACGGGGACCGGCCGGGACGGGCGGCACGGAAGCGGGCGCGGCGGTGGGCGCGGTCCGGCTTGCGGGATGCTGCAGTGCGGTGCCGATGCCGAGCGCGTCAAGGCGCGGGCCGATCTCGCGCAGGGCGCGGGCCTGGGCCCGGGTGTCATCACCGCTCAGGCGGTAGATGCCGCTCTGCGGGTCCTGGACGAAGCCGTGGGCCGTGAGGACAGCGCTGGCGCGGTCGTCGGCGGGAGCGGTGGCGACGCTGCCGTCCGGCTGCCAGGTCAGGACGATCCGGTCCGGCTGAGAGGGCTGGACGCCGCCCAGGGCGTTGTGGCGGACCTGGGCGAGGGCGCTGTCGTATCGGGCGAGCAGGTCGCCGGCTATCTGCTCGGCGCTCAGGAACGGGTCATCGGCCAGGGCGATGCCGTTGGGTTCGGAGACGGCGCGGTACGCCTCGTCGGGCAGGGCGCGCGGGGCGACGGCGGCGATGAGGAAGCCATCGCGCTCGTCGTGCCGGTCCACAAGGACGAGCTGTGCACCGTCCGGTCGGCTCAGGACGGCGGCCTGCTGCAGGGGGTGCTCGGCGAGAGAGGCGGCAACCAGGTCCAGGTCCCAGATGCGGTCGGCGAGTTCGGCGAGGTCGTCCTTGGCGTCGGCTGGCAGGTGGGAGCTGGTCCAGCTGTCGGGGAGTTCGCCAGCGAGAACGTCGGCGTAGGAGGCGAGGCGCTCGGAGGCGTTGTGGTCGTGCATGGTGTCCTTGGGCGAGAGGGGAGTCAGCGGCGCAGCCCGGCGGCCACCGGGGGCGGCGGTGCAGGGAGGGTGCGCGGCGGGGGCGGGCAGGCGCACATGGCAGAGCGTTCTTGCTCGGTCGACGGGACTTCCCCGGCGCAGGCGCTGCGGCCGGGATGCGGGGCGTGCCGGTCGGCGAGCTGGTTGCGGGTCTCGGAGAGGTCGCTACGGACGACGCGGAGGTGCTCGTCGGCGAGGTAGCGCAGCCGCCGCGCGACATAGGGGTCGGCCGCCTGACCGAGCCCGTCGTGGAAGTCGGCGGTGGCGGTGAGGACTTCCTCCAGCGCGGCGAGGATGCCGTCGTGGGCGGCGGTCAGCTCGATCAGCGCATCGGCCGCCTCGTCCGTGGTGGTGGCCTCACGAAGGCGCTCGGCGAGATGCGCGACCGAGGCGCCCAGAGGCAGGTAGCTCGCCGGACGCGCGTCGGTGTCGAGGTCCGCGTCGCAGTCGACGTGGTATCCGGCGGCTCGCAGACGGGCGACGGCCTCGGTGGCGAGACGGACTTCGTCGTCCTCGACCATGCCGGTGGGGACACGGTGGTACGTCTCGTGGAGGCGGACGACGGCGACGAACCCTGCGCGCTGGAGAATGCTGTGCGCTTCAAAGTCGCCGCCGCGGGCGAGGAGTTCGTCGGAGTGCGGGTCGCGGCGGATGTCCAGGAAGCGGTCGGTGCGGGGCAAGGAGACGTTTCTCCTACGGTGATCGGTGGGTGTTGTGCCGGACGCCGGCCGGGGCCGGGACGGCACGGGGCTGGACCATGCGGGTTGCAGTGGTGTCCAGGTCCTGCTGGATGGCGTGGAGGCGGCGGGCGATCAGCTCCAGGCGTTGCGCCGTATCGGTGCCGGCTGCTCCTGGCTGGCGGGCGATCCGGTGCGAAGTGTGCTCGACGAGTCCGCGTACCGCCGCCAGAGGGCCGGCCTGTTCGTCGGCGAGCTGCGTGAGGATGGTCGAGAGCTGGGCTGATGCCGTGAGCGCTGCGCGGACGGCAGGCCGCGAAGGGGAGTCGGATCGGACAGGGATCAGGTGGAGGTCCTGTTCGCTGCGACGCGCCTCATGTGCCAGGCGCAGCAGTTTGCCGGCGGGAGGAGCGTGCCACGCGCCGTCGAGGTGGATCAGGTTGGCGATCAGGTCGAGGCGCCCGGGCTGGGCCTGGACGGCGATCCACCGGCAGCCATGGTCCTTGCCGGGGATCTCGATGCCGGCGGCCCGTGCGAGCCGGTGAGCGACCTCGGCCCACTCCGGTCCGGTCAGCTCCCGGTCGTCGGGGTGAAGGCGGACATCGAGGTGCAGGATCGCCCGCTGGTCGTCGTCGGGGCTGGCGGCGAACGGGTGCTCCAGGTAGGGGCCTTCGAGGTGCTCGGCCCACTGGACGGACGTCCAGGTCTTCTGCTCGTCGTCCAGGGTGAAGTAATCCAGGCCGGACCAGTGGGCGACGATCGTGTGTGCCGTCAGGCCCTCGTTCGGTGAGACCGGCCGCCCCAGCGCCTCTTCGAGCGGATGGTGGGGACGGTGGGTCCGCTCGTGCAGGCGGGGGATCACCGGCCGCTCCGGATGTCGGCGATGTGCACGAGTTGGCCCAGGGCGGTGGTGGTGTACCAGCCGCAGTCGATCAACTCGTCGCGGCCGGCGAACCGTGCGAGGAGAGTGTCCTCCATGGCCCGCAGGTAGATCAGGCAGTCAGGGCAGCGGCGTGAGAGGTGCACGAGGTAGCGGGGGTGGGCGGTGACGTAGGACTGGGCGCCGCCCGTCGCATCCCGCAGCCGCCACCCGTCCTCGTCGGTCGGGGTATGCCAGGACGGGGCCACGACGCGCATCGCGTCGCCCCACAGTTCTCCGCCGACCACTCCCTTCAGGACGACGACAGTGTCACCGGCCTGGAAGTGGCCGTGGGTGATGTCCCGGTCGGGGGTGAGCGGATCGGGCGTGGGCGCGGACGCCGAGGTGGGAGGGGGCTGGGACATGAGTTCCTTCCGCGCGATTGCTGGCGGGGTGGGAGCATCAATGGTCCGGAGGAACGCCGGTTTGGCTAACCGGCGTTTCCCGGCTATGTTGCTCCGCCGTCAGCGGAACGGGTTCTCCGTCCCGCGGTCCGCCTCGTTGGCCGCATCGAGCAGTTCGAGCAGGTCAGTGCCGTCGGCGTCGCGCTGGTCGATCCACCATCCAACACGGGTAATGGAGCGGGCCTTCTCTTCCAGCTCCGCCCAGTCCGCCTCGTCCCACGTGCCCTCGATGACAAGCGCGGTGTGCGCGGCCGTCATCAGCTGGTGGCGGGAGCGCTCGCCCCAGTCCAGGGCCTTCTCCGGGCCTTCCAGCTCCGGCATGTCGAACTGCTTGGCCCAGGCGACGGCTGCCGCCTGCTCCTCGGCACGCTTGGTCGCGAGCCGCTCCTCCCGCGACTCCGAGTCGGCGTCGCGCGCCGCCTTCCAGCAGTCGGAGCAGTCCTTCGACGCGAGCCAACGGGCAAACCCCGCTCGCGTATCGGCAGGACGGCTGGAAAGGTCATGAACCACCTGGTGAGAGCATGCGTGCTCAACAGTCCAATGCGTACGGACAGCCATAAATGGATCTCCTCAAAAGGGTTGGAAAGTAAGGGGGCTGTGCCCTGATCAGGGCGTCTTGTGCCAGCCTCGGAGTGGGCGGCGGTGCCAGCCGCGCTGCCTTTGTCCGGCAGGGCTGAGGCTCCGGTGCACGGCGAAAAGGATGGCGAGAGCGAAGGCCGCGTCGGCGGGGAGCGCAGCGTCGGCAAGAGGGCGCTCGCCGAGGCGTCCGGCGAGGGAGGTGCCGACGGCCTGCCCGGTGCCGATCGACTGGATCACCCACTCGTACGCTGCGGCCTGCGGCCTGCGGGCGTGAGGGCGTCGGTGGCGACGTAGGCGCGGGCGCCCACGACGGTCAGGAACGCACCGGGCATGGTGACCGCGGCGGTGGCTGCATACCGGACTGGGAGGGCAAGAACCGCGAGCCACCCGGTCAGGAACGGGGCCGTGGAGACGGTCAGTCGCCTGCTGGTGATGTTCTTCCATGGCGATGGACCACTCGTTCATGGCCTCCGATCGCAAAGGGGGGCAGGACGATGCTGCGCGGGGCGTGGGGATCGCCGTAGCCCCTTCGAGCCACTCGGGCGAGAAGGCCCCCAACAAGTAGTCGAGTTGACGGCCGGGACGCTCGATGAACAGCAGCATGGTGCCCTGCACCATGTCGGTGAGGAGCGCGGCGTAGGGGATCCGCTCGCTCTGGACGGCGCGGCCGAGTTCGCCGCTGTCCCAGATCCAGGGGACCAAGTGCGGGATGAGGTCATGCGTTCCTGGAGGAAGACTGCGGTGAGGTGTCAGCGCGTGTGCCGCGGCGGAGCCGGCGGGAGGGCTCGCGATGGAAGGGACGGTGTGCGGGCTGGGGTGGAGGGCAGCTGCGGTGCGGGCGTGAGCGGGGTGAGGGCCCGCATCCGGTCCTCGGCCGTGTGCAGATCCTCTCCGAGGGTGCGGATCTCTGCGGCGGCGTCGGCGAGATCGTAGGACAGGTCGAAGCCGTCGTCCTGCTCGGCTTCCTTGGCCTTCTCTCCGGCTGCTTCGAAGAACTCGCCGAGCTGTGCCAGCAGGCCGTCGGTGGGTTCCAGGATCTGGTGCAGCAGGGCGGCGGCATCCGCGTGCGACTCGGCTCCGTTGAGCCGGTCGGTCAGAGCGCGCAGCGCGTCGCCGTAGACGTAGGCGGGTCCACGGTCTGGTGTGCCGGGGATCTCCCGGGCCTGGGGCGGGGGTTTTGGTTGGGCTGGGTGCACGTGGGGGCTTTCATGGGGCAGGGCGGGGTGCGGGAGTAGTCCGAGCTGGGCGAGGCGGTGGTCGATCGCGTCGATCAGGGGCTGGGCGCTGCCGCCGTGGTGGGCTTCGGGCCGCTGGCGAGCGCCGGGGTCGTCGGAGGGGGCCGAGTCGTACAGGACCTCGAACAGGGTCTGGTCGTCGGGGTGCTCGCGGGTCGCGATCCAGCCCTCGGGGTCGCCGGGCGGGCGCTCGGAGGGCGGTTCCTGCGGCGGACTGATGATCAGGTGGCTGTCGTCGGGGAGCGAGGCGCGCACGATATACGCGCTCAGGCCGAACTCGATGTCGCACTCCAGCCCGCGCTGCCGTAGCGGCGTGGTGATGTGCGCGTGGCGACGCCACAGCTCCTGCCACCACGGCATGTTCACGTCGCGGTGGTCGGGAAGCGGCGCGAGCGGAGCCGCGCGGGTGTCCGAGGCGTTCGCCTCGTTAGCGGCCACGGCTTCTCCTGCGGGACGCCGGTCGGTGTGGCGAAGGTGTTCGGCGAGCGAGGCCGGTTTCCGGCTTCGGCACCGGACTGAAGTCGAATTCGTACTCGTCGTAGGCGGCGATCAGGTCGTGTTCCAGCTGGGCTTCACGGTCGGCGACCTGCGCCATGAGGTCGTTGTGCTCGGCCTGGCACAGCTGGTATTCGGCCCTGTCGGCGTCGCTGAAATGAGCGGGGCGGTTCAGGGCATTCCTTGGGATGTGGGTGGATCGGGTTCCGGGGCAGGCGCGGTCAGCGGTGGCGACCGCCCGGCCTGGGTGGCGGAGGCGCCGACGGGCATTCCTGACGGGTGAGCGTCGCGAGGAAGCGTTGGAAGCCGAGGTGGTCGTCGAGTTCCTTGGCCGCGTCGCGCAGGGATTCCGAGGTGCGCCGTAGGAAGGCGCGGGCTGAGGCGTGCTCGATGACCATGCGGTTCGCGAGGTAGCGCCGGTCGGTCGAGTTAGCAGACCGGTGCAAGACCAGGGCACACTCCGCGGTCTCGGTGAAGTGTGGTGCTGCGTGGCTCGACATGGTCGCCGCCGTGCCGAGATGCTTCAGAACGGTGCTGCCGGCGCGGGTGGTGTGGTGCGGGCTCCGGGCGAAGTCAGCAGTGAGCCGGAGGACGTCGCGGGAGAGGTCCTGTGCGTCGGTGGCGTGCTGGAGCAGCGCGGTGTAGGAGGGCGCGGCCGGTACGTGACCGTACTCGTCCAGCAACTCCCACTGCTGGGCAGCGTTGAGTAGTTTGTCCTTCATCACGTTGAGCGCGCCGATAAGCTGGAGCACTTCGTCGCGCGGTATCAGGGCGCGTTGGAAGTCGGGCTTCACGGGCCTCTTGGTCCTCAGTGCATCCGGGCGTCGGTGTCGAAGAGCGCCAGTTCGTGGCTGTGCAGGAGGTGCTGCACAATGAAGCTCCGACCTGCGACTTTCCACAAACCGCGCCCTCGGTTGAGGTGCGCGATGGCGTCCGTCTCGACGGAGGTCAGGCCGAGCAGGGGGGCCGCGGCGTGCAGCTGGTCGTTCTCCTGGCGGTAGATGATCCGGGTGGAGCAGTCGGCGAGCAGTCCCTCGGCCAGGGCGCGGCCCTGTGATCCGGCGTCGCCGGCGGTCAGCAGGTCGGACAGTCGGTGGATGACCATCACGTTGGCGATGCCGAGGCCGCGGCTGAGCTTCCACTGGGCCTGCATCCGCTGCAGCAGACCGACATGCCGCATCAGCCGCCACGCCTCGTCGTACACGATCCAGCGCCGGCCGCCGGACGGATCGGAGAGGGCGGACTCCATCCAGGCACTCGCGCAGGTCATCGCCAGGACAAGGGCGGTGTCGTCGCCGGAGCCGCCGAGCCGGGACAGATCGATGGTGAGCATCGGCGCGTCCGGGTCGAAGGCGACGGTGGAGGGTGCGTCGAACATGCCGGCCAGGTCGCCGTGGACCAGGCGGCGCATCGCGTGAGCCAAGTCGCGTGCGACGTCGGCGAGTTGGCCCGACATCATCCCTGCAGCCTCGTCGAGGTCAGCCGGGTTGTTGAGGGTGGCGGCGACGTCGCCGAGGAGCGGTCTGTGTCCGGTGGCGGTGGCGCGGGTGACGACGGCGTCGAGGGCGACGTCCAGGGCGGTGTGTTCCATGGGCATCAGGTCGCGGCCCAGAACCGTCCGGGCCAGGGAGCCGAGCAGGAGCAGGCGCCGCTTGCGGATCTCGCCCACCCAGTCGGACTCCGCGACACCCTTCGGGCGGGGTGCCGCGTCCAGCGGGTTCAGCCGTCCGGGCAGCCCGGGGCCGAGAGCGACGGACCGGCCGCCGAGGGCTTGTGCCACCGGCGTCCATTCGCCTTTCGGGTCGCACGGCACGTAGACGCGGTATCCGAAGGCGACCGAGCGCAGGGCGAAGCTCTTGGCCAGCGCGCTCTTGCCCTGGCCGATTACTCCGGCGAGCAGGAGGTTGGGGTTGGTGAATCCCTCGACGCGGCCGTACAGAGCGAAAGGGTCGAAGACGAACGATGCTTCGGCATGGACGTCGCGGCCGATGTAGATGCCCTCGGCGCCGAGGCCGCCTTCGGCGAGGAAGGGATAGGCGCCGGCCGCGATGGCGGTGGTCATGCGGTGGGCGGGAACTTTCAGCCGGTTCCCGCGCGCAGAGGCGGGCCCAGGGCGTCCGCCCGCTGGGTAGAGCGGGGAGGGCATCTGGTGCTCGGCGGGCGTGCTGTCGCTTTGGTGAGCGCTGGCTTCGGCGCGGGCCTTGGCGGTGGCCTCGGCCAGCTGGCGGCGGGCGGCCTTGCGGCTGGCGCGGTTGGTGCCGTGGGGGGTGAACAACGGAGAGGCGGACGCGCGGCGGGCGCGACGGGCGGGCCGGTGACTCATTGGGGGCCCTCGATTCTGCGGGCGATGCTCATCGCACGCAGGCCGTGCTGTGCGGGCGGAGGTCGGTTGGAGTGGTCTTGCGGCGGACGACGTGCCCGGCAGCGAGGTGGCGCTGGCAGATCGTCAGCACGGGCGGGCCCTCGGGAAGCCGCTCTGGATGGCAGGCGCTTGTCTCGGCGTCGGCATGGGGTGTGCCGGGAAGCAGGTGGAAGGCGGCGTGGACTTCGCTGGTGGCCTGCCAGAGCCTGGTGTGGGCGGTGACCAGATGACGTCCGGCGGCCGGGTGAGGGGGCCGGGTGTGGTCGGCCAGACGGTCCAGAAGCTGGAGCAGAGCGGTGAGGTGGGCGTGCAGCACGTCCAGGTGCGCACGGTCCCCGGGCCTGGGCTGGTCTCCGGCGGACGGCGCCAAGGTCCGTGCGTGGTGGCGGATGCCGGCGCTCGCGGCGCGGAGGTAGGGGTGCGCGTCGTCGGGGCGCGTAGGAGAGGTCAAAGGAGGTGGTCCTTCCTGCCCGGTAGGCAGGGTGGTGAGGGGCGCGCCGCCGCGGGTGAACCGGAGTGCGGTGGGGCGGGGGTGCCCGGGCGCGGCTGGTTCACAGGGCAGTGCGGGCGAGCGGAAGTGCCGCGAGGGCGAAGGCGTCCGGCTGCTGGTAGTTGAGCCGGCGGAGGTCGACGCCGGCGGTGACGGCGTGGGTTTCGATCTGTGCGCAGGCGGCGTCCAGGAGGGCGTCGGTCTCGGCCGTGACGGTGACCAGGCCGGTCAGTGCTACATCCGCGTGCCCGGCGATGAGCTGGCGTTCGCGGGTCTTGACGTCGGCGTACTCGACGGAGTCCTCTTCGGAATCGACTTGGCCGCGGCGTGCGCGCTCGTTGGCGTCGGCGATGATCGCGGCCTTCTTGCGCTGAACGTCGCGCAGCGCGGATTCGAGCCCCTGCGGCACGTAGATAAGGGAGAGGCTGCGGCGCACACCGGCCGTGAACATCAGCCCGTGCAGGAACCCGGCCCCCATCTCGGTCCTCGGCCAGTTCTCCACCCAATAGGTTGCGTGCCGTGCGCTGTCGGTGGCGAGGCGGTCCCACTCCTCGACCTGGACGACGGGTCCGGCGGCTGCGGGGTCGGCCTCGGCGCGGCCGGTCTCGGACCACTGCTGGAGCGCTGCGAGGGCTTTCGGGTCGTAGGCGGTGCGGATGACGGCGGCGATCTCCCGCGCGCTCAGCCAGCCGGTCACCTGGAGTCCGGCGTTGCGGGCGGCCTGCGCGATGGACGCGGTGGTCTGCTCCATGACGGTGAATGCCCCGGGCAGCCCGCCGCCGGCCTGGCTGATCAGGCGCCGGGCGGCCTTGAGGTTGAGGGAGATGGCGAGGTAGGTCTCGTGCGGGGCGGCGGCGGGGCCAGCCGAGGCGACCAGTTCGGAGTAGATCTGTCCGGCGACGGGGGTCTGGGGCTGCCCGTGGTGGGTCCAGTGGCGGGTGAGGGTGTCGCCGCTGGCGGGGACGGTTCGTTCCAGCACCTGGATGGTGGCGATGTGTCCGGTGCGGGCGATGCCCGCGAGCGCGCGTCCCCAGCTGCTGACGTTGTGGTTCTGGGTGGCGGGATCGAGGAGAGCGAAGGCGCGGCTGGTGACGCGGGCGATGGCGGTCAGGGTCTGCTGGTGCGGGTCGTGGACGGCCGCGGCGCCGTTGGCGGAGTCGCCGGGGGTGACGACCTTGAGAGAGGCGGTGGTGCCGGGCAGATGGAGGACGCCGTCCTGCCGGGGCCGGGTGACGGGCCGGGCGAGCCAGAGGGTCTGGCCGGTATGGCGGCGATGCGCGTACCGGGTGACGATCGGCGCCCAGTCGATGAGGGAGCGGCCGTGCCGACGGATGGTGACGAGCGCACCGGAGGCGGCCCACAGCGGGGCCAGGGCGACGGCGCCGAGTAGTCCGGTGGAGATCACCGTCATCAGCAGCAGCGCCAGCGTGCAGGAGACGAGGACGAGTTGGGGCAGGGTGAGGCCGAGGAGGATGCCGCGGCGGCTCCGGTGGGGGAACTTCACCGTGACCGGGGCGACGGAGAGATCAGTCATGGGGCGGGTCCTGGAGGCGTGAGTGGAACCCGGGGGCGGGAGAGAGCATGCACGTCCCGCCCCAGGGAGTCGGTCAGGGAATCAGAGGCCGGTCGGAGGCGGCGGTGGCCCGCTCGCCCCGCTGGACGGGGCGACATGCGTTCCGGAGGACGGCGGTGCGCCCTGCGGAGGCGGGGTTGTCGTCGGCGGGGTGGACTGCCATCCGCCGCTCTGCCCTGAGGCGGCACGCGGGCCGGATCCGCCAGGTCCCGGCCTGCCGCCCACCTGGCCGCTGGTGTCGTCGGACACGCGGGTCGGCGCGGGCTGGACGGCCTTGTCCAGGCCGGACTTGACCGCGTCGCCGCCGGGCGAGACGCCCGTTCCGCCGCTCTGCGATCCTTCCTTGCCCTCGCCGCCTCGGGTCGGGTTGGCGGCGATGTCGCCGGGGAAGCCTCCTCCGCCGTCGGGGCCTTGTGGTGCGGCACCTGCGCCGGCGGCAGCGCCACCGGTTCCGGCGGTGGCCGCTGCGGCGGCGGCCTTGCGGGCGGCCTTCTCGGCGTGCGCTCTGGCGATCTGCGCTCCGGCGCCGCCGGCACGGTGGATGGACTCGCCGTCGGTGCCGTCGGCCGCCCAGTGCACGAACTTGAAGACGGCGTACGGACACAGCAGAACGAGGATCATGATCACGATGCCGGACATGACGTCGGCGAGGGCCGCGATGCCGTCCTTGGCCTCGGTCTTGCCCATGGCGGCGATGCCGAGGATGAAGATCACGGTCATCAGGAGCTTGGAGACCACGAGGGTGGCGGTGGCTTCGACCCATCCCTTGCGCCAGCGCCGGGCGACCTCCCAGCCGCCGCCGGCGGAGGCGAAGACGGCGAGGGTGACCATGACGAGGATGCCGACCTTGCGGACCATCATCACGCACCAGTAGAGGAAGGCGCCGATGGCGGCGCCGAGTCCGGCGACGACGGGGACGAGCCAGCCCAGGGCGGTCAGCGACCCGATCTGGTCGACCTTCACGATGCGGCGTACGGCCGACTCGATGTTCAGGTGGGCGGTCTTGAACAGGCCGTCGCTGACGGCGTCGACCACTTCGACGGCGACCGTGGTCAGGGCGATGGCGCAGAAGGCGAACAGGACGCTGGACGCGGTGCCGGTGAATGCCTGGGTGAGGGCTTGTCCGTCGCGCCGGACAGCGGCCCGCACCAGCTGCGCACAGAAGGTCGCGACCAGCAGAGTCAGCCCGAGCGGCAGCAGCATCTCGTAGTTGTCGACGAACCACGAGGCGTTCAGGTCCACCTTGGTGGTGGTGTCGACCGCCTCGGCGGCCAGATCGGCTGCGGCGGCGGCCAGTTCACCGGCGGACTTCGCCATCCAGTCACCGATGGCCTTGCCGGGGTCCGAGGCGAAATCCACCGCGTCACCGACCGAGCACAGCTTGTCGGCCAGGGGGTAATCACAGAAACCCACGGGGAGTTACTCCTCCTTTCATGTCTCAGGCGCGGGTCACTGCGTGACGCTCGGAGCGATGGCGGCCAGGGTGCAGTCGTGGTCCGGGCGGCACTGGACGGCGAGGGTCACGGCCCGTTCCTCGGCCCCTCTGCCGCCCTGCTTCCAGCTGAGCGTCTGCTTGCCGTTGACGGTGACGACGTAGATGTATGCCTCGGTGATCGCGGACGGGTCCTCGGCCAGCGCCTGTTTGAACGCGCCGGGGTAGTGGCCCTCGGTGACGTGGGCCGTGGCGTGCTGGTCCTGGTCGGCCATCCGCGACCACAGCACCGGGTCGGGCACCTGGCCCAAGACCGAGGCCCAGTCGGCGTACTTGGTTTCGGTGGTCATCCAGGCGCGCATGCCGGCGAGCTGCTGGTCTCGGCTGGTGTCACGGGTGTCGTAGGACCACAGCATCTGGGCTGCTGCCTTGGCGTAGGCGACCGGCTCGGCGATCTGCGGAGGCTTGGGCACCGAACCGGATCCGGAGGAAGGCTCCGATGCGGCCCTGGAGGCGGACGGGCTGCCGGTCGGGGCAGGCGCCGCGGTGCCCGGAGCCTGGTGGCTGTTCCCGTCTCCGGTCAGCAGGGCGACGACCCCGGCGATGGCGAGCAGGACGGCGACGGCGGCGGCGACGATCGCGATGCGCCGGTTGGCCGACCACCCCGAGCCGTACGAGGACAGCGAGAGGGACGGGGATCGTTTCCGCATCAGTGGACCTGCGAACCCAGGCCGGAGAAGAAGGCCACGATCCCGTTCGCGGCACCCAGACCGAGGGCAGCGCCAGCGGCCACGACCGCGCCCTTCTTGCCGTTGGCCTCGGCCTGGTGACCACCGGTGTGGTGTCCCCAAGCCCAGACGCCGAGCGAGACGGCGAGGGCGCCGACGACGGCGATGATCCCGAACAGGTTGATGCTGTTGACGACGTTCTTCAGCACGCTCAGGCCGGGCAGGCCACCGCCCTGGGGCGAGATTCCTGGGTCGTAGGCGAGCTGCATGACGCGGTCTGCGAGAGGGACGGACATAGGTGTGGCAGGGCTCCTTGAGTACGCAGGCCAGGCGGGGGCCGACGGGGAGGGGGAGGAGCGAGGCGACTGCCTCGCGAAGGAAGGCCGACAACGGTGCGCGAACAGCTGGCCCGCTTGGCATCCGCAGCACGGCGTGCACGAGGACACGCAGGTGTCGTCCCGGGCCGGGCGAGCCCACAGTCCGGGCGGGTGCTGCCGACGGCAGCGCTGCGGCTCACACCGCGGGGCGGCGGCCGGGGTGCACTACTTCGGGATCGACGGCTTCGGCGCGGGGTTGGTCTCGTACGGATTCGCGCAGTTGTAGATCATGTAGCCGCGCACCTTCTTTCCGTCGGACTTCCGTGTCACGGTGCCCCGGGTGTACCAGGTCTTCTCGGCCTTCTTGTACGCCCACTGGTCGTAGACGACCTTGTCGTGCCGGTAGCCGATGCCCACGACCGCGGACGTCTTCGACGGTGCCTTGCGGATCTTGACCGCACTGCAGCTGATGGTGGTCTTACCGGTGTCGTACGCCTGTGCCGTGGTGGCGGTGACAAGGCCGCCGGCGGCGACGGCCAGGCCCAGAGAGGCTGCCGCGAGGGCGCGGTGGCGGGTTTTCAAGGATGCTCCTTACTGTCGAGGGAATCTCGGTCAGAGATGGTGTGTCGGGGCGGTCGCGCCCCGGCCGGTATCAGAGGACGCGGCGGGCGGCGAGGATCGTCCAGTCCTTGATTGGAGTGATCCGGACCGGCTTGGTGGTGCGGGGTGCCTCGATGACGAGGCCCTCGCCCATGTACATGCCGACGTGCTCGGGCCGTGCGGCGCTGCCGCGGCTGAAGATCAGGTCACCGGGCTTGAGGTGGGCGGGCGAGACCGCTTTGCCCTCGCCCACCTGCGTGTACGTGGTGCGAGTGAGCGTGACGCCGGCGTGCGCGTATGCCTGCTGCATCAGCGAGCTGCAGTCGCAGCGGCCCATGGGGTCGGGACCGTGCGAGTTCGTGCAGGATCCGCCCCACTGGTAGAGCGTCCCGAGCTGCTGCATCGCCCAGGCGATGGCCTTGCGCGCCTTCGGATCCGCGTCCTTGGGGATCGAGTAACCCTTCGGGACGCTCCCTTCGGGGATGCGGCCGAACCCGGAACCGTACTGGCCCGGCGCGCAGCCGGTCGTGGCCGGCTGCTTGTCCTGGTCCGTGTCCTTGCCGTCAGTGTCACCGCCGCCGGGGAAGGTCTTGGCGATGGCGGCCTGCAGCTCGGTGGCCAGCTTCTCCCACTGCGCGTACGCGTCCGGCAGGCCGGACTTCTGCACGGCTTGGGCGGCCTGGGTGACGGTCATCTGCTGCCACCCGCTCACCTTCAGCAGATGCTTGTAGAACTGCTCGCTCGCGTAGGTGGGGTCGCGGATCTGCTCGGCGCTGCCCCAGCCCTGGGAAGGGCGCTGCTGGAAGAGGCCGAGGGAGTCGCGGTCGCCGTAGGAAAGGTTGCGCAGCCGGCTCTCCTGCATCGCCGTGGCGAGCGCGATGATCTGTCCCTTCTTGGGGACGTCGAGGGGGAGGCCGGCGGCCACGATCGTCGCCGCGTTGGGGACCTGCTCGGCGGGCAAGTCCAGGCCCTCGACGTGCACGTCCTTGCCGGAGGTGCCGTCGAGGATTTTGGTGACTTGTTCGGCGACCTTGTCGCTGTCGATGTCGCTCAGGCAGCTGCTGAAGGAGCCGCTGCTCTGCACGGCGTCGGCCGAGGAGGCCAGCATCATGCCGGTGCCGGCGATCAGGATCGGGGAGAGGAAGACGACGCCGATGCCGGCGGCGAGCCCCTTCAATCCGAGCGGACCGCTCGCCGGTCAGCGGTTTCGGGCATGGGTGGGTAGCGCGACGTCATGAACGTGTCCTTGGGGGTGCGGTGTCCGGCGTGCCGCGTGCGCGAGGCGTCTCGGAAGGGCGCGCCAGCCGGGGTGGACGATCGGAGGCGGGCCGGTGCGGCGCGAGTTGCCGCTCGCTCCGGGTGGCCGGGCCGTGAGCTAGGTGTGCCGGGGCAGGGGGTACCTCCGTGAGGTGTGGCAGGGGAGCAGCCAGCGGCGGTGTGCGCCGGGCGGTTCAAAAACAGTAGGCGCCAATCGGCGGTTGACCAAAAAGCCGGCGCGAGGTGTCGGAAACCGATACCTCGACAGGGCACTTCTTGGTCGTCGGCGGTTTCGCCTCTACAGTTTTTGGACTCCCCCTCGCCCTCCTCGGTCTGCGGCCCCGGGCGTCTGCATGCCCGCTTCCGGCCCGCGAGGACTCCTGAGCGAGGCGGCTATTTCCCTCCGCGTTTCCGCACCCGAATCGGGGTTCCTCCTTGCCTTTTTCCCTGCACCAGGGCGACGCTCTGGCCGTTCTCTCCGGCCTTCCGGACGGCTGCGTCGACTCCGTCATCACCGACCCGCCGTACAACAGCGGCGGTAGGACCGCGAAGGAGCGCACCACCCGCTCCGCGAAGCAGAAGTACAGCTCCGCCGACTCCAAGAACGACCTCGCCGACTTCACCGGCGAGAACATGGACCAGAGGTCCTACGCGTTCTGGCTGACGCAGATCATGACCGAAGCCCACCGTCTGACGAGGACCGGCGGGACGGCGCTGCTGTTCACCGACTGGCGCCAGCTCCCGACGACGACCGACGCGATCCAGGCGGCCGGATGGCTGTGGCGCGGTGTGCTGGCCTGGCACAAGCCGCAGGCCAGACCCCAGAAGGGCCGGTTCACCCAGAACTGCGAGTTCATCGTCTGGGCCAGCAAGGGGCCGATCGACGGCTCCCGCAACCCCGTCTATCTGCCCGGCATGTACTCGGCGTCCCAGCCCTCGGGCGCGAAGCGCCAGCACATCACGCAGAAGCCGGTCGAGGTGATGCGCGAGCTGGTCAAGATCAGTCCCGAGGGCGGCACGGTCCTCGACTTCTGCGCCGGCTCCGGCTCCACGGGCGTGGCAGCCCTGCTGGAAGGCCGGGACTTCATCGGCGTGGAGAAGACCGAGCACTACGCGTCGATCGCGGAACAGCGACTGTTGCAGACGATGCAACAAACTGGCAGCCGTGAGGACTTCGTTCTCGCAGGTCCGAGCGATGACTGACAGAGCATCAGGGCGACCCTCGATGATGCTGCCTCGGGGGTTGCCCCTACGATGCGTCGACCCCAACAATGTTGCACTGAATGCAACGGGAGGTCGAGGTGTCGAACTCGGACGACTTGGCGGGCTCCGCCCGTCTGGAGCTCGTTGAGGGCGTGACCCTGCTGGACCCGGAATCGGCGTTGTTCGAGGCGATGCTGTCGGGGTGGGCCCGTCAACAGCGGGCACGGTTCCTGCAGGAGTCCCAGACGATCGCTCCGCGGATAGCGCTGGTGCGCCGGTTCGCTGCGTTCTCTGGCCAGTACCCGTGGGACTGGCAGCCGTCCGAGGCCGAGGCGTTCATCAGCCATCTGCGTTCGACCGCGGATCGGCCCGTCGCAGTGTCAACCGCCCGGGGGTACGAGGTGGTGCTGCGATTGTTCTGCGAGTTTGTCACCGATCCCCGCTACAGCTGGTCGCGGGAGTGCCTGAGCCGGTTCGGCCGGGCACCTCAGCAGATTTTCCACGAGTGGAACAGCATCGCGCACGTCAGCGAGTACGAGGGTGACCCGCGGCGGCGTCCCCTGACCTACGACGAGGTGCAACTGTTGTTCGACGCCGCTGACGGTCGGGTGGAGAACATCCGCTGCCGGCGGCGCAAGGGGGCGCTGGCGGCGATGCGGGATGCCGCTCTGCTGAAGACGATCTATGCCTATGGTCTGCGACGTCAGGAGGCGTGCGGCTTGGACTTGGTCGACCTGCGGCACAATCCAAAGGCGGTGGCCTTCGGCCGGTTCGGCGCGGTGTTCATCCGCTACGGCAAGGCGTCGCGGGGTGGGCCGCCGAAGCGGCGCACGGTGCTGACCGTGCCGGAGATGGACTGGATCGTGCCGGCGCTGGAGCAGTGGGTGGACGAGGTCCGTCCGCTGTTCGCACCTGGGCGGCATCCGGCGCTGTGGATGACCGAGCGGCGCGGCCGGTTGTCGCGGCACTGTGCGAACGAGGCGTTCGCATACGCCCGTGCGGCGTCCGGGCTGCCGGCAGAGTTGGACCTGCACTGTCTGCGCCACTCGTACATCACCCACCTGGTCGAGTTCGGCTATCCGGAGCGGTTCGTACAGGACCAGGTCGGACATCAGCATGCGTCGACGACAGCGCTGTATACGGGGGTCTCGGACGAGTTCCGGACCAGGCTGCTGATGCGGGCCATGGAAGCACACGGCGACGAGTTGGGGATGACACCGCAGTGATCAAGAAGATGGGCTACCAGTGGCACCTGCGCAAGTTGATGGCGGATGCGGGGATGTTCCAGACCTCGGAACTGGGACCGCTACTGGCCGAGCGGGGAGTCCACCTTTCGCGCGAGCAGGTCTACCGGCTGGTCACGCAGCCTCCGCAGCGGTTGTCCATGGACACCCTGGCCGCGCTTTGCGACATCCTCGCCTGCACGCCCAACGATTTGATCGAGGTCACCGTAGTCGGCTCGGAGGTTCGCAAGAGCGCCGAATCCGGCGCGAGCGGCTCGCCACCGCCCGTCCGCCGCACCCGCATCCGTCGCCCGGAGGGACTGTGAGCCATGCCCGCCGTCTCGCTGGCGCAGACCCGGGCCCGGGTGGTCACCGCCCTGGTCGCGAGGGTGGCGGGGCTGGACGAAGAACGCGCGGCGGGTTTCCTGGCGCAGGCGAGGGCGCTGGAGGTCAGGCCCGTGAAGGAGCTGGAGGCTTTCCTGCGCAGCCCGAAGGCCGCCACCGAGGCGGTGGACGACTTCCCGCTGGCCTGGGTCCGCCTCGCGCGCGTGCTGCACGCCGCCGGATATCCGGTCGTGCTCCCCGTCTGCGCCGACTGCGGCGCGCCGACGGCCGATCTGCGGCCGGGCCCGAAGGGCCGGGCGTGCCTGCGGTGCGCGCCCAGGCGGCTACCCAAGACGTGCGCGCGATGCGGACGCACAGCATTGATCATGGCTCGCAGGGCAGAAGGAGGGATCTGTAACCGGTGCTATCGCCAGGACCCGGCCGTGCTCGCCTTGTGCGCCCGCTGCACGCGACTGCGCCCGCCGGCCGGCCGTGACGACCAGGGGCGTCCCGTCTGCGCCCGATGCTGGGGACGCCCACTGCGGACCTGTGCGGAGTGCGGCGCACTGGCGCCGACCAAGGCGAACGGGCCGGACGGACCGCTATGTCAACGGTGCTACCAGCGCACCCGTCAACCCCGCCGGATCTGTTCCAACTGCGGGGAGTTCACCCGGATCAGCCGCCGCGCCAGCAGTCCGGCCGATGGAGCCGGGGAGATCTGTTACCGCTGCTACCGGCGGCCCACCACCGACGCCGCGTGCGCGGTCTGCGGACGTCGGCGACCCTGCTACCGACGGCGCGACGGCACGCTGACCTGCTGGCCTTGCAGACCGCTGCCGCGGCGGACCTGCACTCGCTGCAAGCGTTCACGTCCCGTCGCAGCGAACTGGCCCATGGGCCCTGTCTGTCCACCCTGCTATCAGCGCATCCGCACCCGCCCCGAACCCTGCGCACAGTGCGGCACCCGCCGCCCTCTCACCGGCACCGCCCACCTCGCCGACGGGGCCGGAATCTGCGGGCCCTGCGCCGGAGCAGACCCCACCCCACCCTGCACCACTTGCGGAAACGAAGAAGGCACCTACACCGACGGCCAGTGCCTTCGCTGCGTGGTGCGGCACCGTGTTCGCGACCGCATCAATCGCCCCGATGGCACCCCACACCCCCAACTCACCCCGCTCCTCGACGTCTTGAGCGACGCCGCCCAGCCGGTCAGCACCTTGCACTGGCTGTCCGACAGCCCCTCAGCCCGCCTGCTGATCCACCTGGCCACCGCCCACCAGCCGATCAGCCACAACCTCCTGGACGAACTCCCATCCGGCCACGCAGAGCGCTACCTGCGCCACCTTCTGATCGCCACTGGCATCCTGCCGCCCCGCAACGATGACCTTGAACGCATCCCGGCCTGGCTCGACGGCCTGCTCGCCGACCGACCTCCGCACCACGGCCGCCTCGTCCGCCCGTTCACCACCTGGGTACTGCTGCGGCGAGCCCGCCGCCGAGCCGCTGACCGCCTTCACACAACTTCCGCGGCCCAGCGCATCCGCCGCCGGGTCCGCCAGACATTGCAGCTGCTCGACTGGCTCGACGCCCAGCATCTCGACCTCGCCACGCTGGACCAGGACCTACTCGACACCTGGCTCAGTGCCAGCCGGTCGCACTACGAGGTCAAGCAGTTCCTCGACTGGGCCGCCCAACACGGTCTCACCGGCCTCCACACCATCACCACCCCGACCAATGCGGCGGCTGGCCCGGTCCTCACCGAAGAAGACCGCTGGCGACAGCTCCGACGCTGCCTCACCGATGCCGCGCTGCCACTCGAAGTCCGTGTCGCCGGATCCCTCGTCCTCCTCTACGGCGTCTCCGGCGAACACCAGCGCCAAATGACCACCGACGAGATACACGGCTCAGCGCCTTACAAGACGTTCCTCCGCATCGGTCCCAGCAGTTTGTGGATCCCACCCCGCCTGGCCGAACTCCTCCATCAACTTGCCCAGATGCCCCGCCAGCGATCGGCCCTCACCTGCCACCTGGCCGACCAGCCCTCGTGGCTGTTCCCTGGCGTGCTGCCCGGGCATCCCCTCAGCCGCAAAGCGTTCAACGATCAACTCGTACGCCAGGGCATCCAGACCAGACCCGCTCGGACAGCGGCCCTGATCGCCCTCGCTGCCGAACTGCCGGCCCCCGTTCTGGCCGACCTCCTCGGCGTCCACATCCACACTGCCCTGAAGTGGGCCCACCACGCGCAACGCGACTGGAGCAGCTATCTCGTCGCCCGCGCCGCGGATATCAACAAGGACGAAACCATGGCTCCCGAGAACGCTCGCCGGAAAGTACACCAGACAGATCGGGGAGAAGGCCCAGCGTCCATCGATCCCTGAATACTCCTGAAAGGAGAGGTGCGGGACTAGAGCCGCAAAGAGCGTTTAGCGTAAACGGTTTTGCCGCCTGCGCGCCTAACATACATGCGCACAGGGCCCGGGTCTTCCTCAGGAAATGTAGCCCGAGTGGTCTCAACTACGCGAACCGCGCTGCTGAGTGGCATGGCCCAGGTGGCTTGCCTGTGCGGCTCCAGGAAATACGGCATCGGAGTCTCGGTGATGGCATCTCGGACGGGCGTAAAACTGATTCCTTTCGAGAGCTCAGCTCCATAGCTGAGCAACTCAACTCCGAGACGCCCAGTGTTCACTACCTCGATGGCAAGAACTGGCTCGTCGAAACCCTGATTGCGGAGAGAGAGGAGTTGCTGTTCCAGGTTCTGCACGTTCTCAACGGGCATGGTCGCCATCCCGCCACGCCCAACCGCGCCGATCTTCATCTGGATCTTGATTCGGGGGCCGTTGAGAAGGAACAGCGCGAGCTGCCAGGTCAGGTTGGCGACGCCGACGCAGAGGGCAATGATGCTGAGAACGAGGCTGATCACGAAGCGAACCTACCGCGACGCCGTTCTCCTGTCTCTGTCCCTGAAGGGTCGACTGTCAGAGCATGGTTCGGCTCCTTTGTCTCGCTCCGGCGCCGAGTGGCAGGCATGCCGTCGCCCCCGGACAGGCCACACCCCGAACATCACCAGAGAGCAAAAGGGACTATCGATCCATGACCGCAAAATTCGAGCACGAAGACGAAGCCCTACGACTTTTGTGCAGTGAGCTAACGGCGCGGGGCCTCCAGGCAACGATCACGGCTCATCCCGACCGGGATCCTCGCCATCCGCTCAGCGTCGATGCGTTGATCAGAGTGGACGGCGACGAGTGGGCTGTGGACCACTGCCTTCTCTCTCGTTCCCAGATTCTTCCCGCTGCGATGAGGGCCGCAGAGTCGGCGCTCCAAGCGGAACTTGATCAGATCGCCGTGGCTAGCGGCCAGATGATTGTTGCCAGCTACCTACCTCAGGCTGGCGCGGTGGGAGAACGGTGGGGCGAGGACTACTACAAGCAAATCATCGAGTTGGGCAAGCGAGCAGTTGCAACAGGAGGATTGGTCTCCGGCGATGACGGGTTCGCCACCGTCCAAGCCATCCCCAGTGAAACGCCCGGCGCTGTACTCACCCCTTTCACTGACACCACAGGGAACCCTCTGGTATCGGCCCAAGTTACGGCAGGTCTCCGTGAGCCACTGCTCAAAAAGCTGGACGGGCAACTAAAGAAAGCCCGGGAGGCGGGCTACCGAACTGCTCTCCTCCTGGATCAAGTCCCCCGACCAGGTGCCCAAAGCCACACCGTGTGGATGGCATCACCGACCGTGGTGGCCGGCGTGGCTGCCTCGATCCTCCGAGAACACCGTGAGAAGAACGCACGCGTCCTTGATCAAGTTTGGCTCCGCCCGGGGTTGCCAGCGAGCCCCCTTGTCGCGCCAGCAGTGCACCTGCTGATCGCGTAGTGAGACACGAGAGCCCGACCCGGGCCGTCTGCCGACGAGGAATAGTTACGTCTCGAAAAACCTCACTGTGCCAGTTGCCGACCGGCTCACCCAGACGATCCGCGCAACCCTCACGCAGGACGACGTGGTTCTCACCGCCTGAGCCTCGCCCTGGCCCGTCACCGAGTCGACCACCTCCCGCGCGCAGCCGTCGGGGCCATACCGCCGGAGCACCGTGCAATCCGCCGACGGCGCCGCGCGAGGCCCGCATTTCCCTCATTCCGCGTCTCGTAGGAGGCCGAACTTCTCAATGCCCGAATCCGTAAAACCGTCCGGCGACGGAGAGTTGGAGCCGATTCGTATTCCGGATCCGCAGCTGGAGGGAATCGAGGCGAGCGTACGGCGGCTCATGGAGCAGTCGGCGCAACAGGCTCAGCAGCTCGACCATCTCGCCTCCGCCCCGTCGCCGGGCGGATCACCGTTCGCCGCGTTCGGCATGCCGGGACTCGGTGGCCCGCCGGCCGCCGTTCCTCCGGAGCCCCGCCCGATCCTGGAACTGGACGGCGAGGAACGCGAGGACGAAATCGACGCCCTGTCCGACTGGGTCGACGATTTCTTCCTCCCGGTCTATGGGGCAGAGGTCACCACCGCGGCGCCCTGGTGCCTGCAGTGGCAGGAGCACGACGACGTCGTGGCCTGGCTCCATGCCTTGTGGCTCGCCTACCAGCAGCACAAGGACCCCGAATCCGGGCTCTCCGGCCTGTTCGTGTGGCACCGGGACTTCCTCACCCACGCTGTCGCGGCGATCCGGGCACCGGGCGGACCGCTGTCGGCATGCATGACCTCTCCCGACCGGCCAGCACACCGTCTCCTGCCCGGCCCGCCGCCGTCCGTACGCACGGAGACGGCGGCCACGGCGGAAGCCGCTGACCAGGACGAGCCGACGTCATGACCGCGGGACAGGGACAGCCCGCCTTCGGACTGAGCTTCGATCCGCGCGCGCTGACCGATCTCCTCCAGGCCCCCAGCGACATCCGCGACCTCACTCTCGCCTACCTGCAGGAAGTCGTGAACGCGCAGCGCTTCGGACTGCGCCTCGACGGTGACCTGCAGGGATTTCGGAAGCTGTACGTGGACTCACGCAAGGACTGGCGTGTTGTCTACGCCGTCCGCCCGGCGCCCGCGGAGTCCGCCCATCCCAAGGAGATCCACGTCGTCGCGATCCGGCCGCGCGCGGGCAACGACGTCTACGACGAGGTCGGCCGCCGCCTGGGCATGACCCGCCGGCCGCTGAGCGCCCGCACCCATGCGGCTCGCTCCCGTTCCCCGCAGCTGGCCACCCGCGCGCCCGTGCCCCCGCCCGGTCCGCCGCCCACCGCGACGCCAGGTCTGCCCCGTCCCGCACCGAACCCCGCGCCCCATCCAACCCGCTGAACACACGGAGCGTCGCCTATGCCCCCTGAACCGGCGCCGACACCCACCCGGCGTGCGGTCTCCCCGCTCGACCATCGCCTCGAAGCCGCCACCGGGCACGACATCGACACCCTGTGGGCCTACCGCGACCGCGGCGTCCTCGACGAGCAGCACGCCCTGCTGGTCGACCGGCACCGGGAGCTGGCCAAGACCCAGACCGGCGTCATCTTCTACCTGCGCCTCCTCAACCGCCTGTCCAGCGGCGAGTTCGACGTCGACGGCGCCCTGTTCACGCGCATCGACCGCACCGTGGACCAGCTGGCAGAGGCTGCCGACGCCCGGGACGCCGCCGCCCGGGCGATGCTCGCCGCCCTGGAACCCATCGAAGCCGCAGCAGCGTCCACCGCGCCCGACGCGCAGCAGCTCTCGACGGACGACCAGGCAGCGCTGCTCGCCATCGCGGGCGGCGCCAAGCTCTACGAACACCTGCTGACCGGCCGGATGTCCGTCACAGCCGCCTCCGGCACCCGGATCTCCCACGCCAAGCTACGGCGGCTGGAAGACGCTGGCCTGGTTGCCCGGGACACCGGCCACCCCGTACACGCCGGCCAGCCCGTCGCGCTCACCGACGCCGGACGAGCCGCACTGTTCGCCGCCCGCCGGACCCCCACGACGCAGGCGTCGAAGGTCCCAGCTCGCCCCGGCACATCGCCGTCAACTCCGGCGCAACGGCGCTGAACTCCACCGAAAGGCCCCTTGTTGTCTCCCACCGAACCGGAGCCGGTCCGGAAGCCCATGCCCCAGGTCGACTTCGATCTGGACGACCTCGACGCCGACGAGGAGAAGTACCTCGACTTCTACCGCAACGTCGGTGTCCACGAGGACATGCTCGTTCCCCTCGCCGAACACCACGACGGGCCGCACAGCTACTACGTCCTGTTCGACCGAGTCGGGGGACACCCCGGCATGCACCGGGTGCTCGCCGTGCATCTGCAACGGGACTACGAGAAGCGGACGTTCAGCTTCGAGCAGGCTCCGCTGCCGCTGTCCGCGATGGCGCAGTCCTGGCTCATCCACCGCGGCTGCCCGACCGATGCCATCGGCCTCGATCCCGAACTGGGCCCGCCACCGGCGGACGAGGCCACGCGAGCGCTGGAGCGACGCCTCGCCGGCGACGGCGACCACTACGCCATGGGCTACTCCTACACCAGCGACGACCCGGACGACATGGTCGTCGTCGTGGCCCTGTGTGCCCTGGACGAGCGTGCCCCGGCGCCGTTTCGCGTCGTGGTCGAAGAGGTCGACGCCGAGACGTGGACGCACACCCTGCGCGAGGGCGGCTTCGACACGGTGGGCGAGGCCTTGCAATGGTGCGACGACCGGCTCACCGGCGAGACCGGCCCTCTCCCGCCGGTCCGCCCTGCAGCTGCCGCCAGCCGCCCGTCCGGTGTGGCGAAGGCCCCTGCCGCGCGCCCGCCCGGCCGTTGGCGCTGAGCGCTCAGCCCGAGGCGGGCGGCGCAACATAGCCGACGATCGCCGGTTAGCCAAACCGGCGATTCTCCGGACTCTTATACAGCCGCCGGGACAACCCTGCGGCACCTCTCCCCGTAATCCCTATTCCCTCACGGAGGCTTCTTCTGCATGCGCTCCACCCGAATTGCCATATCCGTGGCGATGCTCGGCGCACTCGCATTGCCGATGCTGTCTGCCACTACCGCCGGCGCGACCCCGCTCCCGGCTGCGGCCTTCATCACCAACTGCCACAACCTCCCGCCGCTGCCGTACGCGTTCCACACGAAGGCCGTGACCATCCGGTCCAAGGCCACCACGAAGTCCACCGCGGTCGGCGTGCTCTACAAGAACCACAAGTTCACCGTCTCCAAGAGGAGCGGGAACTGGCTCTACATCAAGGACAAGACGACCGGCATCAAGGGCTGGGTCTCCGGCATGTACGTCTACCGCGACGTCCGTATGTGCCTGGACTGACCGGACTTCAGCACGGTCCCGGCAAGCGACTGATCGCCGAGTACGGGGCCCCTCACATTCCCTGCGCATCGGCCTTTCCAGAACAGGAGATCCCCTTTTGTCCGACGGCATATCCAAGGATTCTGCGGATATCGTGGGCGTGCTCACCGAACGGATCGAAGCGCGTTTCGGCATGGGCATGGACCAGTTGAAGGCCGCGGTCGCCGCCGCGCCGACCACGAATCCTGACGCCACCGACGTCGTCAAGTGGCACGGCCTTCTCGTCCAGGCCCAGTTGGTGCTGGAGCGCGCGGAGGACGACCTCCTCGCCGCACTGGACACTCAGCCCAGCGAAGTCGACGACCCGACGATGGGCCTCGCCCACCGGGTGAACGCAGCCGTCACCGCCCGCGACGGCCGGGCCCTGGTCGTGCGATGGCTCCTCGACCCGGACGCCCCGGGGAAGAAGGACCTTGCCGCAGAGCGCCACGCCCGCCTTCGGCCCCGCTCCGGGCCGGCGGTGCAGACCAGCGTCCCCAACCGGCCCGCGGGTACAGCCGCACCGGCCATGGCGTGGCGATCGGCAAGGACCGCCCGTTGAGCCGGGACAAGGCCAGCACCATGGACACCGACCTGCAGACGGTTTTCGGTAAGCCGGTTCCCGAGCTGTACGAGGCGGCTGCCGGCCACGATGCCTCGCCCGCGCTCGCCCGGGCCCTGGAACTGCGGTCCTTCCTGGCGCTCACCGAGGAGCAGGTCGCCCGCGTACGCGACCGCGTACGCGCCGACATGGATCCGGACCGCGACATGGGCGAACTGTCGACGGACAAGCTCCGCTTCGACACGCAGTGGCTGGATGCGGCACTGGAGGCCCGCAACGGCTACCGCGCCGCCCTCGGTGAGCTGCTGCGCACCATGCCCCCGCCCGCCCAGCAGGCACGGCCCGTCCGCACGGCTCAGCTCAGGGCCACCGCAATCCTGCCCCCGTCTGCCGCCCCGGCACCCCATCGTGCCGGGGCGGCCCGGGCCCGCCGACCGTGAAAGCCCCCGATTGCCCCACCTCACGTCCGCCGAGATAGCCGGACGGATCGAGGACCTGTACGGCGCACCGCTCGCCGACCTCGCAGCCCACGCCCAGGACCAGCCGCCCGGCATGCTCTCCGCCCTGATCGGCATGCACGACGACCTCGCCCTCGCCGAGCGCAGCATCGACGTCCACCGCGACCACCTCGCCCGGCTCATCCACCCCGAGCGGCAGATCGGCCCACACGAGGTCTCCCACCTCCTCGACGGGACCCGCCGGCTCGCCGAAGCCGTCGCCGTCCGCGACGTCCAGGCCAAATCGGTCGCCGCCGTCCTGCAGAGCCTGGCACGCGTCCCGGCCCCGACGCCGACCCCGCCGGCTCCCTCACCGCCTGCTCCGGCTCCGCCTCTTGCGGCCCCGAGTCCGGCGCACAGCCGCTGACCCGCAGGCGATCCCCCCTTTCATTCACCCAGGAGTTCCTCCCTTGGCCATCACCGCACTGCCCCCTGACACCGACGCCGACATCGCCAGGGTCACCGAGGCCCTCGCCATGATCACCCCGCGCTGGAACGTGAGGATCCTCCTGGCCCTCTCCGGCCCGCCGCTGCGCTACAGCGAGCTGGCGGCCAAGGTGCCCTGGCTGCAGAACGGCCAGCTCCACCTCAAGCTCAATTCGCTGTGCGACGCCGGACTCGTCGAACGCACCGAACACACCACACGGCATGTGACCTACGGCCACACCGAACGTGGCGTTGCCCTGCTGCCGGTCCTGCCGATGATCGTCACCTGGGCCGAGGAACACCTGGAGAAGGCGGACCTCCCGCTGCCCGCGATCGAGCAGATCGAGGACAGCCTCACCCTGCTCACCCGGCGCCATGCCGCCGCCATCTTGTGGGTGCTGAAGTCCCGTGAGGAAGTCAGCGGCCGGGCTCTGGCCCGGATCGTGATGCCCAGCAGCGACTGGACCAATATCTATCCGCCTCTGCGGCAGCTCGTCTTCGACGGCCTGGTCGACACCGACGGCATGGGCCAGCCCTACCGGCTGTCAGCGGCCGGCGATGGCCTGGGCCCCGTGCTCGGCACCCTGTCCGCATGGTCCGCCGGGCAGCCCCTCGACCAGGCGGCCCAGCATCCGGTCTGGGGGCACCCGCAGGCGAAGCCCGCGCCGAGGGCGTGGATCAGCAGCCAGTCCCGGCCGGCCTCCACGGCGCTCCCGCCCACTCGGACACCACAGTCCCCTCCCGCCTGGCACAACGGGGATCTCTTCTCGCATGCCACGACCGCCCGCCCCAAGGCAGCCCTCCCGGCGGGAGGCCCGCGCCGATGAGCACCCCCTTTGCCTCTGCCGAAGCGCAGCGCGCTGTCGAACTGCTCGCCTCGCGACCTCTGGTCCGCCTGGTCGCCGAGATCGACGACAACGGCGCCATATCGCCGCGACGGCTGGCCGGCACCCTGCCCGACCTCTCCAGGCACCAACTGCGCAGCGCATCCGACACGGCCCGAGGCCACGGTCTCATCCGGATCGCGCCCGGCACCGGTCTGGAACTGACCGAGGCGGGCATGGAGTTGGCCGACCTGTACGACGCGATGGCCCGCTGGGCCCGGCGTCACGCCGTTCCGGCCCCCGTCTGCGAGTTCAGCAGCCGCATCCGCTGCGTCCTTGACCTGTTGGCACCGTCGCTCACCACCGAGCGCGCCGACGAAGCGGAGGCGGGCCTGGCCCGTTTGCGCACGCTCCTGATCCAGTGGCTGGCCGACAACCCCCAGGCGGCCAGGGTGTCCGAACATGAGCCGATCGCGTGAGCGAAGCGGTCACACCCCGGCACGCACGCCACACCGGCGGGCTGATGCGCAGTATCTACCTGCCGCGCACGGCGGACGCGCTGGCGTTCGCGATGTCCACCTACGGCATCCCGCTGCTCGTCCTGGCCACGACGCGCTCCGCCACGCTGACGGGCGCAGCCTTCGCACTGGAGTGGATCCCGCGGCTGGCAGCGTTCGCATGGGCCGGATCGGTTGTCGACCGGCGCGGTGCTGTGGTGGTCTTCCACCTGGCCTCCCTGGGCCGGGCGCTGGTCCTCGCCACCGGCGCGGTCCTTCTGTACCTCCACCCGTCCGGCACGATGGCGAGCGCGACCGTGATGGCGCTGGCGGCGACGACCGGCGTGCTCACCGAGTTCAGCTATATCGCGGCCGAGACCGCGGGCGCCGCCGCCGGACGCCGAGCAGGACGGCGGGCCCACCGTGTCCAGGCCGTCCTGCTCGGCATCGACCAGACGGCGACCCTGGCCGGTCCGGCGCTCGCCGGAGTGCTCCTGCTTGCCGGTCCGCCGTCGATGCTCGCGGTGATCACCGTGCTCTCGTTGCTTGGCGCGCTGCTCGCCCTGCGCACCCCGCCCTCGCCCGTGGTACCGGCCCGTGCGCCGAAGCGGCGCTCTGGCGCCGGACTGCTCACCGGGTGGCGCATCATCCGCTCGCTGCCCGCGCTCGGCTGGCTCGTGACCGGGCTGACCCTGTCCAACCTGGCCACCGGCCTTCTGCAAGCGGCCGGTCCCGTGATCGTCGTCCAGCACTTCGGGCGGTCCACCACCGCAGTCGGCCTCGTCTGGTCCGCCGCTGCCGCAGCGACGCTCCTGAGCGTCACGCTCTGCCGGTTCGCGCTCGACCGCCTCGGCCTGTGGCCGGTTGGCGCCACCTGCGCCGCCCTCGCCTCGCTCACCTGCCTCGCCGCCGCCCAGGCCCCCGACTACCGCTCCTACCTCGTCCTGGTCGCCCTCCTCATGGCAGCAGATGGCGGCCTAGCAGTCGTCCTGCGCACCCTGCGCTCCCGCCTGATCCCTCCGGAGAAGTTCGGCAGCACCCTGTCGGCGACGATCCTCATCCTCCTGCTGCCCTTTCCCGTCGCCGGTGTGCTCACCGCACTCACCCCGCCCGACGCGCTGGGCCATGTGATCACCGTCTGCGCCGCGCTGCAGGCCCTCGGTCTGCTCTGCGCCTTCGCTCGCCTGCGTACCGATCCCGCCCTGCGCACCTGAACCCGCTGCGCCCCCAGCCTGTGGAGAACTTCATGTCCGTTGCCGCCCTCGGATCGCACCGCGCGACCGGTCGCACCATCACCGAGCAGCTCCACGCCTTCGACGCCCACAACCCGCACGTCTACCGGGCCCTGGAACGCATGGCCGCCCGCCGCCTGGCCGCCGGCGCCACCCGCGTCAGCTTGAAGGACCTGTTCGAGGACCTGCGCCGCCAGCTCCCGCACGGAGTCGCCGGGCTGGACAAGAACTACACCGCCCTCTACGCCCGCCGCCTGATTAGCGAACACCCACACTGGGCTGCGGCGTTCGAGCTGCGCCGCCGCCGTGCCGCCTGAGACACCCCTCTCTTCCCTCGTCCCGCCGTCCACCGATACGGAGAACCCCTTCTTGTCCGTTCGTCCCCTCGTCCTCGTCGTTTCTCCCGGCGACGAGACCTATCGGGGCTACTGCCTGGAGCAGGTGGCCGCCGCGTACGACGTCGTCCTGCTCACCGGCACCGAGCCGTCGTGGGAAAAGCCCTTCGTCGTCGACCACACCGTGGTCGATCTGAGCGACCCCGCAGCACTGCTCGCCGGCGGCCGGGCGCTGGCCGAGCGCCACGACCTTGCAGGCGTGGTCACCTGGGACGAGTGGCACCTCGTCCCCACCGCCCGTCTCGCCCGCGCGCTCGGTCTGTCCTCGACGTCCGTCGAGGTGATGCGGGCCTGCCGCAACAAGGCCACCGCACGCACCCTGTTCGCCCGCCACGGCGTGCCCTCGGCCGCCTCGATGAGGGCGCGGACCCTGCTGGAGGCCGGCCTGGCGACGATGACCCTCGGCCTGCCGGCAGTCATCAAGCCCGCCGCGTTCGCGGGCAGCATCGGCGTAATCCGCGTCGACCAGCCCGAAGAACTGCCCGCCGCGTTCGCGTTCGCCTCGGCCGGCGCGAGCCGCAGCCGCGAGGACACCGGGGTCCTGGTCGAGGAGTACCTCGACGGGCCGGAAGTCTCGGTCGAATGCGTCACCCACCGCGGCGTAAGCACGGCGGTCGCTGTGACCCGCAAGCGCCTGGGCCCCGCCCCGTATTTCGACGAGACCGGGCACACCGTCGACGCCGCCGACCCGCTCCTGTCCCAGGTCGCCCCGGCCGCCGCTGCTGCGGTCAAGGCCCTGGGGATCACCGACGGCGTGCAGCACGTCGAGCTGCGCCTGGTGGACGGCCGTCCGCGGCTGATCGAGGTCAACGCGCGCATCGGCGGCGACATGATCGGCCACCTCGTCCGTCTCGCCACTGGCATCGACCTGCCCCGGGCCGCCGCCGACCTCGCCTGCGGCCGGGCACCGGACCTCACCCCGACCCGCAGCGGAGCCGCAGGCATCCGCATGCTCTACCCGGACACCTCCGGCACCCTCACCGCCCGGCACATCAACCAACCCTTCGCCGCCCACACTCCCTGGCTGCGGCAGGTGCAGTGGATCCGCGAGATCGGCGACCAACTCGTCCTGCCGCCCGACGGCGACCTGTTCACCGCCCGGGCCGGGTTCTACGTCGTCACCGGCCGTACCACCGCCGAGGTCACCGAACGCCTCGACACCGCCGCCGACGAGATCACCGTCACCACGAGGGCAGACCGATGAACCCACAGCCCGATCCGCACCACGAGATCGACGGCGACGTCTACGTCTGGCCGCGCCACCTCGCCTCCACCACCGGAACCGGCGACTCAGCCCTCGCCCCGCTCATCGACCTCGGCTGGGACCTGCGGTACGACGAGGACTCCAACGTGTACGTGAGCGCGCCCGACCGGCGCGTACGCCTGGGCTATCTGCCCGAAGGCGAGGACGACGGACTCTGGCGGATCAACGCCTACAAGGACTCCTTCGGACCGCCCGCGTGGGGCGTCTGCTTCAACGACCGTGTCCCCACCGAGTTCGTGACCGCGTTTACCACCGTCCTGGCCACGGCGTACGAGCAGGGACCGGACGCCTACCTCGCCCGGCCGGTCTCCGGCAACGACGAGCACGATCCCTTCCTCGCAGTCGTGCCGCTTCTGAAGGAATGCTGGGAGATCGACCGCCCTCGCTGGGGCGTCTTCGCCATCCAGGCCCCGGACGGGCACGCCGGCCTGGAGTTCACCACCGGCGACCTCGATCCGGAAGCCGAACTGACCACGCGCGACGCACGCTGGCAGCTGTGGGCTGGCGACTCCATCGACCGGCCCGCCTGGTACGCCACGGCCAGCACCGACACCCCCGTCGCCCTGCTCACCGCCGTCACCCAGAGCATCGCCGACCCGGATCCACTGCCCCGGTGGCGCGACGACACCTTCAGCTACATCAAGGGCATGGCCCAGCTCACCCCGATCCTTCCGCCCGGACCACCAGCTCCCACCCCGCTCGACGTGCGGCGGGCCGTCGCCTCCCGCCGCCCGGCCGCGCTCCCCACGGCCAGCGTCCCGCGCTGGAGCACCACCAGCCGACCAGCCCTGCCCGGTCCCCGCCGATAAATCCGGCCCGCGCCCCACCGGAGACCCCTCTTGTCCCTGCAGGCCCCGGAGTTCTTCGCCGAGCTGTGCCTCCCCTTCCACGACCACACCGTCGTGGGCAACACCTACTTCGCCGCCCCCGTCCCCGGTCTGCCGCTACGGCTGAGGATCGACTTCACCGCCACCATCCACGCGGACACCTACGGCGGCCTGCGCCTGGCACTCGTCCACCCGCACCGCGGCGAGATCGACGCAGTCGCCCTCAGCTTTCTCGACCATGGCACCTTCCACCGCCGCGATGAAGCGACCAACACCCGGCCCAACACCAAGCAGCACGGCACCTTCGGCACCTACCACCGCCCGGGACGGCCACCGTGGGAGGGAGCCGTCACCACCGGGTTGCGCGACGCCATCGAGCAGTACACCGCCGTCTGGTTCCCCGGCGCCTGGACCGCGTCCGCGCCCAGCCGCACCACAGGCCGGACCGCGCACACGGCGCCCGCTGCGCCGGTCACCCGCAGCGGCACCCGTGCCCGCTGATCGGCAACCCACATCGTCAGCCCCGGCGTTCCGCCTACTTCCCGCAGGAGCCCTGCCTGTGATCACCCACCCCTTGGAGAACCTCGACCCGGCCCAGCGCGTGCAGGTCCTTCCCCGCCACCTTGCCGGGCCCGGCGCCGTCGACCCGCGCGCCGCATGGGCCTTCCCCTATGACGAGGGCTGGCCGTTCGCCCAGACCGGCGACGGCACGGCCGCCGCCTTCAGCCCGTGCCTGCGACTGCAGACCACCTACGAACCCAAGCCCGACAAGCCCGGCAAGGGCACGTGGACCATCAGCGCGCACCAGGCCCCGTTCACCCCGCCGGACTTCACCCCGCCGGCCTGGTGGATCACTTTCGACGCCACCACCCCCGTTGAGCTGCTCCACGATGTCCACACCGAGCTGCTCGACCTCTACCTTGAAGACCGGCACAGTGACCAGGACCGGCTATTCCAGGACGAGACGGCGCCGCACGAGGCGTACGCGCCGCTGCTCACCCGCGGCTGGAGCCACGCCGTCAAGATTGACGGCACACAGACCTTCCTCACCCCGGACGGACTCGGCGCCATACGCCACCGTTACGACATCAGCGGCTCCAGCGGACCGGCCTGGCGGGCCTGGGGCGGACTCCCCAGCGAGCCGTACTGGAGGGCGCACTTCTCGTTCGGCACGCCCACCACGCTCGTCGCGGCCTTCACCGCCTCGCTCATCTCCACCGAACCACTCCAGCGCACCGTCCAGGACGTCCCCGTCCACACCCGCCGCGCCCTCTACGTCGCCACCCCGACAGGCAAGCAACAGCATGGCAGCACACCCGTCCCCCCGACACCTCCCGCCCCGGTCTCTGGCCGCACCCGATGACCTTCCCCGTCCCCTGCCCCAAGGAGTCCTCTTCCTCGTGCACGCACGTTGCGTCCGATCCGCTGCTGCCGTCGCCGTCGTGGCGGCCAGCACCCTGACCTGGGCGCCAGTCGCCAGCGCCGAGCCCTCCGAACCGCCCCCCTCGGCCTCCGCCGCTCCCGCCGAGACCCCCGCCGCCGACGCGGGCAGCGTCGAGATCACCACGAAGGACACGGCCGGAGACTCCCTGCCCGGCGCGCCGTTCCTGCTGCTCGACTCCACCGGCCAGGAAGCCGGACGCGGACAGAGCGACGCCAAGGGGAAACTGACCTTCCCCGACCTTGCACCGGGCGTCTACCGGCTCAAGCAGACGGCCTCTGGCAGCCCGCTCCACGAGGTCGTCGCCGACCAGGACGTCATCGTCACCCCCAGCACCGCCACCCCGCTGACGATCACCGATCCGTTCAAGGCCGCCAAGGTCCTCCTGCGGGCCAAGGACGACAAGACCGGCAAGCTCCTGCCCGGCGCGACCGTGAACATCGGCACCGGCACGTCGACGCTGCTCACCCTGACCACGGGCGCCAAGGGCACGGTCTCCGGAGAACTGCCCGTGTCGAGCCGCAGGACGCAGTTCTGGGTCAAGGAGATCAAGGCCCCCGCCGGCTACGACCTCTACAAGCCGACGAAGACGTTCACGGCGGGACCCGGCGCCCCGGTGACCGTGACCGTCACCAACGCCATGACAACCACCGACCCGAAGCCTGACTCCTCAGACAAGTCGACGCACAAGCCCACCGACTCCCCGTCCAGTCCGGGCAAGCCGAGCAGCGGTACCGGAGGGGCCGCGCCCTCCGCCTCGGGCAGCGACACACTGGTGGGCTCGACACCGGTCGGGGACTCCACGTCGAAGGCGCCGACGGGTTCCCTCGCCCACACCGGAGCCGACGCCACACGGTGGCTGATCGGCGGTGCGGCCGTGCTGGTCGCAGCAGGCGGAGGCGTTCTTCTCCTGGCACGCCGCAGCCGCACGGACAGTCCCACCGGCGACTCCACCGAGAGCTGACCGGTCCTCCACCCTTTGCACGACTCCGAGCCCTTGGATTCCACAGTCACTGGTGCGGTCGTTGAGCCTGTCGTGAGCGGTGCTGGGGGTGGGTATCCGTCGGACCTGACGGATGAGCAGTGGGCGCTGGTCGAGCCGTTGCTGCCGCTGCCGAGGGTGGGTCCGAAGGGCGGGCGGCGGGAGAAGCATTCACGGCGACGGATCGTCGACGCGATCTTCTATGTCGTTCGGACTGGTTGCGCGTGGCGGCAGCTGCCGAAGGATTTCGCTCCTTGGCCGACGGTCTACTGGTACTTCACGTGGTGGCATGACGACGGCACTGTTGTGCGCATCCATGATGCGCTGCGTGGCAGGGTATGCGAAGCCGACGGTCGCAACGCCGAGCCTAGTGCGGGGTTGACCGACTCCCAGTCCGTCCGAACCGCCGACACAGTCCCGGTTCATCACCGACACCCTCGGCCTGCTCCTGGCCGTGCACGTGGTCGCGGCCAGTGTCCAGGACCGCGATGGCGCTCGCCGCCCGTTGCTGTGGACCCGCCTGGACTATCCCAGGGTCCAGAAGATCTGGGCCGGCCAGGGCTTCGCCGGCCGTCTGGTCGACTGGACCGCCCGGATCCTCGGCCGGGAACTGGAAATCGTCCGCAAAGAACCTGGTCAGCGCGGATTTCAGGTTCAGTCCAAGCGGTGGGCGGTCGAGCGCACACTCTCGTGGCTCACCGCCAATCGGCGTCTCGCCCGCGACTACGAAGCCAGCCCAGCCCATTCGGAGACGATGATCCGCTGGGCGATGATCGGCATCATGGCCCGTCGCCTGACTCGGGTTGGGCCGGTATCTCGACCAGGTCCTCGGCCGTTGTCCCGCGCCTCCGCCTGACGTGACCAGTCGAGACCTCTGACGCCCATCTCAGTCCAGTTCGTCCGCGACGAGTACGGTCAGCATCGCGTCCAGGGCGCTGTCGCTGAGTTCTGGGACGGCCCAGCCCTTGCTACGCGCGTGCTCGACGAACCCGGGATCGAGTGCCACGTGGTGATGGCCGCCAGCACGGTCAGAACCACCGTGATGGCCGCTCCGACGGCCATGTCGTTGATGATGGCGACGTTCACCGCGACCGCGGAGGTGCCGACACCGGCGATGACCGTGCTGATGGGCAGGACCGCTACCCAGACCGCCCGGAAGACGAACAGAAGGTCGATGAAGGCGAGGGCGATGCCCATGGCGTCGGCAGCCGTGTTTGGCTTCGGGCTGACCGTGAACGCCCGTCCGTTCAGCGCGATGTCCAACGTCGGCGACTCCGGCCCGGTGGGGCCAGCTGCTCCACGTGCTTGACCTGCGTGTCACTGACATCCTGGTCGAAGGTGACGGTCGCGTAGGCGGTCGTTCCGTCATGGCTGATCTGCCGTGCTCCGGCGGCCGCATAGGGGTCGGTCACGGCCGCGACGCCTGGAGAGGCCTCGATCCGCTTCACGGCGTCCGTCATCTTGGCTTCGGTGGCGGAGTCGGTGACCTTGCCGCCCTTCACCTGCCAGACGATGCGGCCGCTCTTGCCCGCCGCACTGTTGGCGGCCTTCTGCAGCAGGGCGGTCGCCTTGGCCGAGCCGGTGTTCTGCGAGGTCGGGCTGTTGCCGAAGTTGGCGCCGGCAGCGCCGACCGCACCGCCGAGGGCGAGCAACAGCCCCACCCACGCCAGGACGACGACGAGCCGGTGCCTGTGGCACCAGCTGGCAAGAGAGGACATCGACGGGCCTTTTGAGGGGCACATGGTGTGGGTGAGCCGGCGGTCCCAGCCCTTTTCCACCCTCACAGTCGCCGGGGGTTCCTGCCGTTGGCCGTTCGCGGACACTGGTGTCTACTGCGCCCGCAGTAGACACCAGCCGATCTGTCTGCCGCGGGCCGTGACGGAGCACCGTGGGTGGCGATCCCCGCCAACGCGTCCCACGGTGTCCGCCCCCTTGAAGCGGCGGTTCGACGTGGCCGAGCTGACCCCGGCCTCACGAGTCAGCTCGAGCGGGGGCTGCCCGGCGAACCAGCGGAGCCGGTCGGCGGGCAGCCCCTGACTGCGGGTGGGGCACCAGCATGTCCGTGCAGGCCGTGGGTGGGCGCAGGGTGGCCGCCCCCCAGCGCGCGCCGAGCGCGTGAGGGGCTGTGGGGACTGCTGGAGGACGGATTGTGGCGTCAGGCCAGCCCGAGTTGCCGCATGAAGGTCAGCTGGTCGTAGATGATGAATTCCTCGTCCATCACGCCACGTCTGTTCCAGATGCCGACGGTGACCATGTTGACGGCGTATTTCTTGCCGGTGGGCGGGATGAAGCCGCCATTGCCGTCGGGCATGGGATTGGTGAACGTACCGGTGGTGACTCCGGTCACGGCGGTGAAGTTGCCCTTGGCCACTCGGACGGGGTGCAGCGCGGTACGGGCGTCGGGTGCGAAGATGAAGTTGAACTTCATGTCCTCGATGTGCCTGGCCAGGCCGTCGGTGTAGTGGCCGTCGGGCCAGTGCGCACGGACGTTGTCCGAGTGGCTTTCGCGGACCCGGTCCCACTGCTGGCCGGAGTAGACGACGAAGTCCAGTTCGTCAAAGGTCTCCAGATTGCGCCGCTCCTGGGGGGTCAGGTGCTTGGGGTAGCCCAGGGACCCGCCGGTCTCGGCCGGGTTGCCCAGCAGTGCGGGCATGACCGACGCGAACGCCGGGTCGCTGCCGCTTTCCACCGCGGTGATGGCAAGGGCGCCCGCGGCGACGGCGCCGCTGCCGCGGAGCACAGCACGGCGATTGATCATGACATTCCTCCTCGGATATATCCGTCTCGAATCCTTCGATGCTTTCGACCGCACCAAACAGAAGCAAGACGTTCGAACTTGAACTACCCGAGACGCTAGCTCGTAGTTCCAATCTGAACAAGTCCTGATAGTCTGTGCCTGTGAATAAATCCAAGTCGTTGACCCGGAGCCAGGAGCAGGCGTGGCTCACGCTGGTCACCGCCAGCACGCTGCTCAACCGAGTGCTCGACCAGCAGTTGCGTACCGATGCCGGGGTGTCCCACGTGCAGTACGGCATCCTGGCTCGCCTCACCGGTGCCCCCGACGGGTCGATGCGGATGCTGGCGCTCGCCGAAGCGCTGGCGGTCACCAAGAGCGGCCTGACCTACCAGATCGTGCAACTGGAGAAGGACGGCCTGGTCATCCGCGGAGCCTGCACCACGGACGACCGCGGGGTGATCGCCACCATCACTCCACTCGGCAGGGAGTTGATGCGCCGCGCAGCACCCGGTCACGTCAGTCTGGTCCGCGAACTGGTGATCGACGCCCTCACCCCGGAGCAACTGCAGCTCCTGTCCGAAGGCTTCGCCGAGGTCCAGCGCCGGATCATCGAGCACACGATGTAGCTTGCGCCCACCGGTTGCCCCTGCAATGGCTGCGAGCTGTGGGCCGGCGCCCTCGGCGTGGTCGAAATCGGTCAGCAGAACCGCGGCCGCGTTGTTCACCAGGATGTCGGCGCCAACGACGGCGCCTCCGCGGTGCTGCTGGGCAGCGAGAAGGCCGCGGCCACGATCGGGGCCGACCCGATCGCCCGCATTGCAGGCCGCGGCGTGAAGGCGCTGGAGCCGCAGGCCTTCGGCTACGCACCCGTCGAGGCCGCCAACCGTGCGCTGGCCCGGGCCGGGATCGGCTGGGACCAGGTGGGCGCGGTCGAGCTCAACGAGGCCTTCGCCGTGCAGTCCCTCGCCTGCCTCCACCGGGACCCGGCCACCAGCTCCCTCGTGGCCCGCCTACGTTGCCCCCTTCGCAGAGACACCTACCGAGCACATCGTGCTGGGCCTAGACCACGACGCCGTCCGCGGTGGACTCACGCTCCTCACGGACCGGTTCGGCATTCCCGTATCTCCAAGTCGGACCCGGCCTGCTGAAGGAGCGGCCCGACCGGTCCGGTCAGTCGGTGGTACTGGTCACCGAGGTCCTGGTGACGCCCCGCTGACCCCGCAGCAGATGCACGCGGTGATGCGCAACCTCACCGGCACGCCGTAACCGCCGCCGCGGGAGCGAGCAGGCCGTCGGACCGACGGACGCCCTGCTCACAGCCCCCGGGCCCGGTCAACCGGCATCACAACGAGCTGCTCGTCCGACACCGCACTCGACGGTGCCTGAACCATCTGCTCGGCCGGCTCGTTCTCCACGGCGGTCACACGGCCGACGCCGACGGCCGCCAGATCTGCTCGGAGGCTGTCGTGGATCGGAGACGACTTGTGCGCGGATGCCGCGGAGATCGGATGGGGCACCGACGACGGTGACGATCTCGGAGTCGGGGGTCCTGGCACCGCGCGAAGCCGGCGGCCACGCTCTCCACCGAGCGCTGCTCGTCGAAGGGCGGACGCTCGGTCACGGGAACCGCAGCCCGGGTCACGCCAGCTTCGAGCCTTCATCGAGCCGGTGCCAGGACCTGGAGTGGTAGACGAGTGGAGCCGCCACGGGCTCGGCGGCCCCTTCGGGCACGGCCGCCGCCACCGCGTGGACGACGAAGATCGAGGCCTCTCCCGCCTCGATACGGGAGACCACCTTCCCTCGTACCCACACAGGGGCTGCCGTGAAGACCGGTTCGCCCGTGGCCAACCGCGTCCAGGCACTCGTATCGGCGAAGCGGTCGACCCCGCTGGTGGCCCCGAGCTGCGCGAGCCAGAGCTGGTCGCTGCCCACCATGTGGACGACGACGCTGTCGGCCCGCCGCAGGACCGAGCTGCTGGAGGCCCCCGAGGAGACGGAGAAGACGATCAGCGGCGGTTCGGCGCTGATCGACGCCAGTGAACTGACTGTGATCGCGACCGGCCGCGCACCCAGGTCGGCGGTCACGACGGCGACGCCGGAGGGGTGCATCCGGAACGCCGACCTGAAAGTCTCGGCCGGCAGTGACTCCGTCCGTTCCGCTGCGGTCAGGTGGATCGGGGGATGAGCGGGCGAGGGCATGGCGAATGTCGTCATGGCGGAAGTTCCTTTCGACGTGTCGAGTCGCGCCGTGGAGGCCCGAGGGCCGGGCCACGAGGGCCCAGGCCCGTGACGACCTCAGAGCGAACCGATCTCCGCGGTGTCGCGACCGACGAGGCTCTGGCCGTAGACCTCCCGGTTCAGCAGGGGGTTGTTCAGGCCGTGGCCGCTGGCGACGGTCAGGTCACGCCAGACGCGCTGGAGCGGGTTGGACTGGGCGAAGCTGCTCGTGCCGACGATGTCGAGCATGAGCGTCACGGCCTGGCGGAAGTTGCGCGTCGCGATCTCGGAGTCGCCGCGGATCCGCGCCCGGGCCGCCGTGTCGAGGACCCGGCCCTCTCGGGCGGCTGTGTCCATCTCGTCGGCGGACCTGAGCAGGTGCATCCTGCCTGCGTCGATCGCGACCCGCGCGTCGGCAAGAGCGAGGCGGTAGCTGGGGGCGTCCCGGCGGTCCGAGTAGGCCCAGTAGCTGATGGGGCGGCCCTTGCCGATGTTCTCCACCGTGAAGTCCCAGGCGGCCTCGGCCATGCCCAGCAGCGGACCGCACAGGCCGAGACAGGCGAGACTGTTCAGCGACGCCCGGTAGTTGGTCTCGTCCTCGTGCCAGATCGGGAAGACGGCCGTGCCCATGAACGTCTCGAGGTCCAGGGTGCACCGGTCCTCGACGAAGAGGTCCTCGGCCACGAGGGTGTTGCTGCCGGTCCCCGCCATGCCGACGACGTACCACGTGTCCTCGATCCGCATGTCGGCCAGCGGCATCAGCGCCCACCGCACCTCCGAGGGCCGGCCCTCCGCGTCGAGGACGAGGAACGCGTTCAGCGTCCACTGGGCCTGGTAGCAGCCCGAGGCGAAACCCCACTTGCCGTTGATGCGGTAGCCACCGTCGACCTTCTCGGCGGTCCCGCCGGGTGCGAACTGGCTGATCGCGACGTTGCGAGGGTCCGGGCCGTACATCAGTTCGCGCACGTCGTCGGGGAAGAGGCCCATGCCGAACGCGGTCGTGTTGGCGATGAAGGCGACCCAGCCCGCGGACGAGTCCCCTCGCGAGATCTCGGCCGACAGCTCGATGAGGGTCCGGACGTCTCCGCCCGCCCCGCCCGACCGGCGGGGCGTCAGGGCCTGGAACAACCCGGACTCGCGCAGGGCCTGCTCCGATTTCTCGGCCAGACGGCGGTTGCGCTCGGACTCGTCGGCGTGCTCACGCAGGAGCGGCCGCAGGTCGCGGGCGGTCTGCAGGAGACGTTCGCGAGCTTCGCCCTGCGTCTCCGGTCCGAACGTCGTGACGTCGTCAAGAGTCGTCATGAGGCCTCCTTGCCTCGGCGGCTCACCTGCCGAAGCGGTGGCCGGTCGTGTCGTCCTGCTGTTGATTGAAGTCCGCGTGTGACGCAGGTCTGTATGCCTGACCCGCCAAGCTTTCGACGCCGATTGGACCCGGGGCCCAAAACGGTGGTGCGATTGCCGCGCTCACAGGTCGAACGGCGCGAGCCGGAGGCCGATCAGCCCGCACCTCCGGCGCGTGGCGAAGAGCCCGACGGCCAGAGCGGCGGGCGGGATGCGTTACGTGAGCCCGTCAGTGACCGGTGTCGTCCAGATCGGGGAGGAGCTCCGCGAGGCGGAGCGCCGCGTGCAGCTCGAGCTGGGAGTCCCGGACGGAGCGGCCCAGGAGTTCCTCGGCCCGCTTGACCCGGTAGATGACCGTGTTCTTCGCGACCTGCAGCTCCCTGGCGGCCTCCTGCGGACTGCCGTGGCAGTCGAGGTAGACCCGAACCGTCCGGCGGAGAACCCGCGTGGAACCCGCGCTCGATCCCAGTGCGCCGAGTTCGTCCCGCACGAAACGAGCGGCCTTGTCGGGGTCCGCGATCAGCAGCGAGAGCAACCGGACCTCGTCGTACCGGACGACACTCGCGTCCGCCGTCGAGCGCACGCCGAAAGCCCCCACCCGCGCCGCGTCGAGGGCCTCCTCGTGGGTGCACCGGAAGCCCTGGACGCCTCGGTGGGGGGACGCCATGCCCACCATCACGTCGGACCCGCCGGGTAGCAGCGGTGTTTCACGCGGTGGCCTTGCCTTGAACGCTCCCCACGCCCATGCCTCGGTCCGGTCCACCGCCACCACCAACTGAGCGTCCGCGCCGATGCCGCGCAGGAGGGACCGGGCCACCTGGTCCAGATGATCCGCGGCATGGCTCGGCGAGGTCGCGGGATGCAGCACCAGGCCGATGTGGTACGCGTTCGTCAGGGGGTAGGCCAGCTGTCGGGACGCCACGTCGACGGAGCCCTCTCCCGCCAGCAACGCCAGAACCGTCTGGTACCTGGCGGCGGCGGTGCTTCTCAGGAATCGCTCGTTCTCGGCGGTGTACGACTCGGCGCTCATGGTGGCGAACGTGTCGGCGAACTCGAAGAGCACATGAGACACGTGCTCGAGTGATGCCGCGAGATCGGGGAGCGATACCAAGGAGCGGCAGCCGCCCATGAAGTGGTCGGCCAGCTGTGAGTGGATCCTGCGCTGATGGGTGAGGATCAGGTCGAGAGGAACCCGGCGGTGGACCAGATCCACGATCTGCGCCTCCGCCTCGGGCGGGAGCTGCGCCGGCGGGTGGCCGTCGGCCTCGATGGCGAGGAGCGTCGCGATGACGATCGACTCGATGGTGGAGCGCATGACCTGCGCGCCTTTCAGGCCGGCGCCGGTCAGATCTGTGAATGCACCGCCCTGGACGATGTCGACCGCCACCCTGACCGCCCACGCGACCGGTTGGTCACCGACCTGGTCGGTCGCACGGCGTACCGTCTCCCGAGTGCAGGTGGGCTCTCCGGGGTTCACGGCCGGGCGCAACCGCCTCACCCACGCTCCGATGTGCTCGCCCAACCCCGCCTCCCGTCCCGGCCGTCCTGCGACGAGCCTGTGCCAGTCCACGTGGCTCGGTTTGACGGCTCTCAGATGAATATGAAGATTGGACCACCTCGACCGCCCGCGCGCAGCAGCCACCGCGGGCCCGGTCAGCGGCACCCCCTACGTCGAACTGACCGGCGGACAGTGGCCGTCCGCGGAACAGCCCCCGCCGAGGCATGATGCCCACTGTCTGACCGCACGAGCCTCGTCGTCGGTGTTCTCGGCGCCGCCCGTTCTCGGGTGCCGCCGAGCCGATGGATGCCGCAACCCGGCTCCGGAATCGTTCATCGCGGAAGTGTGCGGGGCCCGTGTTCCTGGTCGTCGAGCTTGGCGAGTTCGTGCTCATGGGGGCCGGGGGTGATCGAGCCGCAGTGGTTGACCTACGAGCTGCGGGCCGGGGCAATGTGCGCCATGGGCCTCGGCGTCACCTTCGTGGCTGGCGATATACAGTTCGCCGACGGCCACGTCCAGGTCCCCGAGGGTGTCACCGAAGCCCTGAAAGCTCCTCGCGGTACGCGCTGTTACCACCAGGTCGCTCACCGTCTGCCCGGCGTGCTCATCGAGGTCGTCCGCCGACGACCCACCATCCGCCCGGTCAAGCGCGACATCAGTCTCGACACCCTCACCGGACGCGGATGTGACGTCCTCACCGCTGTGGCGTCGGGCCAACCGATGCCGACGACATCGCCGAACAGTTGTCCGGCGCCTCGCACCACAGTCAAGTCCCACGTCCGTCACATCCACGCCGAGATCGGAATCCGTGCCCGCGTCCAGGCGGTGGCTTTCGCCTATGAGTCCGGCCTGGTACCGGTCGCAGAAGAGCCCGCGGCGGGGCCTTGTGAACCTGTGTCCGCCGAACCGCGCAGACGGAGTACCTCAAATGGCGCTGTCGCTCGGGTCGCACTTGAGGTAACCCTGGATGGTTGCGACGAACGCGTCCATCTGCCGTACGACCTCAGTTGCTCAAACACATCCAGTTCATACTGAAAGCTGACGCGCCGGTGGCGTGATGCCGAGTCGTTCCGCGAGTTCGTGGGCGCTGATGCCGTACGTCTCCCGGATCCGTATGCCGTCGGGGCCGACGTCGAAGACGCCGTGGTCGGTGTAGACGCGGCTGACGCAGCCGATGCCGGTGAGCGGGTAGGTGCAGCGCGGTACGAGCTTCGGTTCGCCGGTCCGGGTGAAGAGCGTCATCATCACGTAGACGTCCTTGGCGCCGATGGCGAGGTCCATGGCGCCGCCGACGGCGGGGATGTCGTCGGGCCTGCCGGTGGTCCAGTTGGCGAGGTCGCCGTTGAAGGCGACCTGGTAGGCGCCGAGGACGCAGACGTCGAGGTGTCCGCCGCGCATCATGGCGAAGGAGTCGGCATGGTGGAAGTACGCGGCCCCCGGCAGCTCGGTCACCGGCACCTTGCCGGCGTTGGTCAGGTCGGGGTCGACCGTGTCGCCCTCGGCCTTCGGCCCCATGTTGAGCATGCCGTTCTCGGTGTGCAGCACCACGCCGGAGTCGGCCGGCAGATGGTCGGCGATCTTGGTGGGCTGCCCGATACCGAGGTTGACGAAGGCGCCGGCCGGGATGTCGCGTGCGATGACGGCGGCCAGTTCGTCCATCGAGAGCCGGTGGTCGGCGCCCGTCGGCGCCCTTGTGTACGTGGTGGTCATCGTGCCCCCTGCACGGTGTAGTGACGGGCCGTCGCCTGGACGACCCGGTCGACGTAGATGGACGGGGTGACGATGGCTTCCGGGTCGAGCTTCCCGGGCTCGACGACCTGGTCGACCTGGACGATGGTCGTCGTCGCGGCCGTGGCCATGACCGGTCCGAAGTTGCGGGCGGTCTTGCGGTAGACGAGGTTGCCCAGCGTGTCCGCGGTGTGCGCGCCGATCAACGCGTAATCACCCTTGATGGGGTACTCCAGCAGGTACTTCCGGCCGTCGATCTCCCGCTCTTCCTTGCCCTCGGCCAGCGGTGTGCCGACCGCGGTCGGGCAGTAGAACGCTCCGATCCCGGCACCGGCCGCGCGCATCCGCTCGGCGAGGTTGCCCTGCGGCACCACTTCCAGTTCGATCTTCCCCGCGCGGTAGAGGCCGTCGAAGACCCAGGAGTCGACCTGGCGCGGAAAGGAGCAGAGCACCTTGCGCACCCGGCCCGCGGCCAGCAGCGCGGCCAGTCCGACATCGCCGTTGCCCGCGTTGTTGGACACGATCGTGAGGTCCTTCGCGCCCTGCCGGATCAGCGCGTCGATCAGATCGAACGGCATCCCGGCCAGGCCGAAGCCGCCGACGAGCACGGTGGACCCGTCCTCGATCCCGGCCACCGCCGCGTCCGTGCTCTCGACGATCTCCGCCCGGCTCACCGGCCCGCACCCGTAGCGTCGCAGTTCTCGAGAACGACAGCCAGGCCCTGGCCGACGCCGATGCAGATCGCGGCGACGCCGTAGCGCTGCTTCGTCTCGCGCAGCACCTTGGCCAGCGTGGCGAGGATGCGGCCGCCCGAGGCGCCCAGCGGGTGGCCGATCGCGATGGCGCCGCCCTTCTGGTTGACGATGGCAGGGTCGACCTTCCACGCGTCGAGGCAGGCGAGGGACTGCACGGCGAAGGCCTCGTTGAGCTCGACCGCGCCCACTTGCTCCCAGCCGATCCCGGCCCGGGCCAGCGCACGGTTGGCGGCCTCGACGGGTGCGTAGCCGAAGGCCTGCGGCTCCAGCGCCATCGCTCCGCGGCCGGCGACACGGGCGATCGGGTCGACCCCGATGGCAGCCGCAGCCTTCTCGCTGCCCAGCAGCACTGCGGAGGCGCCGTCGTTGAGCGGGCTGGCGTTGCCCGCCGTGATGGTGCCGCCCTGCTCCTGGGTCCGGAAGACCGGCTTGAGACCGGCCAGCACCTCCGGCGTGGATCCGGGCCGGATGCCCTCGTCACGCGTCAGGTCGACGCCTGCGACCGGTACCACCAGGTCGTCGTAGAAGCCCGACTCCCAAGCCTGGTGTGCGAGTTGGTGGGAGCGGGCGGCGAACGCGTCCTGCCGCTCGCGGGAGATCCCGAAGCGCTCGCGGAGCTGCTCGTTGGACTCGCCGAGGCTGACCGTCCACTCCTTCGGCATCTGCGGGTTGACCAGCCGCCAGCCGAGCGTGGTCGAGACCGCGGTGACATCGCCGGCCGGGAACGGTTTCGCCGACTTGGGCAGCACCCACGGCGCGCGTGTCATCGACTCCACGCCGCCGGTCAGCACCACCTCGGCATCGCCGGACTCGATGGTCCGGCTGGCCGTCATCGCCGCGTCGAGGCTCGAGCCGCACAGCCGGTTGATCGTGGTGCCTGGCACGCTCACCGGAAGCCCGGCGAGCAGTGCCGCCATGCGGCCGACGTTGCGGTTCTCCTCGCCGGCGCCGTTGGCGTTGCCCCACACCACGTCGTCGATCGCGGCGGGGTCGAGGTCCGGTACCCGGGCGAGCGTAGAGGTGATCGAGGCGGCGGCGAGGTCGTCGGGGCGGACGCCGGCCAGCGCGCCGTTGAAGCGGCCGAACGGCGTGCGCGTCGCGGCGTAGATGAAAGCGCTCATGCACCGACGCTAGCCCCGGCACGCGATACTCTGAAGTACACATATGCGTGCCGATTGAGATGAGTGACATATGGATCTGCGTCATCTCCGGTACTTCGTGGCGGTGGCCGAGGAGCGCCACTTCGGTCGTGCCGCCGAGCGGCTCCACATGGCCCAGCCGCCGCTCTCCCAGCAGATCCGCCGGTTGGAGACCGAGCTTGGCGTCGAACTGCTCCACCGCACCACGCGCCGGGTCGACCTCACCGAGGCCGGACGGGCCTACCTGGAGCGGGCGCGGGCGATCCTCGCCGACGTCGACGAGGCCGCCCAGCATGCGCGGCTCGTCGCCGCGGGCTCGGTGGGCCGCCTCGCGATCGGGTGCGTGGGCTCGGCGACGTACAGCCTCCTGCGCGCGCTCTCGCGGCGGCTCTCGGAGGAGCTGCCCGGCGTCGACTTCTCGTTCCGCGGCGAGATGCTCGCGCCGGACCAGGTCGAGGCGCTGCGCACCGGCGCCATCGACGTCGGGCTGCTGCGTCCTCCGGTGGCCGACCTCTCCCTCACCGTCAGCATCCTGCGCAGGGACCGGCTCGTCGTCGCCGTGCCGGTCGACCACCCCCTCGCCCGCCGGAAACGCCTGCGCGCCGCGGACCTCGCCGGTGCCGACCTGATCGTCCACTCCGCCGACCGCCGGTCGGTGATGTACGACGTCGTGCTGGGCCTGCTGCGCGACGCCGACGTCGAACCGCACATTCGCCACGAGGTCGGCGAGACCTCGACGTTGGTCACGCTCGTGGCCGGCGGTCTCGGCGTCGCCGTCGTGCCCGAGCCCGTGACCGCGTTGACCCTCGACGGTGTCGTCTACCTGCCGCTGGCCGGGGCCGACGCGCGGGTGGAACTGGCCGTCGCCCACCGCGCCGACCGCTCCGAACCGCACCTTGTGCGCACCGTAGGGATCATTGAGTCGATGTTCTGACGGATCGACCGAAGCTGGATGGGCCGGCCCTGGCATGGCGCAACAGCCCTGCCTTGTGGGTGGCGGGAGTGCGGGCGGCCCGGTGCGGGCCTCGGGTCGGGTCGGACCGTCGGAGTCATCGGCGTGCGGAGCGCCTCCTCGACGGCCGTTTCCTGGTCTCGTCGGGCAATGCGAGGAAGCGACACCTTCAGGCCGGCCGGCGGTTACTGAGCGAGGCGCACACGCGCTCCGGGCATGCGCAAGGCGCGCGACGACTGCCGCAAGGCCCGACGTCGCTGCCTCACCGACCGGGAGGAATGCCTACGCAACGATCTTCGCGACGGAGTCTCGCGCCTGGTGCGCGATGCGGTCGTCAGTGACGTCGTCCGCCCCGCCCACGCCGATGGCGCCGATGACCTCGCCGTCGGCCGTCACGATCGGCACGCCGCCGGCGACCGGCAGAAGGTTGGCATCAACCAGGTGAGGAGGCGCCACCTGCATCTGGGGGGACGCGGCGAAGGCCGCGAACTTGGCCGTCGGGACACCGCTCACGGCCGAGGTGTAAGCCTTGCGTCGCGCGGTTTCCACACCGAGAAGACCAACGCCGTCGTCGCTGAGGAGAACCTTCGTGACTCCGCTTCGGTTGACCACGACGGCGCACACCTTGTGCCCCTCGGCCCTTCCTGCTTCCAGAGCGGCCAGAGCGGCGCCGTGCGCGATCTCGTAGCTGAGCGGCTCTCGCATGGGGCGGTTCCTTCCCTTGGCGGCCGAGTGGCCGACCGGACGTCTTCCGTGGGATCCCCGGAGCGTCGACAGTCCAGGTCATCGCTGGTTCCGGGCATGCTGGAAACCCGCGACAGTATGTCGCGGCCGAGGTGAATGTGAAGCGTACCTCGCATTCGCATCAAGGAGCCCGGGAGGCCCGGGAGCTCACTCCGTCGACGCGCCCAGTAGATACAGGCAGGCAATGTTCGCCAGCTCGTCGGTGAGTTGACGCCATGTCAGCGGTCGCTCGGACTCGAATCGTTCGCCGTGCAGCACGCGGTTCATGCACGCCGCGTACACCAGGCGAAAGGTGACATCCATCCGCAAGTCCGGCTCTGGGGCGCTGATCATCGGCATGATCGGTTCCAGGAACTGACGGAACACCTGGCCGGAGTCAATGCTGGCGTCGGACCCGATTTCGGACACTGCGGGGTCGGTGGTGCCAGCGGTGATGAAGACGCGCATCAGGCGTGCGTGTGCTTCGAACGTCTCGGTGATTCCGGCGACCGCCGAGGCGATCAGTGTGGTCGGGTCTGTGCGCAGCGGAGCGAAGCGGCGGATGATGTCGGCGCGAAAGTGATCGATCATGTCGTGCTGCAGTGCGGCGATCAGGCGGTCCTTGTCGCCGAACCGTCGATAGACACTCCCCACCGAGACGCCCGCTCGAGCGGCGACGGCCGCGATGGTGAGCGCCTCGGTGCCGCCCTCTGTCAGGAGGGCCGTACCCGCTTCCAGGATCCGCTGCTGGGTCAGTCGGCTGCGCGCCTGCTGCGCCGGCGGCAGATCGAGTGAAGGTTCGGTACTCACCGCCTCAGCGTATACGCCGCCGGCATTCGTTCCGGCGGCCCTGCGCCTGGCATTGCTGGGCCGTGAGCAGTGGCGCGATCGGGCCGGCGAGCGAGCGCAGTGCAGAGGTGGCACCGTGCACGACCGGCTCGGAGCTGGGGCGCAAGCGTCAGGAAATCGGCCTCTCCTCGCCGAGCGGACACCTGGACATGACCCTTGACGCACCGCGAAGTGAAATGCGAATGTGAATCAACAATCTCATTCGAGGGTCGCGCAGATCGGTGCCCTCGCAGGTGCCCCCACAGCCCTGCACGCGCCACCAGCTGTGCGCCCGAGCCGCACGGGAGTCAAAGACGATGACCACCACTTCAGAGGTCGACACCGGTACCGGCTACGGTCGTCCGAAGCCCTCCTACAACGCCCGTCTGCGCGAGGTCGGGCCCGGTACGCCCATGGGCGAGGCCCTGCGTCGCTACTGGCACCCGATCGCCAGCTCGGAGACGCTCGTCGCCGGTGCCCTGCCGCAGAAGACCCGCGTACTGGGCGAGGACCTGGTGGTGTTCCGGGACGGACAGGGCAAACCCGGTGTCGTGATCGAGCGCTGCACCCACCGCGGCGCCAGCCTCTACTACGGCCGCGTCGAGGACGACGGCATCCGCTGCTGCTACCACGGCTGGAAGTTCGACGTCGAGGGCCGCTGCATCGAGCAGGCGTGTGAGCCGGCCCTGGGGCGCAGGCGCGACGCCGCCCGCCAGCCGTGGTACCCCGTCCAGGAGCGCTACGGCCTGGTCTTCGTCTACATGGGCCCGCCCGAGCTCAAGCCCGAACTCCCGCGCTACGACGCGCTGGAGAACCCCGCCGAGGACGAGAAGTACTTCGCCAGCTGGCCGGTCCCGCACGCCGCGGTCCTCGGCATGCCGGCGGACTTCAACTGGCTCAACATGTACGAGAACGGCGCCGACCCGACGCACGTCACCTGGCTCCACTCCACGCACAGCGGGTACCAGATGCTGGGCACCGGGACGTTCGGCTACCCCGAGAGCTTCTTCGACCCGGCCACCATCGCCGAGCGCGTGACATACGAGCGTACCGACCACGGCGTGAAGTACACCCAGCGATTCGAGGTCGAGGGCGAGGACGGTGAGGTCACCGAGTACGGCTTCGCGGTCGAGCAGCACCTTCCCAACATCTTCGGCCTGCCGGACTACGTGAAGATCAGCCCCGACAATCCGGACCAGCTGCTGTGGCTCGTGCCCTCCGACGACACCACCAACCGGCTCTTCTTCTCGATCCGCACGAACGACCCCGAGCGCATGGTCCGTTTCGTGATCGGCATCACGCAGAACGGCAAGCAGAACCACGAGCTCACCGACGAGGAGCGCCAGAAGTTCCCCGGTGACGCGGAGGCCCAGGGCTCGCAGGGAGCGATCACCCTGGACTCCACGGAGACCCTGGCCACCTCGGACCGCGGCGTCGTCATGCTGCGCCGCATGCTGCTCGCGATGGTCGACGACGTCGAGGCCGGACGTGACCCGATCAACATCGTCCGCGACCCCTCGGAGGTTCACCGCACCCAGTCCGGGCTCTTCACCCTCGGCAAGCGCCCGGCGGGCGACGACGCCGATGCCCCGGCCACCGCGGGAATCTGAGCGACCATAATGAGCAACGAGTGGCTCGACACCATCGTGGACGCGCGGCGCGACGCGACCAGCCGGATCGTGGTGCTCGACCTGGTCAGTCCCGACGATGCCGAGCTCCCGGAGTTCGCCGCCGGCGCCCATGTCGACGTACTGGTCGACAGTGCCGCCGGGCTGGTCCGCCAGTACTCCCTGTGCGGGCCGCCGCACGATCGCACCCGCTATCGACTGGCGGTGCTGGCCGAGACGGCGTCGCGCGGCGGCTCGCTGGGGATGCATCGGCTCCGCAAGGGCGACAGGCTGCGGATCTCCCGTCCCCGGAACAGGTTCGGAGTCTCGGGCGAGGCACGCCGCCATCTGCTGGTGGCCGGCGGTATCGGCATCACTCCACTGCTGGCCATGGCGCACGCGCTCGAAGCGAGCGGCGCGGAATACGAGTTGCACTACTGCGCGCGCAGCCGGGGAGACTCGGCGTTCCTCGACGAACTGGAGCACAACCCCCGGGTTCGGCTCCACTTCGACGACGGCCCGGACGACCAGCGGTTCGGCATCGGCACCGACATCGGCCGGCCCGATCCCCACACGGCGATCTACGTCTGTGGGCCGGGAGGCTTCATGGACTTCGTGATCTCCTCCGCGCTCGCAGCGGGATGGCCTGCCGAAGCGATCCACAAGGAGCGCTTCGCCCCCGTCGAGGACGCCGAGGCGCACAAGGTCGGCGGGGCCTTCCGGGTGCGGCTCGCCAGGACCGGCGGCGAGTACCGGATCGAGGAAGGCCAGAGCGTCCTCGACGTCCTGCTCGCCCAGGGCGTGGACGCCCCTTACTCGTGCCAGCAGGGAATCTGCGGTGAGTGCATCGTGCGTGTCCTCGCCGGAGAGCCCGACCACCGCGACGACGTCCTCACCGATCAGGAACGCGCCGACGGCATGTTCACCACCTGCTCATCGCGAGCACTCTCACCGATTCTGGAGCTGGACCTATGACAACGACCACGTCCACCGCACCCACCGCGACCCTCCAGGCGATCGAACAGGCGGAGGCCGCCTGGCTCGTGGCTCTCGTCGAGGGCGAGAAGGCGCTGATCGCCCTCATGCTCGAGGACAGTCACGTCGTCCACGGCCCGGTCGGGAAGATCGACGGCCGGGAGGCCTTCGCCCACTTCGCCTCGACCCGCCGCCGCACCGTCTTCGCCAAGGCCGAGGAACTGAGCATCACGGTCCACGGCGACACCGCGATCACCACGTGTCTCCAGGAGATGCACATCTTCTTCGACGAGAACCTCCCGCCCTTCCCCGTACAGGAGGTGATGACCCGGGTCTGGGAGAAGACCGCGGAGGGCTGGCGCCTGGCGCACATGCACCAGTCCAAGCGCATGCCGCCGGCCTGACACCCGGGAAGGCCGGCAGCATCCCCCTCACACCGCTGTTCGATGAACGGACAAGAGGCTTCAGGGCGGGCGGCCGGCGGCAGAGAGTTCGACATGAAGGTTCCCGCGGCGATCGACGACGATCGCCGCTGTTGTGGAGGCGAGGCGACAACAATGTCAGCTACTGAGATCAAGGCACCCACGTCCGGCGCGGTCCGGACCAGCGACCTCCTCATCGCGGGCGAGCACGTCCCGGCCAAGGACGGCCGCTACTTCGAGACGATCGAGGCCCTGACCGGTGAGCCGATCGCGAGGGTCGCGGCAGCCTCCGTCGACGATGTCAACCGCGCGGTGGACGCGGCGGCGACCGCCCTTCCCGAGTGGTCGGGCCTTCCGCCGGCCGCGCGGCGGTCGGTCCTGGAGCGGGCGGCCGTCCTGCTCGGCGAGCGCACCGACGAGATCGTCGCCACGATGAGCCGTGAGATGGGTGCCACTCTGCCCTGGTGCGGCTTCAACGTGCACGTCGCGAAGGGCATGCTCGTCGAGGCGGCCGCCCAGGCCTATGCGGCCGTCGGCGAGGTCATTCCGTCGGACGTGCCCGGCCTGACCGCCCTCGGCGTGCGTCAGCCGGTCGGCGTCGTCGTCGGCATCGCCCCGTGGAACGCGCCGCTGATCCTCGGTGTGCGTGCCGTCGTGTGGCCCCTGGTATGGGGCAACACCGTGGTCCTGAAGTCCTCCGAGCAGACGCCGCTCACCCAGGCCGCCATCGTCCAGGTGCTGCACGACGCCGGCGTGCCCGCCGGAGCGGTCAACCTCATCAGCAACGCGCCCGAGGACGGTCCGCGCGTCGTCGAGGCCCTGATCGCCCACCCCGCCGTGAGGCGCGTGAACTTCACCGGCTCCAGCCGCGTCGGCCGTGTCATCGGCGAACTCGGTGGCCGCCACCTGACCCGTGTGGTCCTTGAACTCGGTGGCAAGGCGCCCTTCCTGGTGCTCCCCGACGCGGACCTGGAGGAGGCCGCCGCCGCGGCCAGCTTCGGTGCGTTCATGAACCAGGGCGAGATCTGCATGTCGACCGAGCGTGTCATCGTCGACCGGACCGTCGCCGACGAGTTCTCCTCCCGCCTGGCCGAGCGTGCCGCGAAGCTGGTCGTCGGTCCTCCGAGCGATCCCGCCTCACAGATCGGCCCGCTGGTCCACGCCGTCGCCCGGGACCACGTGGTCGCGTTGATCGAGGACGCCCGTGCCAAGGGCGCGCAGATCCTGACCGGTGGCACGGCCGACGGCCTGTTCGTGCAGCCCACCGTGGTGCGCGGTGTCACCCCGGACATGCGCATCTACAGCGAGGAGTCCTTCGGACCGGTCGTCTCGATCATCGAGGTCGACTCCACCGACGAAGCCGTCACGGTGGCCAATGACACCGAGTACGGACTCTCCGCAGCGGTCTTCGGCAAGGACGCGGCCGCGGCACTCGACGTCGCCCGCCGGATCAAGTCCGGCATCTGCCACATCAACGGCGCCACCGTGCACGACGAGCCCCAGATGCCCTTCGGCGGTGTAGGCGCCAGCGGCTGGGGCCGCTTCGGCTCCCGCGCCGCGCTGGAGGAGTTCACCGAGCTGCGCTGGATCACCATCCAGTCCGGATCCCGCCACTACCCCATCTGACGATGCGACCAGGCCGACGAGGTCGTAGGGCGCACGTGACACGGCGTGCGCCGGGCCCCCGGGCCTTGCCCGGGTGGATGTGGTGCCTTGCCGCGGCTTTCAGCCCGGCGGTAGGAGCGGCATGGCTGGCGGAGGTCCGAGAGACAGAGGCCCTCGAGCAGCTCCACCGAGAGGTGGAGGAGTTCCTCCGGTCCTTCTGACGAGGCCCCTGTACCAGGGATCTCCACCCTTCCAAGGAGTCAACAATGTCGCAGGTCGACAGCGACCGCCACGAGATCCGGCAGCTCATCGAGAACTGGGCGCTATGGCGCGATGCCGGGGACTGGGGCCGCTTCGCCACGGTCTGGCATCCGCGCGACGGCTGGATGAGCGCCACCTGGTTCCAGGGAAGTGCCACCGATTTCATCAAGGCCAGTCGTGAGGGCTTCGAGAACGGAGTCAGCATTCTCCACTTCCTGGGCGGTCACACCGCGGACATCGTCGGCGAACGGGCCATCGCCCAGACGAAGATGACGATCAACCAGCGCGAGACCATCGACGGCTTCGAGGTCGATGTCGTCTGCACCGGCCGCTTCTACGACTTCCTCTCCCGGCACGAGGGGCGCTGGACCCTCGTGCGCCGGCAACCGATCTACGAGAAGGACCGGCTCGACGTCGTCGACCCCGCTGTCTCACTGGCATTGGATCCCGAGCTCCTGGACCGGTTCCCGGTCGGCTACCGGCACTTGGCCTACCTGCAGACCAAGGCGGGCTTCATGGTGAAGGACGGGCTCCCCGGTCTCACCGGCCCAGCGGTCGAGCACCTCTACTCCGAAGGCACGCGATGGCTGGCCGGGGCCTGAGGCCGCAGAGCCACCGAAGGAGCAAGCGATGAGATTCACGCACGAGACCCTTCCCCAGCGGGTGGTGTTCGCGGCCGGGGAGTCGCCCGCCGCTGTGGCGGCGGAGGTCGAGGCACTCGGCGGTTCCAAGGTCATGCTGATCGCGTCGGACCGTGAGAGGGAACTGGCCGATCCGATCGCCAAGGAGATCCCGCTCGTACTGCGTCACGAGGAGGTCGTGATGCACGTACCGGTCGAGGTCGCCGGGCGAGCCCTTCGTGCGGCCTCCGACGCGGGCGCGGACATCCTGGTCAGTGTCGGCGGCGGCTCGACCACGGGTCTGGCCAAGGCGGTGGCGCTGACCACCGGGCTGCCGATCGTCGCGGTACCCACCACCTACGCCGGCTCCGAGGCGACCAACGTCTGGGGGCTGACCGAGGGGGAGACCAAGACCACCGGTGTGGACGACAAGGTGCTGCCCGCGTCGGTCGTGTACGACGCAGGCCTCCTGACCACGCTGCCCGGCGAGATGACGGTCGCCAGCGGCCTGAACGCGATGGCGCACTGCGTGGACTCGATGTGGGGCCCGCGTGCCGACCCGATCGACCGGGCGCTGGCGCAGGAGGGCATCCGCTCCCTGGCGACCGGCCTGCCGGCGGTGGCCGAGGACTCGACCAGCGTCGAGGGCATCGAGCAGACGCTGTACGGCGCCTACCTCGCCGCGGTCGCCTTCGCCTCGGCCGGCTCCGGTATGCATCACAAGATCTGCCATGTCCTCGGCGGCATGTTCAACCTCCCGCACGCCCAGACCCACGCCGTCGTGCTGCCCCACGTCCTGGCCTTCAACTCCCCGCACGCGCCCGAGGCGGAGTCGCGTATCGCCCAGGCCTTCGGCACGGTCTTCCCCACCGACGGGGCGAGCGCCGGGCTGGGCGCCCTGCGCCAGGCGCTGAACGCGCCGCGGGCACTGCGCGACTACGGCATGCCCGAGGACGGCATCGCCAAAGCGCTGGGGCCGATCATGAAGGCGATCCCGGC
>NZ_JBEOYD010000026.1:0-157631 GCF_040296885.1 Streptomyces sp. NPDC001980 | reverse complement strand
ACGAAGAGAAAAATCGTGTCTTGATTACAAATTCGATTCCTTGGCATGAATATACGGTTTCATTCCTAGTTTATGCGATTTGGGATCCAACTGATGTCATGCGGGCAGGACCCACATCGGGTTGGAGTAGAACCACAGGTCCTTCCACGGGTCGGCGTCGCCGAGGACGTCGATGGCCGGGCCGGCCGGGTCCACGGCGGCACCGTTGAAGCCGACCGCGGAGCGGTTGCCGTCGGTGCCGCGCAGCCGGACGTAGACCGGCTTGTCGAGGCGGCCGAGGGAGTACGACAGCTTGACCGTGCCGGTCGCCTTGTTGACCTCGAAGGACTTCACGACCTTGGTGGCGGGCGTGGCGAAGGTGTCCTTGTCGGAGACCGCGCCGGTGACATCGCCCTGGATGACGTCGACGCGGGCCAGCGAGGGCACGAACTGGGCCCAGTTGGGGCCGTTGGCGAGGCTGATCTCGATGACCAGGTCGACCTTGCTGCCCTTGCGGACGTGCAGCACGTCGCCGAGGGTCACCGCCTGGGAGCCGGAGCGCAGCTGGGCGTCGAGGCCGCTGATCAGGCCGCCGTGGTCCACCCAGACCCGGCCGGCGCGGATGCCGTCCATGACCGACTTGTAGGAGAAGGACGAGGCGCCGACGTGGGTGCGGGAGTACTGGCCGGGCCAGAAGTCGGTGTCGGTGAGGCTGATGCCGGTGCCGTAGACCGGGTCGTTGTAGCGGCCGTTGGCGTTGAAGTCGCTGTTCGGGCCGCGCACCGCGGTGTCGGCGTAGACGTTGTGGGAGTCGGAGTTGGCGGTGATCCACCAGGGCTTGCCCTCGGCGAGCAGGCTGTCCCACAGGCCGCCGACGGTGGCGGTCATCCAGTCGAAGCCGCCCCAGGTGCGGTAGCTCTCCAGCGGGTAGCCGGCGAAGGAGTCGGCGCTCGGGCTGTTGTCGTAGATGCCGCGGGCCGAGCCGGGGCCGTTCGGCTTGGGCACGCCGCCCGCCTGGTGGCCGGGGGCACCCTCGAAGCCGACCGCGATCGACGGCTGGGCGTCGCGCCAGGCGCGGATCTCGTGCGGGGAGTCGATGCCCTTGCGCGCCGGGTGGTTGGCGAGGAACAGCGCGTCCCTGACGTTGCGGCGCTGCACCTGCTCGGCGAGGAAGTTGAGGCCGGAGATGGCCAGCGCCTCGTTGGCGGGGCTGCTCGCGGAGGCGCCCTTCACCGAGCCGTCGAAGGAGTTCTCGAACTCCTTGAGGACGGCGACCTCGTTCTTGCCGGGGTGGACGAAGACCGTGCCGTGCTCGGCGGCCGGGATGTTCCACTCCAGGCCCTGGAAGACCAGCGTGTCGTCGATCTGGTCGCGGGCAGCGACGATGTCCGGGTTGACCTTCTCGACACCGATCTTGGCGTGGGTCTCGCTGCCGTGGTCGGTGATGACCATCCAGTCCAGGCCGTGCGCGTTGGCCTGCCGGACGTGGTCGATGACCCGGTACTTGGCGTCGGAGCTGTACTGGGTGTGGATGTGGTGATCGCCGGCCAGCCACAGGTAGCCGCCGGAACGGCCGTTCTGGGAGTGGGCGGAGGAGACCGCGGCGGCGGCCTGGCCCGCACCGGCGAGGACGCTGCCCGCCGCGAGGCCGGCGCCGAGCAGGCCGGTGCGGCGCAGCATCGAACGACGGGAGAGCTGACCGGGAGTCAGCTCCGCGTCGGGGACCGACAGATCGAGGGCGGGCGGCAGCGACGAGGCGGCGTCTCCGTCCCCGTGGTGGTGATGGTGGTGGTGACCGTGGTCGTGGCTGTGACCGTGGCTCATGTTCGGAACTCCCGCGGGCGACCGGTACGGGGGGATGGCTCAGGACGTGCAGAGTCTGCGAAGGTCGCGTGAACAACGGGAGTCGAGGTCATGGTGGGGTAAAGAACGACTCATGTGCAGCGCGCTACGCACGTGTCGCGGTGGGGAGTTGACCAAGGGTCCGTAAAGACGGCAATGCCCGGGCCGGCTCACGAGGAGCCGGCCCGGGCATCGGGCCCCGGTCGGTCAGACCAGGTCGAACCGGTCCGCGTTGGCGACCTTCGCCCAGGCGGCGGCGAAGTCCTTCACGAACTTCTCCTTGGCGTCGTCGCTCGCGTAGACCTCCGCGACGGCGCGCAGCTCGGAGTTGGAGCCGAAGACCAGGTCGGCACGGGTGCCGGTCCACTTGACCGCGCCGCTGTCGTCGCGGCCCTCGAAGGTGGACTGGTCCTCGGAGGTGGACTTCCAGGTCGTGCCCATGTCGAGCAGGTTGACGAAGAAGTCGTTGGTCAGCACGCCCGGCGTCTCGGTGAGGACGCCGTGCTTCGAACCGCCCTGGTTGGCGCCGAGGACGCGCAGACCGCCGACGAGGACGGTCAGCTCGGGGGCGCTCAGGCCGAGCAGGTTGGCGCGGTCGAGGAGCAGGTACTCGGCGGGCAGGCGGTTGCCCTTGCCGAGGTAGTTGCGGAAGCCGTCCGAGGTCGGCTCCAGGGCCGCGAAGGACTCGGCGTCCGTGTGCTCGTCGGTCGCGTCGACCCGGCCCGGGGTGAAGGGCACCTCGATGTCGACGCCGGCGTCCTTGGCGGCCTTCTCCACGGCGGCGGCACCGCCGAGGACGATCAGGTCGGCCAGGGAGACCTTCTTGGCGCCGGTGTTGAAGTCCCGCTGGACGCCCTCCAGGACGCGCAGCACCTGGGCGAGCTCGTCCGGGTTGTTGACCTCCCAGCCGCGCTGCGGCTCCAGACGGATGCGGGCGCCGTTGGCGCCGCCGCGCTTGTCGCTGCCGCGGTACGTCGAGGCCGACGCCCAGGCGGTGGAGACGAGCTGCGAGACCGTCAGGCCGGAGTCGAGGAGCTTGGCCTTGAGGGCCGTGACGTCGGCGGCGTCGATGGCCTCGCCCTCGGCCTGCGGCAGCGGGTCCTGCCAGATCAGCGTCTCCGCCGGGACCTCCGGGCCGAGGTACAGGGACTTCGGCCCCATGTCACGGTGGGTCAGCTTGAACCAGGCGCGGGCGAAGGCGTCCGCGAACTGGTCGGGGTTCTCGTGGAAGCGGCGCGCGATCGGCTCGTAGATCGGGTCGAAGCGCAGCGACAGGTCGGTGGTGAGCATCGTGGGCAGACGCTTCTTCGACGGGTCGTGCGCGTCGGGGATGATCGCCTCGGCGTCCTTGGCGACCCACTGGTTGGCGCCGGCGGGGCTCTGGGTCAGCTCCCACTCGTAGCCGAAGAGGATGCCGAAGAAGTCGTTGCTCCACTGGGTGGGCTTGGTGGTCCAGGTGACCTCCAGACCACTGGTGATCGCGTCGCCGCCCTTGCCGGTGCCGTAGGTGCTCTTCCAGCCGAGGCCCTGCTGCTCGATCGGGGCGCCCTCGGGCTCGGCGCCCACGTTCTCGGCGGGGCCGGCGCCGTGGGTCTTGCCGAAGGTGTGGCCGCCGGCGATGAGGGCGACGGTCTCCTCGTCGTTCATCGCCATCCGGCGGAAGGTCTCGCGGATGTCGCGGGCCGCGGCGATCGGGTCCGGGTTGCCGTTGGGGCCCTCCGGGTTGACGTAGATGAGGCCCATCTGGACGGCGCCGAGCGGGTTCTCCAGGTCACGGTCGCCGGTGTAGCGCTGGTCGTCGAGCCAGACCTTCTCGGGACCCCAGTAGACGTCGTCCTCCGGCTCCCAGACGTCCGCGCGGCCGCCGCCGAAGCCGAAGGTCTCGAAGCCCATGGACTCCAGGGCCACGTTGCCGGTGAGGATCATCAGGTCGGCCCAGGAGATGGCCTGGCCGTACTTCTTCTTGACCGGCCACAGCAGACGGCGCGCCTTGTCCAGGTTGCCGTTGTCCGGCCAGCTGTTGAGCGGGGCGAAGCGCTGCTGGCCGGCGCCGGCGCCGCCGCGGCCGTCGGAGATGCGGTAGGTGCCCGCGCTGTGCCAGGCCATACGGATCATCAGCGGGCCGTAGTTGCCGAAGTCGGCCGGCCACCAGTCCTGGGAGGTGGTGAGCACCTCCGCGATGTCACGTTTCACGGCGGCGAGGTCGAGGTTCTGGAACGCCTCGGCGTAGTCGAAACCCTCGTCGAGCGGGTTCGCGACGGTGGGGTTCTTGGCAAGGATCTTCAGGTTGAGCCCCTCGGGCCACCACTGGCGGTTGCCGCCGCCCTGGGTGGGGTGCGGTGCGCGGTCGTGCGCGACCGGGCACTTGCCCGCGTTCTCCTGGGCCTCAGACATGGGGGAAATCCTTCCGGAAGGGGCGGATCGACGTACTCAGGAACTGCTGACGGTGGAACAGGCGGGGCACAGGCCCCAGTAGATGACCTCGGCTTCGTCAATCGCGAAGCCGTGGTCGTCCGAAGCGGTCAGACACGGGGCGTCACCGACCGCACAGTCGACGTCGGCGACGGCACCGCACGACCGGCACAGGACGTGGTGGTGGTTGTCGCCGACACGCCCCTCGAACCGGGCCGGGCTGCCGGCCGGTTCGATGCGGCGTATGAGTCGTGCCGTGGTGAGCGCGTGCAGCGCGTCGTACACGGCTTGAAGCGATATGTGGCCCACCCGCTCGCGGACGCCCGAGGCGATCGCCTCGACGTCGAGGTGGTCGCCGTGGCGGACGGTCTCCAGCAGCGCGACGCGGGCGGCCGTCACCCGCAGGCCGGCACCGCGCAGCTCATCGGCGGTCGTCGGGGGCTGGGAGGCGGTCATGGCGCCAACCTATCGCCATAAACACGAGTGATTCAAGAAAACAAACCACTCAAGTCTGGTGGCGAACCGGCCAACGTCCGGCCCCACCCGTCACCCGCCGCGCGACTTTGCTATCTCTTTACAACCCGCCCCGGCGCCGGGTCGTCTCTCCGCTCGATCCGTAACTCAGCTCGCCCCGACCACGGCGGGCCGACGAAAGAGAGCGTCCTCATGCGCCGAACTGTCCTGAGCGCCACGGCACTCGCCTGCACCGCCGTGCTGGCGGGCACCGTGCCCGCGTTCGCCGACGGCACCGCCCCGAGCCCGGTCGCCACCGTGGCGCCGTCCGCCGCGGCTTCCGCCGAGCCGTCCGCCGTCCCGTCCGAGGCCCCGTCCGCCGTGCCCTCCCGGGTCTCCACCCCCGCGCCCACGCGGGACTCGCACCAGGTCGCGGCGGTGCCGAAGGGCGCGCCCGACACCGGGGTGACGGAGCCGTCCTCGGGCTCCGGCTCCGACAGCGCGCTGATCGGCGGCGGTGTGGCGGCCGCGCTCGCCGCGGGCGCGACGGTGTTCGCCGTCCGTCGCCGCCGGGCGACCGGGGCATGACCCCGCTCTCCAGGCGCGCCTTCGTCACCGCCGCGACGGCCTCGATGCTGGCGGGCTGCGCGGGCCGGGCCCCGGACCGGACGGCCCCGGCCGCCCACCGACGGCCCGCGTCCTCGCCACCCCCGTCCATGGCCACGACCACGACCGCCGGCACGCCCACCGCACTCGGCCGCTCCACGCCGGTCCGGCTGCGCATCCCGGCGATCGAGGTCGACACCCCGCTGCTGCGCCTCGGCCTCGCCGCCGACGGCACGGTCGAGGTGCCCCCGGTCACCGCGCACGACCGGGCGGGCTGGTACCGCTACTCCCCCGCCCCGGGGCAGAACGGCCCGTCGGTGATCCTCGGCCATGTCACGGTCGGGACCTACGGGGACGGGGTGTTCCGCCGGCTCGCGGAGCTGCGCCGGGGCGAGCAGGCCGTGGCGCGCCTGGAGAACGGCAGGTCGGCCGTGTTCACCGTCGACGAGGTGCGTACGGTCGCCAAGGCCGCGTTCCCGACCCAGGACGTGTACGGGGACGTGGACCGCCCGGAGCTGCGGCTGATCACCTGCGGCGGTCCGCGCGGCGGCGACGGCTACCTCGACAACGTGATCGTCTTCGCCACGCTGACCGGCACGACACCCTGACCCGCCGGAACGGATGCGGGACCGGTGGAACGTACGCCACTGGTCCCGCATCCTCCCCGACGAGCGAGCCCCTTCGACCCTGGAGAACGTTGAAACGGTCCCGTGACACGGCGGCCTCCGAGCTGTTCGCCGCCCTGTACCCCCGCCTGGCCGGCTGGTGCCGCCGTCTGGTCGACGACGACGAGACGGCGCACGAGATCGCCTCGGAGGCCTTCACCCGGCTGTGGGCCCGGTGGACGAAGGTGGAGGAGCCGCGCGGCTTCCTCTACGTCACCGCGGCCAACCTCGTCCGGGACCACTGGCGCAAGCTGGAGCGCGAGCGCCGGGCGGTGCGCCGGGCCGGCACGGAGGCCGCGATCCGCCCGCACACCGAACCGGCGGATCCGTCGGTACGGCTGCTGGTGCAGTCGCTGCCCGAGCGGCTACGGGTGCCGATCCTGCTGCACTACTACGCTGACATGCCGATCCGGGAGGTGTCCGAGCTGACCGGGCGCAAGGAAGGAACCGTCAAGGCCGATCTGCACGCGGCCCGAGAACTGCTCCGCGGTCATCTGAGGAGAAGCCTTGACCACACGCTTTGACGACGAGCCCGAGTTCGACGGCCCCGACGATCCCCTCGCGGTCATCCTGCGGCCGCCGGCCGCGCATCTCGGTCCGCCGCCGGGCCGCTACGAGGAGATCCGGCGCGCCGCGAGCCGCCGCCGCCTGGTCCGTACGGCGGCCGGAGCCGGGGTGACCTGTGCCGTCGCCGTCTGCGTCGCCCTGTCGCTGCATGTGGCAGCACCCGCGGCGCCGGCGTCCCCACGGCTTCCCCTCGCACCGCCGGCCCACAGCCCCACCGTCCCGCACCACCCCTCGGGATCCCCGGCGCCGGCCACCCCCAGCCCGAGCCCGAGCGTGGGACCCACGCGGCGGGAGACCACCCAGGCTCCCACCCGGGCAGCGTCGACGGCCCCGTCGATGATCCCGTCGGCGGTCCGGGGCGCCCCGTCCGAGGACCGGCCCAGCGCGGTCGCCATGGCGTCCAGCCGGTAGCGGCGTCAACGCGACGGCAGTGGGGTCATTCGTCCGTGCCCCCGTGTTTCGACGCCCGGCCCGCGCCCCAAAGGCGCGGGTCAAGACGCCACTCCGGCGCGTGCGGAGCCTGGCGGGGGCCACGGCCCGGATGGCGGAGGCTGCGCGTCGGCGTTGGTGTGATGTTTCGTACGAGGCCGGAATGAAAGGCGTGGAACGGGCAACGTTCCGTTTCATGCTCCACGCGCGAACCCTCCGGCAGGTGACTCGATGACGACGGCGACCCAGGCCCCTCGTACCGCTTCGGCCGCCGCGCCACCCGCCCGTACCCTGCCGTCCGCCCCCGCCCCCGCGCTGCCTTCCCTGACCGGACTGAGATGGATGGCCGCGCTGCTGGTCTTCGGGCTGCACGTGCACAACTTCCGCTATTTCGGCGGCACCGGCGGCCGGATCGTGACCTGGGGGTTCGAGGCCGGCGCCTCGGGGGTGTCGTTCTTCTTCATCCTCTCCGGGTTCGTCCTGATGTGGTCCGCGCGGCCGGGCGACCGGGCGACGCGCTTCTGGTGGCGGCGCGTCGCCCGGGTCTACCCGGTGCACCTGGTCACCGTCGCGCTCGCGCTGGTCATGGTGTGCGCGCTGCCCCGGCAGCCGAGGCCGACCCTGCTGCAGGGCCTGGCCGACGTGTTCCTGGTGCACTCCTGGTGGCGGCCGTGGTGGCAGACGCTGGACCCGGTCAGCTGGTCGCTGGCCTGCGAGGCGTTCTTCTACGCCGCGTTCCCGCTGCTGGCGCTGGTGCTGCGCCGGCTGGGCGGGCGGGGCACCACGGTGCTGGCCGCGCTGGCCGTGCTGACGGTGCTGGCGCTCGCCTGGACGGACGCGCACCACTGGTGGGCGCAGCCGATCAGTTCCTTCCCGGCCGCCCGGCTGCCCGAGTTCGTGCTGGGCGCGGCCACCGCACGGCTGGTGCTGCTCGGCCGGTGGCGCGGCCCGGGCCTGGAGGCCTCGCTGGCCCTGGCGATCATCGGCTACTTCCTGGTCCCGCAGGTCACCGCCGAGTACGCGGCCACCGCCTGCACCATCACGGGCTTCGCGCTGCTCATCCCGGCGGCGGCCGTCGCCGATCTGCACGGCCTGCCCTCGATGTGGCGGCGCCGTTGGCTGGTCCGCCTCGGCGAGCTGTCGTTCGCGTTCTACATGGTCCATCTGCTGGTGCTGCGGGCGGGCACCCATTTGCTCGGCACCCGCCCGCGTTTCCACCTGTTCACCGGCGCCGCCGTCGCCGCCGTCGCGTTCACCGTGGCGCTGGGCCTGGCCTGGCTCCTCTACGAAGGCGTGGAACAGCCCGCGCGACGGCTGCTGCTGCGGCGGCGTCCGGCACGGCGCCGGACGGCCTAGCCAGGCCCGGCCAGGTCCGGCCAGGCCCGGCCAGGTCCGGCCAGACCTGGCCGGCTACGGGAACTGGACCACCTTGGACGGGGTCGTGCTGGTCCCCGAGGTCGGCGATCCGGTGGTGTTGACGACGTGGGCGTACTGACCCATGCCGCCCAGGGAGATCACCAGCAGGTCGTGCATCTTGATCCCCGAACCGGTCGGCACCTGGAAGCCGTTGGACTGGACGATCGTCGGATCGGCCGTGTAGTTGCAGTAGCTTCCCAGGCCCCACGCCTCGTGGGTGGTCACGGTGTCGGCGACCTTGTAGGCCGCGTAACCGACGACGCCGTCGTGGGTGATGGCGGCGGCGTTCGGGGCGTCGTACGCCTTCTCGTTCTGGAAGAAGATCGTGCGGCCGCGTTCGCCGTTCCAGTAGACGTCGTACTTGTTGAAGTGCTCGACGAACAGGCCGGTGGCGAGGACGTCGTTGCCGTTGACTCTGAGGCCGTAGTCGGCGCGGTTGGTGTCCCAGCCGACGCCGCTGCCGTGGTCGGCGCGCCAGAGCCAGGTGTGGTCGATGATCACGTTGTTGCTGTTGACCACGACCGAGTTGGTGGCGAGGCCGGGTCCGGCACCGCCGATGCGGACGAACACGTCCTGCATGGAGGTGGGGTTGGCGGAGTGGTCGGCGGTGGAGCCGGGGTCGCCGATCCGCAGCAGGGTGTCGGAGTTGACGGTGCCCGCGTCGATGAGGAAGCCCGCGAGCTTCACGCCGTCGACGTCGGCGACGTGCATGGCGTCGACGCCGTTGTCCGGGACCAGGGTGGCGAGGCCGAGGCCCAGGACCACGGTGTTGGCGCGGGTGACGTTGATGGTCTGGTCGAGGTGGTAGATGCCCGGGGTGAAGAGGAGGTTGAGACCCTGGGCGAGGGCCTGGTTGATGGTGGCGGCGGTGGCGCCGGGCTTGACGACGTAGAACTGGTCCAGCGGGATGGAGGTGCCCGCGTTGGCCGGCCAGGAGACGCCCCGGGCGTTGGTGCGCTTGGCCGGGACGAAGACCTTGTAGGCGCTGCCGTCCAGGTAGAGGAACGGCTTCTCGCGCGAGACCGGGGTGTTGTCCAGCGTGGTGTAGGAGCCGGTGGCGAAGTCGGTCGCTGGTGCGCCCTCGACTCCGGAGAAGGTCATGTTCCAGACGCCGTTGGTCCAGCCGCCGACCGAGCTGTCGCGGGTGTACCACTGCTGCTGGGAGTACGGGCCGACCGTGCCGTCGATCTTCGAGTCGGCGATGTAGCCGCCGGAGGCCCAGCCGTAGCCGTTCGGGGCGAGGTTGAGACCGCCCTTGACGTGGATACGGCGGAAGGGGGCCGCCTGAGCCACGGCCCACCGGTCGGTGCCGTTGGACGGCGTGATGGCGAAGTTCTCCGCCGAACGCCAGAAGTTCTGGGTGGCGTTGCCGTTGAACCAGCCGGCGTCGACGGTCACGTCACCGTTGATCTGGGTGTCGTCGGGGTTGAGACCGAGCCCGGAGATCGAGGTGTAGAAGCCGATCTGGGCGTTGATCCCGTTGTAGGTGCCCGGCTTCAGCAGGAACTGGTAGCGGCCGGTGCCGAACTGCGCCGACTCCTGCTGGGCGAAGACGGAGTCGAACTTCGCCTGGAGGTTCGGCGTGGACGGGTCGACGACGATCACGTTGGGGCCGAGATCGCCGCCGCCCTGGACCGGGGGCGTGCCGGTGGTGGTGCCGTAGACCTGGAACTCCCAGAGCGAGTAGCCCCACTGGGTGGCGCGGTGCACGCCCAGCATCCGGACGTAGCGGCCCTGCCCGGACACGGCGAGGGTGTCGGTGCCGCCGTCGCCGCCGGTCACGGACTGCAGGTCGGTCCAGTTGCTGCCGTCCGCGGAGATCTGGACCTTGTAGTCCTTGCCGTAGGCGGTCTCCCAGTTGAGGACCACCTGGCTGACCTGGGCGGTGGCGCCGAGGTCGACCTGGAGCCACTGGTCGTCGGTGAAGGCGGACGACCAGCGGGTGCCGGTGTTGCCGTCCACCGCGTTCCCGGCGGCGGTCCCGGCGTTCTCCTCCGAGGAGGCGGTGGCGGTCTTGCCCTGGGACAACGGCGTGTCGGCGGCCTGGGCCGCCGGCGCGTGCGCGACGGGGAGGGCCAGCAGCGCTGCCATGGCGGCGAGCGCTACGCCCAAGGATCTCAGTCTCATCAGCGGCTCCCTGAGGTGAGCAGGGGGTACCTCCAACCGACGCACCCCACTGCTTAGTTCAGGATTTGATTTAAGTGATGAGGCAACCTGGGGACAACCCTTCGGGAGCGGATTTTTCAACGACCGGCCCCGAGCCGCCGCCGAACGGGCCGCCCACCGGGAAACCGGGGCGGACGGGGGCGGTGCCGTTCGGATGCGGGCCCCTCGTCACCGACCGAGCTGCTGGTACATGTCGGCGAGGTCGCCCGACAGGGCGCCCTTGGCCCAGCGGGTGAGGTCGTCGCCGAGCACCTCCCAGGCGTCCGACTCGATGCCGTCGAGGGCGGCCGCGGCGATGTCCTCGGGCTTCGCCTTGGTGCCGTCGACGTGGGCCGCCATGTCGGTGTCGACGTAGCCCATGTGCAGGCCGGTGACGCCGATGCCACGCGGCTGGAGCACCAGGCGCAGGCTGTTGGTCTGCGACCAGAGGGCGGACTTGGAGGCGCTGTAGGCGCCGCCCTCGGCGACCCAGGACAGGACCGAGTGCACGTTCAGGATGTGGCCGCCGCCGTTGCGCTCGATGACCGGGACGAAGGCGCGGGTGAGCAGCAGCGGGCCGTAGAAGTTGGTCTCGAACTCCTGGCGGATGTCGTCCAGCGGAGAGGTCAGGAAGCGGGTCCCGGTGGCGACACCGGCGTTGTTGATCAGGACGGTGACGTCCTGCGCCTGCTCGACGGCCGCGGCCACCGAGTCGGGGTCGGTCACCTCCAGGGCCAGCGCCACGGCGTCGGGGTGGGTGACGGTGCGCGGGTCGCGGGCGGTGGCGTAGACCTTGCCGGCGCCGCGCGCGTACAGCTCTTCCACCAGCGCCTTTCCGACGCCTCGGCTGCCGCCGGTGACGAGGACGACGGAGTCTTTGATCGCGGTCATGACACTCACGCTCCAGACGTGCACAGAGATCGGAAACCGATCGGTTTCCATCGGTCGCCGCCCATCGTAAACCGATCGGTTTCCAACTTCAATCGCAGGGGGCGCCTCCCGGACGCCGGTCGGACCGGATGCCCTTACGGGCAGGGCGGGTTACTCGATCCAGTTCCTTGCGTCCGGCCTCTGGCTACGGACTCCTACCGGGCGGTATACAGACCCGACACACGCGTGCGGGCCGCCCGTCGGGACCGGTTCCGTGCGCGTCCTGGTTCCAGGGGGGATCTCCATGGCGTACGGCATCCCGTCCGACGGTTCGGCGAGACGGCACCGGCGGAAGGCCACCGTGGCGGCGGCGCTGGGCGGCTGCGCCCTGGTGGCCGCGTCCACGACACCGGCCGCGGCGCACGGCGGCGGCCACGGCTCCGGCCACGACCGCGGCACCAGTTATGTGGCGCTCGGCGACTCCTACACCTCGGGCCCGGTCATCCCGACGCAGGTCGACGCGAACTGTGCCCGCTCCGACCACAACTACCCCTCGCTGGTGGCGGCGGCCCGGCACGTGAGCGCGTTCAAGGACGTGAGCTGTTCCGGGGCGACCACCGCCGAGATGTGGAAGGCACAGGGCACCAACGGCCCCCAGCTCGACGCCGTGCAGCGCAGCACCGACCTGGTGACCGTCCAGATCGGCGGCAACGACATCGGGTTCAGCTCGATCATCGGCACCTGCGCGGCCCTCAGCTCCAAGGACCTGACGGGCAACCCCTGCCAGCAGTACTACAACGCCTCGGGCACCGACCAGCTGGTACTCGACATCGCGCAGACCGCACCCAAGGTCGACAAGGTGCTGCGGGCGATCCGCGCCCGGGCCCCGCACGCCCGGATCCTGGTGGTCGGCTACCCCGACCTGCTGCCCGACGACGGCAGCGGCTGCTACCCGACCGTGCCGTTCGCGGCGAAGGACTTCCCCTACCTCCGGGACACCGGCAAGCGGCTGAACCTCATGCTGCGCATGGTCGCCGCCTGGAACGGCGCCCGGTACGTGGACACCTACGGCCCGACCGTCGGCCACGACATGTGCAAGGCCCCCGCCGACCGCTGGATCGAGCCTCTCCAGCCGGCCTCCCCGGCCGCCCCCGCCCATCCCAACGCCAAGGGCGAGGCGGCCATGGCCGAGGCCGTACTCAACCGGCTGGAGCGGCGCCACTAGGAGAGGCGCTCCTGGGAGAGAGGGCGGTCAGCGGTCGCAGAGCCGCCGGCGCGGGTACGGCCCGCGCCGGCCTCCGGTCGGCACCGTGGCGGCCGCTGAGCGGCCACGGCAGCCCGACACCCCGGGCTGTGCGGCCCCGTAGGACGGTTCGCGATAGGTTGACCTGCATGAGCGACAACGTTTATTTCGACATCTCGATCAACAACGAGCCGGCCGGCCGGATCGTGTTCAACCTGTTCGACGACGTGGTGCCGCAGACGGCCCGCAACTTCCGTGAGCTCGCCACCGGGCAGAACGGTTTCGGGTACGCCGGTTCCGGCTTCCACCGGATCATCCCGCAGTTCATGCTCCAGGGCGGCGACTTCACCCGCGGTGACGGCACCGGCGGCAAGAGCATCTACGGCGAGAAGTTCAAGGACGAGAACTTCCAGCTCAAGCACGACCGCAAGTACCTGCTGAGCATGGCCAACGCGGGCCCGCACACCAACGGCTCGCAGTTCTTCGTCACCACCGTGCTGACGCCGTGGCTGGACGGCAAGCACGTGGTCTTCGGCGAGGTCGTCCAGGGCTCGGAGATCGTCGACCGGATCGAGGGCTTCGGCTCCCAGAGCGGCACTCCCAAGGCCAAGGTCGAGATCACGGCGAGCGGCACCGTCTGATCCCGGTCCCGGACCGGCAACTTTCGGCGGGGGACCGGGCGGCTCGCCCGGTCCCCCGCGGCGTCGGTCACCGCGCGCCGCGCTCGCGCCGCGGTTCCGCCGCCTCCGGCGGGGCGCGCCCGGCCGGGGAGTCGTGCGCGGTGAGGTGCTCCAGGGCCTCGGCCAGTTCCGTGCAGGCTTCCGCCACGGAGCGCCGGGTGTTGTGCTGCTCGGTGATGACGGCCGACAGCAGCAGTCCGGTCAGGGCCAGCGAGCCGTTGAACAGCTGCAGCTTCAGCATCACCTCGACGTGGGACAGGTGGGCGAACGCGCCGATCCCGTCCCGCGCGGCGACCGCGGCCATGACCGACGTGAACAGGGCGCACAGCACGCTCCCCGCCAGCCGGAACCGCAGTGCGGCCCAGATCAGCAGCGGATAGGCGAGGAACAACGCGCTCAGGGAGCTGCGCGTGGCCAGCGGGACCAGGACCGCGGCGACCGCCACGAGAGCCAGGCCCTCCTTCCAGCGGGCCGGCGACGGGGGCCGACGGGCTTCGAACAGCACCAGCAGGACGGGGGTGACGATCAGGACACCCATCGCGTCGCCGACCCACCACACGAGCCAGATCGGCCAGAAGTGGGTCGCGTCGAGCTTGCCGGCGAGGATCAGCGTGACCACGTCGACGGTGGAGCTGACCAGCATGGCGGCGAGCGCGCCGAGAAACACCAGGGCGAGGCCGTCCCGCAGCCGGCTCAGGTCGGTGCGGAAGCCGACCCGGCGCAGCATCACGAAGGCGCAGACCGGCCCGGCCGTGTTGCCGACGAGGATGCCCACGAGGTCGGGCCCGGGCGGGCCGATCGACAGCACGAGGACGAGGGCGCCGAGCGAGACGCCCGGCCAGCAGCCCAGGCCGAAGACCAGCAGACAGGCCAGCGCCACGCCGGTGGGCGGATAGATGGGGGTGAAGACGGCGCCCTCGACGGTGAGCCGGCACAGCAGGCCGAGCCGTCCCGCCGCGAAGTAGCAGGTGGCGACGGCCAGCGTCTGCAGGGCGAAGACGGCCGGCCGGCGCAGCTCCTGGTTACCCACCACACCAGCCATCACACACCGAGGCGGCCGTCTCGGCGAGGCGGGAGCCGCCCGCGGCCGACCCGACGGGTGCGCGCCGGTCCCGGGGGCTACGGCGTGGGGTCCAGGTCGTCGTGGCCCATGACCAGCACGGCCGCGTCGTCCTCGTGGCCCACCCGTTCCGCGCCCTTGATGACGGCGGCGGCCAGGGACTGCGCCTCCAGGCCTGCGACGGCGGCGACACCCGCGAGCCTCACCACCTGGTCGAGCCCCTCCTCGATGGGCAGCGACGGCCCCTCCACCACCCCGTCCGTGAGCAGCACGACCATGCCGCCGGTGGTGAGCCGGTACCGGGCCACCGGATACTCGATGCCGGGCTCGATGCCCAGCGGCGGTCCGCCCTCGTCCTCCCCCAGCCCGGACTTTCCGTCGGCGGTGGCCCACACGAACGGGACATGACCGGCCCGGGCGCTCTCCAGCACTCCGGTCTCCGGGTCGAGCCGCATGAAGGTGCAGGTCGCGAAGAGGTCGCTGCCGAGGGACACCAGGAGGTCGTTGGTGCGGGCGAGGAGTTCGCCCGGCTCGCCGGTCACCGAGGCGAGCGCCCGCAGGGCCGCCCGGACCTGCCCCATGAAGGCGGCCGCCTCGATGTTGTGCCCCTGGACGTCGCCTATGGCCAGGCCGATGCGGCCGTCCGGCAGCGTGAAGGCGTCGTACCAGTCGCCGCCCACGTTGAGCCCGTAGCAGGCCGGCGCGTACCGGACGGCCAGATGGAAGCGGGGGGTGTCGGGCAGGTCCCGGGGCAGCATGCCGCGCTGGAGGGCGACGGCCAGCTCGACCTGCGAACGCTGGTACTCGGCCCGCTCGCGCGCCTGGGCGGTGAGCGACCTGAGTCTGGTCAGCAGCTCGTCGTCGTCCGTTGCACGCTTGCGGCGCATGGATCACTCCGGCCGAGGTGGCATCCTTACCAGGGCAAACCCACAGGTTTTTACCTTTACAGGATCATAGTGCGAATGGACGACGAGCGGCCGGGTACCGCCGGCCGTCGTCGCCCCGGCCAGGGCCCCCGGCCGGGGCGGCGGCTGGTTCACCCTTTGCGCAGGCCGTCCCGGCGGCGGGACGCGCGGAGGGTGCCGACGGTCTTGAGCAGCCGGTCCGCCGGGTCGCGCAGCCCGGGATGGGCGAGGACGGTGTTGCGCAGCCCGCGGACCGGCCGGCGCCACAGGCGGTGCGCCGCGGCGACCGGGTGGGTGCGGGTGGCGAAGCCCTCGCCCACCCGCAGTTCGCGGGTCTTGAGCCAGTCCTTGTACTCCTTGTCGCCGCGCCCGAGGTCGACCAGGGTGACCCCGCCGCGCGCGGACGCCTCGGCGGTACGCAGATGCATCATCAACCCCGGTGAGTAGTAGTGCAGTTCGGGGTCGTAGGCGGTGAACCAGGCGGCGAGCACGGTGGCCGAGCGCGGTCCGAAGTGCGCGGCCACCGGCCGGTCGCCGGCGTAGAGCACGGACAGCACGCCGGTGAAGTGCTCCTCGCGGACATGGAAGAGGTGGTCCACGAGGTCGACGATCCAGGGGCGGGAGAAGCGGTCCATGCGTCCGGTCCGCCGGTACTGGGCGGACTTCCAGCGCATCAGGGTGCGCAGGGCCGCGGGGTCGCGCTCGTCGAACTCGAAGCGCAGGTCGCCGATGTCGCGGCCGAGGCGCCGTTCCTTCTTCAGCGTGGTCTTGGCCAGGCCGGGGTAGGTGGCGCGCAGCCACTCGGGGTAGCCGCCGTCGCCGGGCTTCACGTCGATCACCGGCGAGGCGAAGGTGCCGGTCACATGGGGGGCGAAAGGTCTCTGCTCGGCGACCAGGTGGTCGAACTCGAAGATCGACATCCCGCAGGCGCTCAGCAGCTCCTGGGCGTCCCAGGTGACTCCGGGCCGGTGCACCAGCGCCTGGCAGTCGGAGAGGCCGAGGCCGACGGCCCGGCCGACGCCGAGGGCGTTGCGCTCGTACGGGAAGAAACCGACGGGTTCGCCGCCCTCGCGCAGGACCGCCACCCGTACGCCGGCGCGGTGTCTGCCGACGCCGATCGTGAACTCCGGGCCCAGAAAAGGGTTGGCGTACTCCGGCGACTCGTCCATCGCGTGGTGCCAGGCCCGACGGAGCGACTCGGTCAGCTCGCCGGGTCTGTGGATCGTGATGTCCACCTCAGATCAACCGCCCCTCGGCTGACGAGGTGTGTGACGCATGACTGCACTGGCCTCTGGATCGCATGGGCGACCGCTCCCCCCCATAACGCGTATTCCGCGTTCTGCCGCTTCTACGAACAGCTCCTGTTCCCCGCTGTACACCTTTGTGCCCGGACCGGTGACGGGGTCACCGGTCCGGAGGTGTCGCTCAAACGTCGCGAAACAGTACGCACGCTGTCAAGGGTGCCACTGTCGGGGCAGGTTGAGGGTGGGGTGACTCGGACTTTCCCGGCCCTTTCCGTCAGACCGCCGTCAGGCTGCCGTCAGACCGCCATCGGGCCGCCGCCACGCCGCCCCCGTCAGGTCGCCGTCGCCTGCGCCGCCGCGCGGCCCGCCTGCCGACCCGAGAAGAGGCAGCCGCCGAGGAAGGTGCCCTCCAGCGAGCGGTAGCCGTGCACTCCGCCGCCGCCGAAGCCGGCGACCTCACCGGCCGCGTACAGGCCGGGGACGGGTGAGCCACTGCTGTCCAGGACGCGTCCGGAGAGGTCGGTCTGCAGGCCGCCGAGGGTCTTGCGGGTGAGGATGTTGAGCCGCACGGCGATCAGCGGGCCCGCACTGGTGTCCAGGATCCGGTGGATCGCCGCCGTACGGCTGAGGGAGTCGCCGATGTAGCTGAGCGCGTTGCGGATGCCCTGGACCTGGACGTCCTTGGTGTACGGGTTGTCGATCTCGCGATCGCGTGCCTCGATCTGCCGTCTGAGGTCGGCGAGGTCGACGAGGTTGTCGCCGGTCAGCTTGTTCATGCCGGTGACGAGGTCGGTGAGGTTGTCGGCGACCACGAAGTCGACGCCGTTGTTCTTGAACTTCTCGATGGGCTCCGGGGTCTGCCAGATCCGGGAGAGCAGCTGCCAGACGTTCTTGTTGGTCAGGTCGGGGTTCTGCTCGGAACCGGAGAGCGCGAACTCCTTGGCGATGATCTTCTGGGTGGTGACGAACCAGGAGTAGTCGTAGCCGGAGGCGGTGATGGACCCGAGGGTGTGCAGGGTGTCGTAGCCGGGGATGTCGGGCGTGTTGAAGCGGCGGCCCTTGGCGTCGAACCACATGGAGGACGGGCCGGGCAGGATGCGGATGCCGTGGTTCGGCCAGATCGGGGCGTAGTTGCGCAGGCCCTCGGTGTAGTGCCACATCCGGTCGGGGTTGACGATCCGGCCGCCCGCCTGGGCGGTGATGCCGAGCATCCGGCCGTCCACGTGTGCCGGCACGCCGGTGACCATGAACTTGGGCGGGGTGCCGAGCCGGGCCGGCCAGTTCTGCCGTACGAGGTCGTGGTTGGCGCCGATGCCGCCCGAGGTGACCACCACGACCGGGGCCCGCAGTTCGAAGTCGCCGACGACGGTACGGCTGCTGGGGGTGCCGCGGGCCGCGCTGCTGGGCTCCAGGACCGCGCCGCGCACCCCGGTCACCGCCCCGCCCGTGGTCACCAGCTCGTCGACCCGGTACCGGAACTTGAAGGTCACCTTGCCGGCGGCGACCGCCGCGCGGACCTTCTTCTCGAAGGGCTCGACGACCGCCGGACCGGTGCCCCAGGTCACGTGGAAGCGGGGCACGGAGTTGCCGTGGCCGTCGGCGAGGCCGCCGCCGCGCTCGGCCCAGCCCACGATCGGGAACCACTGCACACCCAGGCCGGAGAGCCAGGACCGCTTCTCGCCGGAGGCGAAGTCCACGTACGACTCGGCCCACTTGTAGGCCCAGTAGTCCTGGCCGTTCGGGTCGTCGACGCCCCGGTCGAAGCCCGCCGTGCCGAGCCAGTCCTGCCAGGCCAGGTCGTGGGAGTCCTTGACGCCCATCAGCCGCTGTTCGTCGGAGTCGACGAGGAACAGCCCGCCGAAGGACCAGAAGGCCTGGCCGCCGAGGCTCGCCTCCGGCTCCTGGTCGAGCAGCAGCACCTTGCGGCCGGCGGCGGCGAGTTCGGCGGTCGCGACCAGACCGGCGAGGCCGTGGCCGACGACGATCGCGTCCGCGTCCTGCGACTCGGCGGCGAACGCCCCGGCCTGGCCGAGGGTCATACCGGCGAGCGCGCCGCCGGCCACCGTCAGCACCTGACGGCGGGTGAACCGGGACGACAGCTCGGAGCTTTCCGGCGCGTCGGCGCCTGCTCTGGGGTTGTCCATGGAGGGGTGCCTTCCGTACGGATGCGGGCGGTGCGGGAGACATGACTGGGACTGCCGGGACGGCAGGGTGTTACCGACGGTAGCCCATGGTGGGAGCGGCGACCAGAGTCGTGCGCGACCGGATCGCGGCCGAACTGCCGCACGAACAGGCCGAGTTACGTTTCCTATAGGATTCTTGGCTCTCTCGACGACCCTGGGAACGTCACTCGCGGAAAACTCCCAGCTTGAAACGGTTCTTGTCGTAGACCTTGACGCAGACCTCCACCTGCCCCACGATCACCGCATCAATTTCCTATCTGATCCTGTAGGGGTGGGAGATGCACTTCCCGACCAGATCCGTCCTGTCCGGGGTTCTCACAGCGGCACTGCTCGCTGCCGGGACCGCGGCCTGCACCTACCGCAACGCACCCGCCCCCGCCGCCGGGCAGGCCTCGGCGGCCGGACGCACCGGCGACGGCACCGACCTGGCCGACGGGTCGGGGACCAAGGTGGCCCTCGTGCCCGGCGGCGCCCATCCGTACTTCCAGCCGTGGAAGACGGCGGGGGCCGCCGCGAAGAAGACCTACCGCCTCGGCGACGTCACCTTCGACGAGACGGCGGAGTGGGACCAGCAGAAGCAGAACAACCTGCTGTCCACGCTCGCGGCCCGCGGCTACAACGCCTTCGGGGTGTTCGGCGTCTCCCCCACCGACATCAACACGACCTTCGCCGACCTCACGTCGCAGGGCTTCCCGGTGGCGTCCCTGGGCTCCTGCCCGGCCGGCGACAAGGACGAGGCCGACTTCTGCCTCTCCACCGACGTCGAACTCGCCGCCTACAAGGCCGCGAAGGCGGCCATCGCGGCCATGGGCGGCAAGGGCACCCTGGTCCATCTGACCGGCAACAACGTGGACGCCAACACCCAGTTGCGGATCAAGGGCGTGGCCCGGGCCGTCAAGGAGTCCGGCGGCAAGGTGAAGCTCCTGCAGACCATCACCGACATCGACACGGACCTGCAGACCGCCCAGAAGGCGGTGTCCGACCTCATGGCGGCCAAGGGCGGCCAGATCACGGGCATCGTCGCCACCGCCTACAACCCGGCCGTCGCCGCGGCCGACGCCGTGCAGTCGTCCGGCTCGAAGGCGAAGGTCATCGCCATCGACGACGACGCCAAGATCCTCAGCGGCATCAGGCAGGGCACGGTCACGGCGACCGTCGTGCAGAACCCCACCGGCCAGGCCGAGATCGGTACCTGGGCGCTCGCGCTGCTCCAGACGAAGCAGTGCACCATGCGCGATCCCGGGGTGGAGGTCGACTCGGGTTCGTTCGTCGTCACCAAGGCGAACGTCGGCGACTACGACAAGGCCCGGCAGGAGAAGACCAGGCAGCTGAAGACGGAGTTCGCCGACAAGTACCTCTCGTGCGGCTGACCGCCCGGAAAGAGCCCGAAGAGAGCGAAAAGCCCGAAAGAGAACGGACATCGATGACCATCATCACGACCGCGACCGCCCGGCTGGTCGACATCGCCGTCGAGACGGACCGTACCGACGCGGTGCAGTCCTTCGTGAAACAGGAGACGGTCCTGGTCGACCTGGCGACGGCGGACGGTCTCGCGGGCACCGGCTACGCGTACACGATCGGCACCGGCGGCACCTCCGTGCTGGCCCTGCTGCAGGACCATCTGCTGCCCGCCCTCGTGGGACAGGACGCCCGTAACGTCGAGGCGCTGTGGCAGCGGCTGTTCGCCCTGACCCGGGCCACCACCACCGGCGCCATCACCTCCCTCGCCCTCGCCGCCGTGGACACCGCCCTGTGGGACGTGCGCTGCAAGCGGGCCGGAGAGCCGCTGTGGCGGCTGGCCGGCGGACACCGTCAGGAGGTGCCGGTCTACGACACCGAGGGCGGCTGGCTCCATCTGAGCACCGAGGAACTGGTCAAGGGCGCCCTGCGGGCCCAGGAGGCGGGCTGGGCCGGCGTCAAGATCAAGGTGGGCAGGCCGCATCCCGCCGAGGACGCCGAGCGGCTGCGCGCCGTACGCGAGGCGGTCGGCCCCACGCTGCACGTCATGACCGACGCCAACCAGTCCCAGACGGCGTCCTCGGCGCTCCGGCTCGCGGCCGCGCTGGAGCCGTACGACCCGTACTGGCTGGAGGAGCCGCTGCCCGCGGACGACATCAGCGGTCACGCCCGGCTCGCGCGGGCGACCCGGATCCCGGTGGCCGTCGGCGAGTCCATGTACTCGCTCATGCAGTTCCGCGGGTACCTGGAGACGGGTGCCGCCTCCGTCGTGCAGGTCGACGCGGCCCGGATCGGCGGCATCACCCCGTGGCTGAAGGTCGCGCACCTGGCCGAGAGCCACAACGTGACGGTCTGCCCGCACTTCCTGATGGAGCTGCACGTCAGCCTCGCCGCCGCGGTGCCCAACGGCAGCTTCGTCGAGTACATCCCGCAGCTGCGGGCCGTGACCCGGACCGAGCTGGCCATCCGCGACGGCCTGGCCGTGGCCCCGGACGAGCCGGGCATCGGCATCGACTGGGACCCGGACGCCCTCGACGACCGGAGGGTGGCATGACGACCTCCATCAGTCCCCCGGACACCGTCCCGGAGGAGAAGACAGCCGGTCACCGGATGCCGTTCTGGGTCAACCAGCGGCTCGGTCTGCTGGTCCTGGTCATCGCGCTGAGCATCCTGTTCGGCGTGCTGCGGCCCGCCTTCCTCGACCAACGCCTCGTGCTCTTCCCGCTGCTGCGGGACGTGGCCACGCTGACCGTGGTGGCGCTCGCCCAGATGGTCGCCCTGTCCGTGGGGCACATGAACCTCGCGGTCGGGCGGATGGCGGCCTTCGGCGCCATGTTCGCGGGCCTCGGCTACGACAAGCTCCATCTGCCCATGCAATTGGGCCTGTTGCTGTGCCTGGCCGCGGGCGCGGCGATCGGCGCGGTCACCGGCTGGCTGATCGCCCGGACCGGGGTGAGCTCCTTCGTCGTCACACTGGCGATGGACTTCGCCCTGCTCGGCCTCGTCTCCCTCATGTACTCGGCCCTCACCGAGGACGCCGCCTTCACCACCCGCCCGGCCGGCATCGACGCCCTGCGGTCCTATTCGCTGGCCGACATCTGCGTGGGCCCGGTCTGCGGTTCGCCGGCCATCCCGCAGCTGGCCCAGTTCACCGTGCTCGCCATGCTCGGTCTCGGCTTCCTGTACGGCTGTACCCGCATCGGCCGGGAGCTGCTCCTCACCGGCGCGAACCCGGCCGCCGCCGAGCTGTCCGGCATCCCCACCGGACGCCGGGTCCTGCTCGCCCACACCCTGTCCGGACTGCTCGCGGCGCTCGCCGGGTTCATGGCCGCCGCCGGGACGGGCACGTTCCGCGCCTCCATCGGCGACGACTTCATGCTGCCGTCCTTCCTCGGCGCGGTGCTCGGCGGCACCCTGCTCACCGGCGGGGTGGTGTCCGTCCTCGGCACGCTGCTCGGCACCGCCCTGGTGGGCGTGATCCGCAAGGGGCTCGACCTGCTCGGCGTCGGCCTGGAAAGCCTCAACATCTACCTCGGCTGCATCCTGCTGCTTGCCCTTTCGGCCGACCGGATCCGCACCGTGGTGTCCTATCGCAAGGTGGTGCGCTCCACATGAGCACGATCCGCGACCAGCAGAGCCGGGCCGCCGCGGCGCTGCACCGGTTCTCCCGTACGACGGCGGCCATGCTGCTGCTGGTCGTCGTGGCAGGGGCGGTGGCGCTGGAGGTGGCGTCCTCGGGCTCCTTCTTCGAGGGCCCCTCGGTACGGGTCTTCCTCCAGTACCTCGCCACGCCCATCCTCATCGGCCTCGCCCAGATGGTGGCGCTCTGCGTGGGCCAGCTCAATCTCGCGGTCGGCGCGCTGGGCGGTTTCACCGCCTGCCTGACGGGCGTCCTGATGGCCGACCACGGGGTGCCCGCCCCGGTCGCCGTGCTCGTGGGGCTGCTGACGGCGACCGCCGTCGGCCTGGTGACCGGTCTCGTCATCGTGGCCACGCAGATCAACGGCTTCATCGTCACCCTCGCCACGATGACGATCCTCCTGGGCGCCCAGTACCGGCTCGTCGGCACCCGGACCGTCGACGGCTACTCGTCCACGCTGCGCGACCTCGGCACGGCGGCGCCGCTGGACATCCCGCTCGTCTTCGTCACCGCGATCGTCGCGGCCGTCCTGCTGGGCGCCTTCATGTACCGCACGGTCGCGGGCCGTCGGCTGCTCGCCGCCGGCGGCAACCCGCTGGCCGCGCGGCTGTCGGGCATCTCCACGGACCGGCAGATCGTGGCCGCGCACACCCTGTCCGGGCTTCTGGTCGGGGTGGCGGCCGTGACCGCGACCGCCTCGCTGCCCGGCGTCAACCGCAGCGTCGGCGGCGACTGGCTGCTGCCCAGCTTCGCCGCGCCGATCATCGGCGGGGTCGCGCTCACCGGCGGTTCCATCGCGGTCTTCGGGACCGTGCTCGCGGCCTTCGTGACCCGGCTCATCGACGCGGCCCGCGCCCAGTTCTCGCTGGATCCGAGCTGGGTGAACCTGCTGATCGGCCTGGTCGTCCTCGGCACGGTCGCGGGCGGGCACCTGCACCAGACGCGGCTGGCAAAGGCCGCCACCACCCCGTCAGCACAGCCGGGAGGCGCCCGATGAGTACGGTCCTCCTCGAATGCCACGACCTCGTGAAGGTCTTCCCCGGCGTCCGCGCCCTGGACGGCGTGGGGCTGCGGCTGACCGCCGGCAGTGTGCACGCGCTCCTCGGCGAGAACGGCGCCGGCAAGTCCACCCTCATCAAGGTCCTGACCGGGGTGCACTCCCCCGACGGCGGCACCCTCACCTGGTGCGGTGCACCGGTTCAGCTGCGCTCTCCCCTCGATGCGACCCGGACCGGCATCGGCGTCGTCCACCAGGAGCGCAACCTCATCCCCGGCTTCTCGGTGGCCGAGAACATCACCCTGCAGAAGCCGCCCGCGCGGCGTGGCCTGGTCGACTACGCGGCCATGACCGAACCGGCCGTCGCCTGCCTCACCGAGCTGGGCGTCGGCCTCGACCCGGACCGGCCGGTACGCGAACTGTCGGTCGCCCAGCAGCAGTTGGTGGAGATCGCCAAGGCCCTGTACACCGAGAGCCGGGTGCTGCTCCTGGACGAGCCCACCGCCTCCCTCTCCCCGGAGGAGACGGAGCGCCTGTTCGAGGTGGTCCGGCGGCTCGCCGAACGCGGCGCCTGTGTCGTCTTCGTCAGCCACAAACTGGAGGAGGTCTTCGCCCTCTGCGACACGGTCACCGTGCTGCGGGACGGGAGGTCGGTGCTGGAGTCGTCGCCGCTGGCCGACCACTCCCACGACGACATCGTGAGCCTGATGGTGGGCCGTGCCCACGCGGCGGCCGAGATGCGCCCGCGCACGGTCGACCGGTCTGCCGCACCGGTCCTGGAGCTGGACGGGGTCGCCACGGCCGGCGGGCACCGGGACATCAGCCTGGCGGTGCGGCCCGGGGAGATCGTCGGCCTGTACGGGCTGGTCGGCGCGGGGCGCAGTGAGCTGGTCAAGGCGGTGCTCGGCCTGGACCGCATCACCGCCGGCGAGGTCCGGGTGCACGGCAGGCCGGCCCGGATCCGCTCGCCCCGCCAGGCCCTGCACGAGTTCGGCATCGGGTACGTGACCGAGAACCGCAAGGAGGAGGGCGTCTTCCTGGAGCAGCCGATCGTCCGCAACATCACGGTGACGGTGTGGAAGCGGCTGGCCAAGGCGCTCGGGTTTGTCCCGGCGGGCGAGGAGCGCGCCGTCGCCCAGGACCTCGTCGACCGGCTCGGCATCCGGATCACCGATCTCGCGCAGAACGCCGGTGAGCTCTCCGGCGGCAATCAGCAGAAGGTCAGCCTCGCCAAGTGGCTGGCCGCCGACACCCGGTTGCTGGTCGTCGACGAGCCGACGGTGGGAGTCGACGTCCGTACCAAACGCGCCTTCCACGAACTCATCTGGGACCTGGCCGACGGCGGGCTGCCCATCCTGCTGATCAGCAGCGACCTCGCGGAGATGGTCACCCTCGCCGACCGGATCGTCGTCATGACCGACCACCGCGTCCGCGGCGAGGTCGACAACGACCGGGACTACGAGCGGATGAGCGGCCGGATCATCCGCCTGATCCACGACCGCGACGCGGTGCGCTCGTGAGGCGCGTGGCCCAGGTCGTCGCCGTACTCCCGGAGAAGCTCGACGCGTACCGGGAGTTGCACCGCGAGGTACCGGAGCCGGTCCTGGACCGGCTCCGGCGCTGTCACATCGCCAACTACTCGATCCACCTGCTCGGCGACCGGCTGTTCGCCTACTTCGAGTACCACGGCAACGACCTGGCGGCCGACCTCGCGCTGATGGCCGCGGACGAGGCCACCCAGGAGTGGTGGCGGCGCACCGCGCCCTGCCAGACGCCGGTTCCGGAGGCGGCCCCGGGCGAGTGGTGGGCCACCGCGGAACAGGTGTTCCTCATGGAGTAGGCGACTCGGCACCGCCGCCGTCGTCTTCACCGTCGTCGTCTTCGCCGTCGTCCTGGAGCTGGCGCTCCATGCTGCGGGTGAGGTGCTCGGTCATCGCCTCGGCCGCCCGCTCGGGGTTGCGGCGCAGCACGGCCCGGACGATCCGCTCGTGTTCGGCGACGGTCGGGCCGCCGGCGCCGACGACGTCGCCGAGCCGGAAGATGTGCAGGTGCGCGTGGAGGCGTTCCACGGCATCCGCCAGGAGCGGCCGGTGCGCGGCCTGACCGATCGCCTCGTGGAAGCGCTGGTCGAGGGCGGCGAAGTCGCGGTAGGACGCGTACCGCCCGTTGGGGCTGGGCTGGTCCTGCATCTCCTCCACGATCCTTTCCAGACCGTCGAGTTGCTCCTCGGTGGCGTTGGCGGCGGCCAGGGCGGCGGCCCTCGGTTCCAGCAGCAGCCGCATCTCGAAGAGTTCCGCGAGCCCCTGCGGGGTGAGCAGTTCCGTGGCCCGGTAGCCGGACAGGGCGCGCTTCACCACGAGGCCGTCGGACTCCAGCCGGGCCAGCGCCTCCCGGACCGGGGTGGGTGAGACGCTGAGGGTGCGGGACAGCGCGTCGATGCCGACGCGGGCGCCGGGGGCGATCTCGTGGTCCATGACCATCGCCTTGATGCTCTCGTACACGCTGTCCGACAGCGCCTGCCGGACGGGCGGCGGCTCGCCGGGTGCGTCGCCGTGGCCCGGGACCCCGGCCGCGGAAGAGCTGTGCGGCGGCATCCCGGCTCCTCCTTCTCAAGGCCTGCGTGTCGCCCACAGTTTACCCGTGTTACCGGGCCGAGCGGCGCGGAAGTCCTGATCAGGGGGCCGTCGCCGCCGAAGCGCACCAGCAGGAACGGCTCCGCCCCACTCTCGCGGAACGCCTCCGTCGGCTCGCACTGGCGTGCTATCAACCTGGGCCATGGAGACCGTGGCGACCGAGCCCATAACCCCGTCCACCCCGCGCCCTGTCCGGCTGCCGACGATGGTGCAGGGGTGGCACCAACTGACCTTTCTGCACTGGCCGGTGGAGCCGGAGAAGGTGGCGGGACTGCTGCCCGCCGGCACCCGGCCGGACACCCTGGACGGGGTCACCTACGTCGGGCTCGTCCCGTTCCTGATGCGGGGCACGGGCTTCGGGCCGGGGCCGGGGCTGCCGTATCTGGGCACCTTCTGCGAGACGAACGTACGGCTGTACTCGGTGGACGGGCACGGCCGGCGCGGGGTGGTGTTCAGGTCGCTGGACGCGACCCGGCTGCTCCCGGTGCTGATGGGCCGGCTGGGGTTCCGGCTGCCGTACATCTGGTCCGCGATGCGGCTGCGCCGCGAGGGCGATGTGATCACCTACACCTGCCGACGGCGGCGCCCGGCGGCCGCGAGCCGGGCGGTCGTGCGGATCGGGGCGCCGATCACCGAGCCCTCGCCGCTGGAGCACTTCCTGACCGCGCGCTGGGGGCTGCACGTGACCTGGCACGGCCGTACCGCGCACCTGCCGAACGAGCATGCGCCCTGGCCGCTGCACCGTGCGGAACTCCTCGATCTGGACGACGAGTTGGTGGAGGCGGCCGGCCTGCCGGCCCGGTCCGGGCCGCCGGTGAGCGTGCTCTGGTCACCCGGCGTGAAGGTGCGGTTCGGGACGCTGGAACTGCTCCGCCCCGCCGGGTAAAGAAATCGTATGGTCTAGTCCAAAGTGGGCTTTGGTCCAGTCCAATTCATTGACGTGACCGCGACATCTCCGGAAGCTGGGACCCACCCCACCTCCCCGGCCCCCCTGGAGGCACCAGTGAGACCCCTTCGCGCATGTCTGGGCGCGGCTGCCGCCGTCACCCTCGCCGCCGCCGGCACCACCGCGCTCGTCGCGAGCAACGCCTCGGGCGCGACCACCGCGCTGAGCAACCGGTGGTACGCGGCCGCCCCCTACCTGATGCCGCTGGACAACAACCCGCCGGACGCGGGCGCGATCATGGACGCCAGCGGCCTCAAGGCCTTCCAGCTGGCGTTCGTCCTGGCCCCCAACGGCGGCGGCTGCTCGCCCACCTGGGGCGGCACGGCGGCGGTCTCCTCGGACACCGCCGTGCAGTCGGTGATCAACACGATCCGGGCCAAGGGCGGTGACGTCTCCGTCTCCATCGGCGGCTACGGCGGCACCAAGCTGGGGCAGACCTGCGCGGACGCGGCCTCCACCGCGGCGGCCTACCAGCAGGTCATCACCAAGTACGGGCTGCACGCCATCGACTTCGACCTGGAGGAGCCGGAGTACGAGAACACCGCGGCGATCAAGAACGAGATCGGCGCCGCGAAGATCCTCCAGCAGAACAACCCGGGCCTGTACGTGTCGGTGACGACGGCCGGCACGGCGGACGGGACCGGCTGGTTCGGCAAGCAGATGCTGCTGGAGGCGAAGTCGCAGGGGTTCACGCCCAACAACTTCTCCATCATGCCGTTCGACGGCGGTTTCAGCGGGGCGGCCTCGCAGACCAGCGCGCTCACCAACTTCAACTCGATCCTGCAGTCCACCTTCGGCTGGGACCAGGCGACCGCCTACGCCCACGAGGGCTTCTCCGGGATGAACGGCCGCAGCGACACCGGTGAGTACTTCACCCAGGCCGACTTCCAGACCGTGCTCGACTACGCGACGAGCCACAACATGGACCGCTTCACGTTCTGGTCCCTGAACCGCGACCGCCAGTGCAGCCCGGTCGACAACAACGGCACCACGTCCGGGACCTGCTCCAGCGTGGCGCAGGGCGACTGGGACTTCGCCAAGTACTCGGTGAAGTTCGCCGGGGTCACCCCGCCGACCACCACGCCCACCCCCACCCCGACCCCGACACCCACGCCCACCTCCTGCAAGACCGCCTGGAGCTCGACGGCGGTGTACACGGCCGGGAACGAGGTCTCGTACAACAGCCACAACTGGAAGGCCAAGTGGTGGACCCAGAACGAGGTGCCCGGCGCCTCCGAGTGGGGCCCCTGGCAGGACGAGGGGGCCTGCTGAACCCCTTGACGGGACTGGTCCGGACCTTTAGCTTCACGGGTCATCGACGGTTACGGATGCGTCCGAAGTTCACACACATGAACTCCAGTGAGTGAGCTCCGGGCGCAGCCCTCTGACGAAAGGACCCCCCACGTGAACCGTTCCCGGCTGCTCGCGGCGCCCACCGCCGCGGGCCTCGCCCTCGCGCTCACCGTCCTGTTCGGCGGCAGCGCGGACGCGGCGGACCCGAACGTCGCGCCCGGCGGCAATTTCGACCTGTCCATATGGCAGCTCCAGGAGCCGGTCGGCTCCCCCGGCTCGCCGACCACCATCCCCTCGTCCCGGCTGCAGGGCGCGAACGGCTACCAGGACGCGTACTTCTACACCGACACCCGCGACGGGGCGATGACCTTCTGGGCGCCCGAGAAGGGCGTCACCACCCCGAACTCCAACTACGCCCGCTCCGAACTGCGCGAGATGAACCGGGACGGCAGCGCCGCCAACTGGTCGCTGAGCGGCAGCCACAAGATGAGCGCGACGCTGCGGGTGGTGTCGGTGACCAAGAACGTGTGCGTGGGCCAGATCCACCTCGGCACCGGCGGCTCCTCCACCAAGCCGCTGCTGGAGCTCTATTACCACTCGAACGGCGACATCGTCCTCGGCACCGAGAACTCCCCGGACGGCGGCCAGACCTCGCACAGCGTGGGCCACGTGTCGATCGGCAAGACCTGGACGTACACCATCGCGGTCTCCGGCGGGAACACCATCGACCTGACCGTCAACGGCACTACGACGCACTACGCCATTCCGTCCTCCTTCAACCAGTACAAGCAGTACTTCAAGGCGGGCTCGTACAACCAGTCGTCCTCCGACAGCACGACCAACGGCGCCCGGGTCGCGTTCTACGGTCTGACCGTCAAACACGGCTGAGTTCGCCTGGTCCACCCTGGCGGGGGCCGTCGTTCCGCCGCACGATGGAGAAGCCATCCGCGCTGCGGCCGGACGCCGGGGGAGGACTCATGACGCAGAGCTGGGAACCACGTCCGCCCGCCACGGCGGACGGCCCCGAATGGCGGCCGGCGCTCGACATCCCGGCGCCGGCGCAGCAGCGCCGCTGGACGGTGCTGCTGCGCTGGCTGCTGCTGATCCCGCAGTTCGTCGTGCTCGTCGTCCTCGGGATCGGGGCGTTCTTCGCCACGGTCGCCGGCTGGTTCGCGGCGCTCGTGCTGGGCCGGCTGCCCGACTCCATCGCCTCGTTCCTCGGCAGGTACCTGGCCTACGAGACCCGGATCGTGGCCAGCTCCATGCTCCTGGTGGACCGGTATCCGCCGTTCGCCCTCACGGCGCCCGACTACCCGGTGCAGATCGAACTGCGGCCCACCACCCTGAACCGGCTCGCGGTGCTGTTCCGGCTGATCCTGATTGATGATCCCGGCGGCGATCGTCGCCAATCTCGCGACGACCGGCTGGTTCGCGGTCGGCTGGATCTTCTGGATCATCGGGATCGTGCTGGGACGGCTGCCCGGGCCGGTTTTCGGGGCGACGGCCGCGGTCGCCCGCTACCGGATGCGGTTCGGCGCCTACACCAGCATGCTGACGCCCGTCTACCCGAAGGGACTCCTCGGCGACGGGCCGGCCGCCAAGGAGGAGGTCCGCTCCGCCACCCGGCCCCTGGTCCTGGACACCGCCGCCAAGGTCCTGATCTGGGTCTTCCTGGTGCTCGGCCTGATCACCCAGATCGGCTCCCGGTCCACCGGCGACTACGACGAGAACGGACTGACGAATACGCCGCAAGTGGTACATCTCACGGGACGGTCGTAGCGTCGAAGGGAAAGGTACGGCCGAACGGGCGGGAGCGACCATGCGCAGACCAGTGGTGGGAACGGCGATCGGACTCGGGGCGGCCCTGCTGCTCACGGCAGGCATGACGACTGCTTCCGCGACGCCGCCGACACCGTCCGCGTCACGGGCGTCGGCCCAGCACCCGGTGCTCGTGGACTGCCTCTGGCACCAGCGGTTCAGGCCGAGCGACTTCTTGCTGGCCTGCGGCGACGGCAACAGCATCCTCACCGGCATGCACTGGACCCAGTGGAACGACAAATCTGCGGTCGCCCAGGGCGTGAACGTGGTGAACGACTGCAAGCCGTACTGCGCGGCGGGAAAGTTCCACAAATACCCGGTGACCGTACGGCTCGACCGCCCGACGGCCTGGACGAAGCACCCGAACGTGCAGCACTTCACGCAGATGAACCTGACCTACTCCGGTGCCAGGCCGGAGGGATACACGCAGGTCATGAACTACCCCATGTGGAACTGAGCGGGGCCGTCACCCGGCTGCGCGGCATGCGGGGCCACGCCGTGCGCCGGGCGGGCGACGTCGCGGCCGGGGCTGCCGCGGCCCGGGGACGGGGAGGCGTCATGTTGGTGTGACCGGTACGCCGGAGCCTTGCGCTCCCGTCGAAAGAGGTCACATGCCCCGATTCCCCCGCCGGGCCGTCGTCGCCCCGGCCGTGGTCGCGATCGGCCTGCTCGCGGCGGTTCCGGCCGCGAGCGACGAGCCGGTCCTCTCCCGCCCGCACACCGTCGCCCATTTCGATCTGGCCCAGGGACAGACGCCCGAGAGCATCGTCGCCGAGCGGGGCGGCTCGGTCGACATGTCCTTCGCGTTCGCCCGGCAGGTCGTCAAGGTCACCCGGGAGCGCCGGGTCCGGGTCCTCGCCACGCTGCCCGACGAGAAACACCCTCGGACGCCCCTAGTGAACACCGCGGTCACGCACGGCCTGGCCCGCGCGTACGACGGCACGCTGTACGTCAACTACGCGACCGGCACCGACAGGACCGGCGTCTGGCGCATCCCGGCGGGCGGCGGCACGCCCGAGCAGATCGCCCAGCTGCCGGCCGGCGGCCTGCCCAACGGTCTGGCCCTCGACGAGAAGCACGGCGTGCTCTACGCCGCCGACTCGGCGCTGGGAACGGTGTGGCGCATCCCGCAGTCGGGAGGCACGCCGACCGCCTGGGCCACCGGCACCGAACTCTCCGGACTCCGGTCGGCCACCGGCTTCGGCGCCAACGGGATCAAGGTGCACAAGGACGCGGTGTGGGTCACCAACACCGACCGGGGCACCCTGCTGCGCATCCCGGTCGGCGCGGACGGCTCGGCCGGGCCGACCGGGACGAGGGCGACCGGCCTCACCGGGGTCGACGACTTCGTCTTCCCCGGCCACTCGGACCTCGTGCTCGCCGCGCTGAGCCCGTCCAACGAGGTCGCGCTGGTCGCCCCGGACGGCAGCCACGGCACTGTCCTGACGGTGCAGGAGGGGCTGTCCAACCCGACCTCGCTCGCGGTGCGCGGACGTGACCTGTTCGTGGCGAGCGCCGCCTACTTCACGCAGCGCGACCCGAACCTGCTGAAGGCCCTGCTGGGCGCGCACTTCTCCCGCTCGTAGCCGGGGAGGGCCGGGCGGACCCGGCCCTCCCCCGCCGCAAGGGACCGTCCGGCGTCAGGCGATCTCGACCAGCAGATCGCCGCCCTCCACCTGCTGGATGCGGTTGATGGCGAGCCGGGAGATCCGGCCGGCCTTCGGGGCGGTGATGGTGGCCTCCATCTTCATGGCCTCGATCGTGGCCACCGTGGCGCCCGCCTCGACCTCCGCGCCCTCCTCCACCGCGAGGGTGACCACGCCCGCGAACGGGGCCGGGACATGGCCGGGGTTGGCGCGGTCGGCCTTCTCGGTGACCGGGATGTCGGAGGCCGCCGCCCGGTCGCGGATCTGGATCGGCCGCAGCTGCCCGTTGAGGCTCGACATCACGGTGCGCATGCCGCGCTCGTCGGCCTCGCCGACGGCCTGGAGCTCGATGAGCAGCCGGACGCCGGGCTCCAGGTCGACCGAGTACTCCTTGCCCGGGCGCAGGCCGTAGAAGAAGTCCTTGCTGTCGAGGACGCTGGTGTCGCCGTACGTCTGGCGGTGGGTCTCGAACTCGCGGGTCGGGGCCGGGAACAGCAGCCGGTTGAGGGTCGTACGGGGCTCCTTGGCCAGGCCCTCGCGGTCCTCGGCGGTCAGCTCGGGCGCCGGCTTGGCGGCGGCGCGGCCCTGGAGGGCCTTGGTGCGGAACGGCTCGGGCCAGCCGCCGGGCGGGGTGCCCAGCTCGCCGCGCAGGAAGCCGATGACCGAGTCGGGGATGTCGAACCTGTCGGGGGTCGCCTCGAAGTCCTCCGGCCGCACCCCGGCGCCGACCAGGTGCAGGGCGAGGTCGCCGACCACCTTGGAGGACGGGGTGACCTTGACCAGCCGGCCGAGGATGCGGTCGGCGGCCTCGTACATGGCCTCGATCTCCTCGAAGCGGTCGCCGAGGCCCAGCGCGACGGCCTGGGTGCGCAGGTTGGAGAGCTGGCCGCCGGGGATCTCGTGGTGGTAGACGCGGCCGGTCGGCGAGGCGAGGCCCGCCTCGAAGGGGGCGTAGACCCGGCGGACGCTCTCCCAGTACGGCTCCAGGTCCTCGATCGCCCGCAGGTCGAGCCCGGTCGGACGCTCCGAGTAGTCGGTCGCGGCCACGATCGCCGACAGGGACGGCTGCGAGGTCGTACCGGCCATGGAGGCCACGGCTCCGTCCACCGCGTCCGCGCCCGCCTGGATCGCGGCGAGATAGGTGGCCAGCTGGCCGCCTGCCGTGTCGTGGGTGTGCAGGTGGACCGGCAGGTCGAACTCGCTGCGCAGCGCCGAGACCAGCTTGGCGGCGGCCGGGGCGCGCAGCAGGCCGGCCATGTCCTTGACGGCGAGGATGTGCGCGCCGGCCTCGACGATCTGCTCGGCGAGACGCAGGTAGTAGTCGAGGGTGTAGAGCCGCTCGTCGGGGTTGGACAGGTCGGCGGTGTAGCAGAGGGCGACCTCGGCGACCGCGGTGCCCGTCTCGCGTACGGCCTGGATGGCGGGGCGCATCTGGCCGACGTCGTTGAGGGCGTCGAAGATACGGAAGATGTCGATGCCGGTGGCGGCGGCCTCCTGGACGAAGGCGTCGGTCACCTCGGTCGGGTACGGGGTGTAGCCGACGGTGTTGCGGCCGCGCAGCAGCATCTGGAGGCAGATGTTGGGGACGGCCTCGCGCAGGGCCGCCAGGCGCTCCCAGGGGTCCTCGGCGAGGAAGCGCAGCGCGACGTCGTAGGTGGCGCCGCCCCAGCACTCCAGGGAGAGCAGTTCGGGCAGGGTGCGGGCGACGACCGGGGCGACGGCGAGCAGGTCCTTGGTGCGCACGCGGGTGGCGAGCAGGGACTGGTGGGCGTCGCGGAAGGTGGTGTCGGTGATGCCGATGGTGGGCGATTCGCGCAGCCAGCGGGCGAAGCCCTCCGGGCCGGCCTCGACCAGCCGCTGCCGGGAGCCGGCCGGCGGCTCCCCTGCGGGCAGCGGGGGCAGCTTGGTGGTCGACTCGATCAGGTGGGGGCGCTCGCCGTGCGGCTTGTTGACGGTGACGTCGGCCAGGTAGGTGAGCAGCTTGGTGCCGCGGTCGGCGGAGGAGCGGGCGGTGAGCAGGTGCGGGCGCTGCTCGATGAACGACGTGGTGATCCGGCCAGCCTGGAAGTCCGGGTCGTCCAGGACCGCCTGGAGGAAGGGGATGTTGGTGGCGACACCGCGGATGCGGAACTCGGCGACGGCACGCCGGGCGCGGCCGATGGCGGCCTTGAAGTCCCGGCCCCGGCAGGTGAGCTTCACCAGCATCGAGTCGAAGTGCGCGCTGATCTCCGTGCCGGCGTGGGTGGTTCCGCCGTCGAGCCGGATGCCGGAGCCGCCCGGGGAGCGGTAGGCGCTGATGCGGCCGGTGTCGGGGCGGAAGCCGTTGGCGGGGTCCTCGGTGGTGATGCGGCACTGGAGGGCGGCGCCGTGCAGCTTCACCGTCTCCTGGGAGAGGCCGAGGTCGGCGAGGGTCTCGCCGGAGGCGATGCGCATCTGGGCCTGGACCAGGTCGACGTCGGTGACCTCCTCGGTCACCGTGTGCTCGACCTGGATGCGCGGGTTCATCTCGATGAAGACGTGGTTGCCGCTGCGGTCGAGGAGGAACTCGACGGTGCCGGCGTTGCGGTAGCCGATCTCGCGGGCGAAGCGGACGGCGTCGGCGCAGATGCGGTCGCGCAGTTCGGGGTCGAGGTTGGGCGCGGGGGCCAGCTCGATGACCTTCTGGTGGCGGCGCTGCAGCGAGCAGTCCCGCTCGAAGAGGTGGATGACGTTGCCTTCGCCGTCGGCGAGGATCTGCACCTCGATGTGGCGGGGGTCGACGACGGCCTTCTCCAGGAAGACGGTCGGGTCGCCGAACGCGGAGGCCGCCTCCCGGGAGGCCTGTTCGATGGACTCGCGCAGCGCGGCCGGGTCCTCGACCCGGCGCATGCCGCGGCCACCGCCGCCGGCCACGGCCTTCACGAACACCGGGAAGCCGATCTCGTCGGCGGCGCGGACCAGTTCGTCGATGTCGTTGGAGGGCTGGGAGGAGCCGAGCACCGGTACGCCGGCGGCGCGGGCGGCGGCGACCGCGCGGGCCTTGTTGCCGGTCAGCTCCAGCGTCTGGGCGCTGGGCCCGACGAAGGTGATGCCCGCTTCCTCGCAGGCGCGGGCGAGTTCGGGGTTCTCGGAGAGGAACCCGTAGCCGGGGTAGACGGCGTCGGCCCCGGCCCGCCGGGCCGCGCCCACGATCTCCTCGACGGAGAGGTAGGCGCGCACCGGATGTCCCGGTTCCCCGATCTCGTAGGCCTCGTCGGCCTTCAGGCGGTGCAGCGAGTTGCGGTCCTCGTACGGGAAGACGGCGACCGTGCGCGCACCCAATTCATAGCCCGCGCGGAATGCGCGGATGGCGATCTCTCCACGGTTGGCGACCAGCACCTTGCGGAACATCCCTGGATCCCTTCAGCCTGCCGGCGACGAACACCATGGTGTCAGCCGCGCCCTGCCGTAGCCCGCGCAACATTAGGGGTTGGCCGGACCGGCTGAAGTGCGAAAACCATCACATTGACGTGGTTGAGCACTTCGGCGGGTCAGCCGCGTGACATATGGGTTTTCGGGGCAGCCGGGAGGGTTGGGGAGTCTTCAGGGCAGGCGGAAGGACGGTACGGGGTGGCGCGGCGGGCCCGGTCGGGGTATCGGCGGGTCCGACCGGGGCGGCGACGACGGTGTGGTGTCGAGGCGTTCCGCCAAGCGGGCGGGGAACGGCAACCTGTGTCCGTGCAGCAGGCCGAGGACGATCGCGGCGGCCACGGCGATCAGGTGCTCGCGGCCGGCGAGGTTCGGCACTGCGATGGACTCCCACACCATCGAGCCGCCGGTGAGGGTGAAGACGACGGGGGCGCGCCGGACCACCGCCAAGTAGGTGAAGAGTCCCACCACGGCGGCGGACGGCCCCGTGTCGAGGATCCGGCCGACCTCCGGGGGCAGTCCGAAGCCCCACCAGCCGGGGCCCAGCGCGACCATCACCCGGGCGGTCATGGTGCCGGCCAGGGTGGTGACGTACGCGACGGCGAGGGTCCGGGCGCGGCCGAGGGTGAGTTCGGCGAGCGCGAAGGCGAGGAAGAGCTGGGTGATGCCCGCCCAGACCGGCAGGTCGAGCGCCGGGACGTAGAGCGAGACCGGGGTGCGCAGCAGGGAGAGCCACAGGGGCAGGTCGGCGGTGACGCCGCCGAGGTGCCACACCAGCCTCCGGCCGAAGGGATGCTGAGCGATGCCGTGGAAGAAGATGACGCCGAACGCGGCCACGAACGCCAGCACGAGCCCGGACAGCCCGCGCCGGACCAGCTGCCGTGCCGGCTCCACCACGATGGCGTGCCATTCGTCGCGCAATGTGCGCCGCACGAACCGGACCCCCCGCGCGGCCATCCGGCTCCAGTCGCCTTTCATGAAAGGCATCGCCCCCTCGACACCGTCCCCGTCGTCGGCCTGCGCCCTCCAAGAGGTTCTCCGCGCCCGGGCCGTTCCACGCGTCATCGTATAGACGTTTGGATCATTTGCGACGATGCGGGAGCTACGGCCGGTCGGATATCGGCGTCGGATTTATCACCCGTCCACGGCTGAACCCGCGGGGCCGCGTTCGCGTCCCCCTGAGCGTCGTCCCGGTAAAGGAGCAGTAATGCGTAAACCCTCGCGTCGCATGGTGCTGGCCTCGGCTCTGGGGGCGGCGGTGACCATCCCGCCGGCGCCGGGTGCGACCACGAGACTGCGCGCCCTGGAGCGCGAACACGGGGCCCGGCTGGGGGTGTTCGCCCGGGACACCGGCTCGGGGGCCCGGCTCGGGTACCGGTCCGGCGAACTCTTCCCGATGTGCTCGGTGTTCAAGACGGTCGCGGTCGCCGCCGTCCTGCGCGACCTCGACGAGGACGTGCTCGGCCAGGTCGTGCACTACGACGAGAGCGATGTCGAGCGGGCGGGCGGCGCCCCGGTCACCGGAAGGCCGGAGAATCTCGCCGCGGGAATGACGGTCGCGGAGTTGTGCGGAGCCGCGATCTCGTACAGCGACAACACCGCGGCCAACCTGTTGCTGGAGCAACTGGGCGGGCCGGTGGCGGTGACGAGGCTGTGCCGTTCGCTCGGGGACGGGGTGACGCGCCTGGACCGGTGGGAGCCGGAGCTGAACTCGGCGGAGCCCGGGCGGGTCACCGACACCACCACTCCCCTGGCCATCGCGTCGACCTACGCGAAGCTGACGGTCGGTCACGCCCTGGACGGCGCCGACCGGCGGCGGCTCACCGGCTGGCTGCTCGCCAACACCACCGGCGGGGAACGGATCCGCGCCGGGCTCCCCGGCGACTGGAGGGTCGGCGACAAAACCGGAACGGGCGACTATGGCACCGCCAACGATGTCGCGGTCGCCTGGCCCCCGGGCCGCGCGCCGCTCGTCGTCGCCGTCCTCACCACCCACGCCGATGCCGCCGCCGAGGCCGACTCTCCGCTGGTCAGGGAGGCCGCCGCGATCGTGGCCGACGCGTTCGGGCGGGGCGGCACACAAGATCGTTCACAGCCGGAACACAGCAAGTCCCCTTCCTCGTAGCGGGTTTTCTGCAATGGGACCGGAACCGTTCTGTTTCGATCTCGAACTCTCGTATAGTGACGCCCAGTTCAGCACCGAGCGTCACAACTCCTTCACCGGACACACATCCCTACCGCTCCGAGGACCAGACCGGACCGATGACCGCGCCCACGCATCCCGGCGAACGACCTTCCCTCCGTACGCTCGTTCCGACCTTCGCGCTGACCGCGGTGGTGTCGGCCCTCGCGGTCGTCGCCGCGGTGACCGCCGCGCCGGTCTCGGTGCGCATGCCCCTCGCCCTCGGCGGGAGCGCTGCCGCGCTGCTGCTGTGCGCGGCGGTGACCTGGGCCGTGCACGCGACGCGGGCCGCACGTGGCGCCCGGCGCCGGCTGGAGGCGGTGAGCCAGGACATCGGGCGGCTGCTCCAGCAGCAGGCCCGGACCACCGAGGAAGCGCGCCAGGAGCAGCAGCGGCTGATCGACGAACTGGCCCAGCAGCGCAGCGAGTTCGCCGACTCCTTCGAGCAGGAGCGGGCGCGGATCCACCAGGACAGCGGCCAGGAACTGGACTGGTACCAGCAGGAGAACGCCCGGCTCACCGCCGAACTGGAGCGCGCCCTGCGGGAACGGGCCGCCGCGGTCGCCGCCGCCGGCAACGCGGCCGGGCGGATGCAGGCCCTGGCCACCGCCACCCTCGCCGACCTGCGGGCCATGGAGGACCGGCACACCGACGAGGACGTGCTGGCCGACCTGCTGCACCTCGACCACCGCACTGCCCAGGCGGGCCGGCTCGCCGACTCCATCGCCGTACTCACCGGGGCGCGTTCCGGCCGCCGCTGGGCGCGTCCGATCAGCATGGAGTCGATCCTGCGCGGCGCGATGGGCCGCATCAGCGGCTACCGCCGGGTGCGGGTGCACTCGGTGAGCGAGACGGCCGTCGCCGGACACGCCGCCGAGGGTGTCATGCACGCGCTGGCCGAACTCCTCGACAACGCGGCCAACTTCTCGCCCCCCACGGCCGAGGTCCATGTGTACGTGGAGGAGGTGCCGGCCGGGGTCATCGTGTCCGTGGAGGACAGCGGGCTGGTGATGGGCGAGGTGCAACTGCGCCGCGCCGAGCGGGCGGTCGCCGGTGACAGCACCGAGCTGGGCGGTCTCACCGGCACCCGGCTCGGGCTCGCGGTGGTGGGCCGGCTGGCGCGCAAGCACGGCCTGAAGGTGTCGTTCCGGCCGTCCGCGCGCGGCGGCACCGGGGTGCTGATGCTGGTCCCGCAGGACCTGCTGACCCGCCCGGTCGCCGACGAACCCGCGTCGGCACAGGAGACGGAACCGGCCGCACCGGTGCCGGCCCCGCTCGACGCCCTACCGGTGCACGAGTCCGCCGCCGAGCCGGACGAGGACGAGGAAGGACCCACCGGGCTGCCCAGGCGGCGCCGCGGCCGGACCCTCGCCGAGGCCGAACGCCAGTCGGCGCCCCAGCCGGCGGACCCGCGCCCCGCGCCCCGCGCCGCGGACGCCCAGGTCCGCGCCGCCCGCTTCAACAGCTTCCGGCAGGCCGTCCGCCCGGCCACGCACGACTCCCGCTCCGCCGAGACCCCCGGCGCGGCCGGCGAGTCGGCAGCCCCGTACGCCCCCACCCCCGTGCACGACCCGGCCCCCGCGCCCCACCCGGAGTCCGGTCCAGAGCTCACGTCCCACCCGCATGCGTACCCGGAAGGCGACCCCACTTCATGACCGGCAGGACCACCGCCGACGACAAGCTCACCTGGCTCATCGAGGGCCTCCTGGAGCGCACCCCCGGCGCGCGGCACGCCCTGGTGCTCTCCCGTGACGGGCTGAAGCTCTGCCGTACCCCGGAGCTCTCCGTCGACCAGGCCGACCAGCTCGCGGCGATCGCCGCCGGCATCCAGTCGCTGTCGCACGGGGCGTCCGTCGAGTTCGGCGACGGCAGCGGCGGCGTGCGGTCGGCGATGACCGAGTTCTATGGGGGCGTGCTGTTCATCGTCGAGGCCGGCGAGGGCGCCCACCTGGCCGTGGTGACCAGCGAGGACGCGGACCCCGGACTGGTCGGGCACAACATGAGCGAACTGGTCGAGCAGCTCGGCGAGCACCTCACCGCGCAGCCCCGCACGTCATGAGCCGCCCGGGCAGGGACGACACGCCCGACCGCCTGTACACCATCACCGGCGGCCGCAGCGGCACCGGCCCCGACAGCCCCTTCGACCTGGTCACCCTGGTCGTCGCCGAGTCGGAGCCGGCGCCCGGCATGCAGTCGGAGCACGCGGCGATCCTGCGCCTGGCCGAGTTCCCGACCTCGGTGGTGGAGATCGCCGCGGAGCTGAAGCTGCCGGTGAGCATCACCAAGGTCCTGCTGGGCGACCTGCAGGCGGCCGGCCGGGTCAGCGCCCGCCACCCCTACCGGCCGGCCATCACCGACCCCGACATCCTGGAGCAGGTGCTCGTTGGACTCCGCAACCTCTGACGCGCGCACCCCGTTGGGTGCCTCCGCCGACCACGGTTTCAAGATCGTGGTCGTGGGCGGCTTCGGCGTCGGCAAGACCACCCTGGTCCGCTCGGTCAGCGAGATACGTCCCCTCAACACCGAGGAGACGATGACCCAGGCCGGCGAGGAGGTCGACGACATCCGCGAGGTGCGCGGCAAGTCCGCGACCACCGTCGCCTTCGACTTCGGCCGGATCACCCTGGACGCCCGCAACGTGCTGTACCTGTTCGGGGCGCCGGGCCAGGAGCGGTTCTGGTTCCTGTGGGACCGGCTGTTCTCCGGCACCCTCGGCGCGGTCGTGCTCGTCGACACCCGGCGGATCGGCGACTCCTGGTACGCCATCGACCGGCTGGAGAAGCACGGTACGCCGTTCATCGTGGCCTGCAACGACTTCGGCGGCCCCGTGCACACGCCCCAGGACGTCCGGCACGCCCTCGACCTGGACCCGCACGTCCCGCTGGTCAACTGTGACGCCCGCTCCCGGGAGTCCGGCAAGCAGGTGCTGATCACGCTCGTCCAGCACGTCAAGAACCGGTACGCGGGCCCGTCCGCACCGGCGGACCTGCCCCGACAGGAGTTCGTGTGACCCCCGAAGCCGTGCCGCTCGGCGGCCCCCGGTTCCAGACCGAACCGGCGCGCCTGTACCGCGAGATGCGGCGCGACCACGGCGCCGTCACCCCCGTCGTGCTGGACGGGGACGTGCCCGCCTGGCTGGTGGTCGGCTACCGCGAGCTGCACCAGGTGACCGGGGATCCGGTGCTGTTCAGCCGGGACTCGGACCTGTGGAACCAGTGGGACATGATCCCCGACGACTGGCCGCTGCTGCCGATGATCGGCCGCAAGCAGCCGTCGATCCTGTACACGGTCGGCGAGCGGCACCGCGAGCGGGCCGGGATGATCAGCGACGCGCTGGAGGCCGTCGACCCGTTCGAACTGCGCGGGCACGCCGAGCGGTTCGCGGACGAGCTGATCGACGGGCTGTGCACGAGCGGCGAGGCGGACCTGATCGGCCAGTACGCGATGCTGCTGCCGGTGCGGGTGCTGGCGCGGCTGTACGGCTTCCCCGACGAGGAGGGTCCCGGCCTGGTCACCGCGCTCAACGACATGATCGACGGGCGTGAGCGGGCGATCGCCGGACAGCAGCATCTGGGCTCGTCCATGGCGCAGTTGCTGGCCGACCGGAAGGCGGACCCGGCCGACGACGTGGTGTCGCGGATGCTCCAGGACAAGAGCGGCTTCACCGACGAAGAGATCATGCAGGACCTGATGGTCATGATGGCGGCCGGGCACCAGCCGACCGCCGACTGGATCGGCAACTCGCTGCGCCTGATGCTCACCGACGACCGGTTCGCCGCCTCGCTGTTCGGCGGCCGCAACAGTGTCGCCGAGGCGATGAACGAGGTGCTGTGGGAGGACACCCCCAGCCAGAACATCGCCGGCCGCTGGGCTTCCCGCGACACCCAGCTGGGCGGGCGCCGGATCCGCGCCGGCGACCTGCTGATCCTCGGCCTGCAGGGCGCCAACTCCGATCCGCAGGTGCGCACCGACGCCTCCGCGCTGACCGGCGGCAACAGCGCGCACTTCTCCTTCGGGCACGGCGAGCACCGCTGCCCGTTCCCGGCCCAGGAGGTCGCCGAGGTGGTCGCCCGGACCGGCATCGAGGTCGTCCTCGACCGGCTCCCGGACATCGACCTGGCGGTGCCCTCCGACACCCTCACCCGCCGGCCCTCGCCCTGGCTGCGGGGGCTGACCGAGCTGCCCGTCCGGTTCACACCCGTACCCGCCCTGTAGTCACCACCGACAGTCAGGCGCAGCACACCGATCGGCGCAGTACTCCGACCCTGCCCTGGGAGGCACGTCACGATGACGACCGGTACCGAACAAGCCCGGATCGCCCTCGACCCCTTCGTCACCGACCTCGAGGGCGAGAGCGCGCGGCTGCGCGCCGCCGGTCCCCTCGCGGCCGTGGAACTGCCCGGCGGGGTGCCCGTCTGGGCCGTCACCCACCACGCCGAGGCCAAGGCGCTGCTCACCGACCCGCGCCTGGTCAAGGACATCACCGTGTGGGGTGCCTGGCAGCGCGGCGAGATCGCCCCGGACTGGCCGCTGATCGGCCTCGCCAACCCCGGCCGTTCGATGCTGACCGTGGACGGCGCCGACCACCGCCGGATGCGCACGCTGGTCGCGCAGGCGCTCACCCCGCGCCGGGTGGAGCAGATGCGCGAGCGGATCCAGAAGCTCACCCAGGACCTGCTGGACGCCCTCCCCGCGGACGGCGGGACCGTCGACCTCAAGGCGGCCTTCGCCTACCCGCTGCCCATGTTCGTGGTCGCCGACCTGATGGGCATCGACGAGGCCGAACTGCCGCGCCTGAAGGTGCTGTTCGAGAAGTTCTTCTCGACCCAGACCCCGCCCGCGGAGGTCATCGCGACCCTCACCGAGCTGGCGGGGATCATGGCGGCGACGGTCGCCGCCAAGCGGGCCGAGCCCGGCGACGACCTCACCAGCGCGCTGATCCTGGCCTCCGAGGACGGCGACCACCTCACCGACGAGGAGATCGTCTCCACCCTCCAGCTGATGGTGGCGGCCGGGCACGAGACGACGATCTCCCTGATCGTCAACGCCGTGGTCAACCTCTCCACCCACCCCGGCCAGCGCACCAAGGTGCTCTCCGGCGAGGTGGACTGGTCGGCGGTGGTCGAGGAGACCCTGCGCTGGTCCACCCCGACCTCGCACGTCCTGATCCGGTTCGCCACCGAGGACGTGCCGGTCGGCGACAAGGTGCTCCCGGCGGGCGACGCGCTCATCGTGTCGTACGCCGCGATCGGCCGCGACGAGAACGCGCACGGGCCGAGCGCCGGGGAGTTCGACGTCACCCGGGAGTCGCAGAACCGGCACATCTCCTTCGGGCACGGCCCGCACGTCTGCCCGGGTGCGGCGCTCTCCCGGCTGGAAGCGGGCGTGGCGCTGCCCGCGCTGTACGACCGCTTCCCCGGCCTGGACCTCGCGGTACCGGCGTCCGAGCTGCGCAACAAGCCGGTGGTCACCCAGAACGACCTCTTCGAGCTGCCGGTCAGGCTGAACCCCTAGCGGGTGTGCACGGAGTACGACTTCGCTCCGGTGCCGGCCAGCTTGCCGCCGTCGACGATCAGGTACTCGTCGCGGATGGGCCGGCCGGCGAGCCAGTTCTCCAGGATCTCCCGGGTGCCGGCGGCGTAGCGGGCCTGGGCGGAGAGGCTGGAGCCCGAGATGTGCGGGGTCATCCCCTGGTGCGGCATGGTGCGCCAGGGGTGGTCGGCGGGCGCGGGCTGCGGGTACCAGACGTCGCCCGCGTACCCGGCCAGCTGCCCGCTGCGCAGCGCCCGGTCGACGGCGTCCCGGTCGACGATCAGGGCCCGGGCGGTGTTGATGAGGTAGGCGCCGCGCTTCATCGTGGCCAGCAGCTCGTCGCCGAACAGGCCCTCGGTCTCGGGGTGCAGCGGCGCGTTGACGGTCACGACGTCGCAGTGCGGGGCCATGGCGGCCGCGCTCTCGTGGAAGGTCAGGTTCAGCTCGCGCTCGACGGACTCGGGCAGCCGGGTCCGGTCCGTGTAGTGCAGTTTGACGTCGAAGGGCGCGAGTCGGCGCAGCACCGCAGTGCCGATCCGGCCCGCGGCGACGGTTCCGACGTGCATGCCCTCCAGGTCGTACGACCGGCTCACGCAGTCGGCGATGTTCCAGCCGCCGTCGAGCACCACCTGGTGCGAGGGCAGGTAGTTGCGGACCAGGCCGAGGATCATCATCACGACGTGTTCGGCGACGCTGATGCTGTTGCAGTACGTCACCTCGGCGACCGTCACCCCGTGCGCGATCGCGGCGTCGAGGTCGACGTGGTCGGAGCCGATGCCCGCGGTGATCGCCAGTTTGAGGTTGTGCGCGGCGGCGATCCGCTCCGGGGTGAGGTACGCGGGCCAGAACGGCTGCGAGATGACGACGTCCGCGTCGGCCAGTTCACGGTCGAAGACCGAGCCCGCGCCGTCCTTGTCCGAGGTGACGACGAGGGTGTGGCCGGCCTTCTCCAGGAAGGAGCGCAGGCCGAGTTCGCCGGAGACGCTGCCGAGGAGGTGGCCGGGGGCGAAGTCGATCGCCTCGGGGGTGGGGGTGGTCTGGCCGCCCGGATAGTGGTCGATGACGGGGATGTCGTCGCGGGCGTAGCCGGTGGGGTATCCGTCGGTCGGGTCGTCGTACAGGACGCAGAGCACCTTGGCCATGATGGCGGCTCCTCAACTCCGTTGCGGATGGTGCATTCCACGATCCTCGGGGGTAAGTGCGCAGGTCAAAGCGAACGTCGCTATCCCGTGATAGGCCGTGCCTATCATCGGTCGCGGGCGTCCAGGACGGCGTGCAGGCGGCTGTCGAGGGCGTCCCTGAGGCCCGCCTCCCGGGCGACCTTCACCAGGGCGCCGGCGAGCACGGACTGGGGTTCGCTGCGGGCGACGACGAGTCCGACCCGGGGCCCGTGGGCCGGGCCCTCCAGCGGGACCACGCGCATGCCCTCCGGTACGCCGAACATGTGCAGCCAGGCGTGCGAGATCACGCTGGACCAGCGGCCGCCGGGGAGGTGGGCGTAGAGGCCGGCCACGCTGTCGGACTCGACGGCCGGGACGGGGGCGGCACCGTCGGCGGCGAAGCACTCGTCGATGATCCGCCGGTTGCGCATCCGCCGCCCGAGCAGACACAGCGGGAGGGCGGCGGCCTGCGACCAGGTGGTCGTGGCCGCGTCGCCGAGGGGGCCGCCGACCGGGGTGAGCAGGACGTACCGCTCCTCGTAGAGCGGGAAGCGGCGGACCTGGCGCAGTTCGTCGTCGTCCAGGTAGGTCATGGCGGCGTCCAGCTCGAACTCGGCGAGGCCGCGCCGGATGTCGGCGGACGACAAGGACTCCATGGCCACCCGGGCGTGCGGATGCCGGTCGCAGAAGGGGCCGGTGAGGAGGGACGCGACGGGGACCGCGGTGGGGACGATGCCGAGGCGCAGGGTGCCGGTGAGGCCGTTCCGCAACGTGGACAGTTCCTGGCGGAGCGCGTCGCCCTCGGCGAGGATGCGGTGCGCCCAGGCCAGCACGACCTCGCCCTCGGGGGTGAGGCCCTCGTAGCGGCGGCCCCGGCGCACGATCGGGACCGCCAGTTCGTGTTCGAGCCGCCGTATCGCCGCGGACAGTGACGGCTGCGAGACATGGCAGGCGGCCGCCGCCCGGCCGAAGTGCCGCTCCCGGGCGAGCGCAACGAGGTATTCGAGCTGGCGCAGCAGCATGCGGCCTCCGCGGGCGGTCTCGGCGACGGGAACGGGTGCCCGGTCCAGGTGTACCGGATCGGCGGCGCCCGTTTGACTTCGAGTGCTCTTGAAGTCGTAGCGTCCGAAGGAGAACGAGTCAGCGGGAAAGGCTGGGAGTCACATGCGACAGCGCAATCTGCGAGATCTTCAGGTGAGCAGCATCGGCCTCGGGTGCATGGGTATGTCCGCCTTCTACGGCACCGCAGACGAGGACGAGGGCGTGCGGACCATCCACCGCGCGCGGGAACTCGGCGTCACCTTCCTCGACACCGCGCAGCTCTACGGACCGCTCACCAACGAGTCGCTGGTCGGCGAGGCGATCCGGGGGCACCGGGACGAGTACGTGATCGCCACGAAGTTCAACTACCGGATGGACCACGCGGTCCCCGGGGACATGAGCAGCATCGGCCCGCAGGACGGCTCCGCAGAGCACGTCCGCAGCTCGATCCACGGTTCGCTGCAGCGTCTGGGCACCGACTACATCGACCTGTACTACCAGCACCGCGTCGACCCGAACGTGCCGATCGAGGAGACCGTCGGTGCTCTGGCCGAGCTGGTCGCCGAGGGCAAGGTGCGCCACATCGGGCTGAGCGAGGCGAGCGCCGAGACGATCCGGCGGGCGAACGCCGTGCACCCGGTCGCGGCCGTGCAGACCGAGTACTCGCTGTGGACCCGTGACCCGGAGGACGAGGTGCTGCCCGCCTGCCGGGAGCTGGGCATCGGGTTCGTGCCGTACTCGCCGCTGGGCCGCGGCTTCCTCGCCGGCCGGTTCTCCTCCCCCGACGACCTCGACGCGGGCGACTGGCGCCGCACCGGTCCCCGCTTCACCGGCGACAACCTGGAGGCGAACCTGCGGCTGGCCGCCAAGGTGAAGGAGATCGCCGCCGAGAAGGAGGTGACCCCGGCGCAGCTGGCCCTCGCCTGGGTGCTGGCCCAGGGCGACGGCATCGTCCCGATCCCGGGCACCAAGCGCGTCGGCTACCTGGAGCAGAACGCGGGTGCGGTGGACGTCGAGCTGACCAAGGAGGACCTGGCCCGTATCGAGGCCGAGGTACCGCGGGCGGCGGGCGAGCGCTACGACGAGGCCGGGATGCGTTCCGTGAACCTCTAGAGGCCTGCACGTCGAAGGGGCTCGCGGTGGCCGGTCCCCGGGCGGTGGCGCAGGCTGGTGGCATGGGCAAGCTGCAGGGCTGTATGACAGGGCTGCGGCGGTCGTGGCAGTCGTCGCACGCGCTGCTGCTGCTCCCGGTCCTGCTCATCCTGGTGATCACGGTGGCGGACCTCCGCACGCCGGAGGACATCCATCTGGGCCCCGCCCTGGTCATCGCCCCGGCGCTCACCCCGTCCTTGGCGGGCCCCCGGGCGACCGCGCTGGTCGGGGCGCTGGCGGTGGTCGCCCAGGTGGTGATCGCCGTGTTCCACGGCGGTCTGACCACCGCGAACCACATCGTGCAGATCGTCACCCTGACGGTGCTCTCCGTGATGGTGGTGGTCTACAGCGCGGTCCGCGAGCGGCGCCGTGCCCAGCTGGCCCAGGTGCGCACGGTCGCCGAGGCCGCGCAGCACGTGCTGATGTGGCCGCTGCCCGAGCACATCGGCCCGCTGCGGATCGCCTCGCTGTACCTGGCCGCCGAGGACGAGGCGCAGATCGGCGGTGACCTGTACGCGGCCACCCGCTGCGACGGCGAGGTCAGGGTTCTCATCGGCGACGTGCGGGGCAAGGGCCTGTCCGCGATCGGCGAGGCGGCGCTGCTGCTGAGCGCCTTCCGGGAGTCCGCCCACCGGCACGTCACCCTGCCGGACCTCGCCGCCGCCCTGGAGCAGAGCGTGCAGCGGTACGCGGCGGACCTGGAGCCCCGGGAGGAGGCGGGTGAGCGGTTCGCCACCGCGCTGCTGGTCGAGATCCCCGACGAGGACCCGGTGACCCGGATGACCAGCTCCGGTCATCCGCCGCCCCTGCTGCTGAGCCCGGGGCACGCGGTCACCGTGCCGAGCCTGCACCCGTCACCGCCGCTCGGGGTGCCCGGCACGGGCGGCACCGAGCGCACCCTGGACGTGTTCTCGTTCGAGCCCGGTGACACCCTGCTGCTCTACACCGACGGAGTCGTCGAGGCCCGGGACGCGCAGGGCCGCTTCTACCCGCTCGCCGAGCGGGTCGCGCAGTGGACCGACGCCGCTCCGGAGACGCTGATGCACCACATCCGGCGGGACCTGCTGGCGCATGCGGGCGGCCACCTCGGCGACGACGCGGCCCTGATCGCCCTGCACCGCACCCCGACCGTGCACCGCCGTCAGCACCACAGCATCATCGGCCACGGCTCCGCGCGGGCCTAGGGGCTCAGAACTCCGTGGTCTGCGACTCCAGATACGTCTTCAGGAAGGTGAGCTTCGCGTCGCTGTCGGCCACCGCGACCGTGCCGAGGTTCCCGCCGAGTTCCATGGTCTGCGGGGTGTCGGTGGCGACGGCGGGCCAGGTGGTCAGTGAGCTGCCGTTCGGATCGCCGGTGGCGGCGAAGCGGGCGACGTAGGAGGCGGTGGTGTCGGCGGTGTCGTAGTCCTTGGAGGTCCAGGGGCGGTCGGTGTTGTAGAGGTAGCCGAGCAGGTAGTAGACGTCGGAGCCCTCGAAGGCGCCGGTCGCGGCCGTGCCGATGACCGGGTTGGTGTCGTCGTACCCGGGCGGGACGCGGGTCCAGAAGTAGGTGTGGACGGCGCTGGAGTTGGCGGCCGTGTCCTTGAACTGGGTCGCCCACAGGAAGGCGGAGACGCGTTCCTCGTCCCGGGCGTAGGCGCTGAACTGCCGGGCGGCCGCCGTGTCGCTGTCCGCCGGGTACAGGTCCAGGAAGGTGTCCGCCAGCCCCAGCGGGCCGAACTCGGAGCGGGCGTACGACTGGAACGCGTCGAGGGTCAGCTTCAGGTCGGACGAGGCGCCGTTCGCGTCCTTGCAGACGCCGGTCAGCACGGGCACGTCGGTCTCGGCGCAGGCCTTCAGGACGGCGGTGTAGGTGTCGGGCAGGACGTGTCCGTCGAGGACGTGGCCGAAGTCGGCGGTGGTGTCGGCGGCGGCGCCGCTGACGATGTCGTCGGCGTCCAGCGCGCGCAGGCCGGCGAGATCGGCGGCGCCCAACCGGGCCGCGAAGTCGCTGCCGTTGGCCTCGGCGGCGGCGAGGGTCCGGTAGCGGCCGGTCCCCCGGGCAAGGGCCGGGTCCTTGGTGTACCGGACGCCCGAGGAGAGCAGCGCGCGGTGGTAGAGGCCCCTGGCCTGCCGGGACGCGAGCAGGATGTGCACGATGGACGCGCCCTGGGCCCAGCCCGCCAGGGTGACGCGGTCCGGGTCGCCGCCGAACGCGCCGATGTTCCGCTGGACCCACTCCAGCGCCGCGACGACGTCCAGGATCCCCCAGTTGCCGGAGCCGCCGTACGTGGACTCCGCGGTCAGCCCGGGGTGGGCGAGACCGCCGAGCGGGCCGACGCGATGGTCGAGGGTGACGACGACCACGCCCTTGGAGGCGAGCAGCGAGCCGTTGTAGATCTCCTGGCCCGACCACAGGGCCTGGTCGCCGCCGTACAGCCAGACCACGACGGGGCGGCTGTCGCCCGAACCCGTCGCCGCCGTCCAGATGTTGAGGTTCAGGCAGTCCTCACCGAGTTCGGGCACCTGGTCGGCGGGGATGCCCGTGACCGGCTGCGGGCAGGCGGGGCCCCAGGAGTCGGCGGCGCGGACCCCGTCCCAGGAAGGGGCCGGCTGCGGCGGGCGCCAGCGGTTGGCGCCGGCGGTGGTGGCCGCGTACGGGATGCCCTTGTAGACGGTGACGCCCCGCAGGCTGCCCTGGACTCCGGTGACCTGGCCGGACTCGGTGGATATCGCCGTGGCGGCCGCGGTCCTGGCCTCGGCCGGTGTGGACAGCGTGCCGAGCAGCCCGGCCGCGGCGGCGGCGCCGAGGAAGCCGCGCCGGTTCAGCGGGGCGGAAGGCATGTCTGTGTCGCTCACGGGGTTCCCTTTCGGGCGGTGGGGGGGGACGAACCGACGAGTAGCCTGACCTCGGGCGCGCCCTGCGGCAACCGCATCCGGGGGACTCACAGCAGGTCAACAGCCTCTGACAGCAACCGAGTTGGGTCAGCTGTTCAATTGTCTTTGGGTCAAAGTTAAGTCGTAAGGGTGGTCGTCGGCAGGGGCTGACTGCGAGACTCCGCTTCGCCTTTCACCGACAGGGAGTCCCCATGACCGAACTGCAATCCCCCACCCGCAGACGGCCGCTCCGCAAGGCCCTCGCCGCCGCTCTCGGCGCGCTCGCGCTGGTCGTCGCCGTGCCCGCCACCGCGCACGCCGACGTTCTGACGCTGCTGCCGCAGAACGCGGACGGCCTGGAGCAGACGTTCTCCCCGGCCTACGACTACGACGGCGACGGCTGCTACACCACCGCCGCGATCGGCGCCGACGGCACCATCAACCCCGGCCTGTCGCTGGGCGGTGACGTCAACGGCCACTGCCACGACTACGCACAGCTCGCCAACGCCAACACCTACTCCCGCGAGAAGTGCAACAACGGCTGGTGCGCGGTGATGTACGCCAGCTACTTCGAGAAGGACCAGGCGACGCTCGGGCCGCTGGCCATCGGGCACCGGCACGACTGGGAACACGTCATCGTGTGGATCCAGAACAACCAGGTGCAGTACGTCTCGGTGTCCCAGCACAGCAGCTACCAGGTGGCGGCCGCCTCGGCGATCCGGTTCGACGGCACCCACCCGAAGATCGTTTACCACAAGGACGGCGTGTCCACCCACGACTTCCGGTTCGCCAACTCCAACGACGACCCGCCGGAGAACGTGACCGGCGGCTGGTTCTTCCCGCGGCTGGTGGGCTGGGACGGCTACCCGGCGGGCTACCGCGACAAGCTGATGAACGCGGACTTCGGCGACGCCACCATCAAGATCAAGGACGGCTCGTTCAACGCCAACCTGGGGTACTCCATGCCGTCCGGGATCTCCTTCGACCCGAACGCCTGAGCAAGCCGGTGCCCTCGGGGCGGATGCCTTCGGGGAGGTCCCCGTGCGGGACCTCGACCTCCGTGGCGCCGTCCGCCCCGCTACGGGTGATCGTCACCGGTATCCGTGGAACGACCGTGCCGGGGCCGGGAAGGTGAGCCCGGCCCCGGCACGGAGCCTGTGCTACGGCTTGCGGGCGACCGCTCCGTACATCGCGATGTCCTCGTCGCGGATGCCCTGTTCGCCGGTGCCGTCCGGGTGCCACTTGTGCACCTGGACGATGCCCGGCTCGACCAGCTCCAGGCCGTCGAAGAACTCGTGGGCCTCGTCGATGGTGCGCAGCCGCATCGGCATGTTGCGGGCCGCGTACTCGCGGGCGACCCGGCCCACCTCGTCGGGCGCGAACTCGGCGGTGCCGATGGACATCGCCAGGTAGCTGCCGGACGGCAGCGGTTCGAGCAGCCGCCGTACGACGCCCACCGCGTCGTCCGCGTCGAGCATGAAGTGGACGATGGCGATCACCGTGAGGGCGACCGGCTTGTCCAGGTCGAGGGTCTCGCGCAGCTCGGGGGCTTCGAAGAGGTCCGTCAGGTCACGGAAGTCCGCCTCGATGTACGCCGTCCGGCCCTCGGGCGTGCTGGAGAGCAGCCCCTGGGAGAGGGTGAGGACGATGGGGTCGTTGTCCACGTAGACGACCCGGGAGTCCGGGGACACCGCCTGGGCAATCTCGTGGAGGTTCGGGGAGGTGGGGATGCCGGTCCCGACGTCCAGGAACTGGCGCATCCCCGCCTCTTCGGCGAGCCAGCGCACGGCGCGGTTCATCCAGTCGCGGTTGGCGCGCATGTGGATCGGGAGCGCGGGCCACTCCCGGGACATCGCGTCGCCCGCCTCCTGGTCGGCGGGGTAGTAGTCCTTGCCGCCCAGGATGTAGTCGTAGATCCGTGCGGAGTGCGCGTTCTCGGTGTCGATGCGGTCGGCCGGCCATCCGTTGTCGGGCAACGCCGTGTCTCCCATTCAGGTGAGGGATGCGGGGGTGTTCGGGGGGGCTGCGCGGTGGTGCGTCGGGTGTGGGGGGTTGGTTGAACGATCAGCTATAGCAAGGAAGTTCCGGGAAATCCGATCACATCAGGAAGTCGGCGTCACCCGCCTTCACACCGGACAGGAAACTCGTCATCTCACGGGGTGTGAAGACCAGCGCCGGTCCGTCGGGGTCGGTCGACTGGCGTACCGCGACCCGGCCGTCGGCGAGCTTCTTCACTTCGACGCAGGCACCGCCGGCGTCGTCGCTCCACGGCTTGGACCAGCCGCGCGCGCCGAGTTGCCGGGACGGGATGCCGTTGCGTATGGGGTGGTGCACGTCAGAGCTCCTTGCGAATCGCACCGAGGAGGGCCTCGGTCTTTCTGGCGGGCGCTGCCTGCGCGCCCAACCGGTCCAGGGCCTCGCGATAGACCACGACGTCGTCGCTCTTGTCCAGGTAGACGGCACCCACCAGGCCGTTGAGATAGACGATGTCGGGCAGCTCGGGGGCCTTGAAACGGAAGAGGTGGTACGCGCCCGCGCGCATGGCGGGGTGCGGGCCGTTGGCGAACGGCATGATCTGCAAGGTGACGTTGGGGAGCCGGTTGATCTCGATGAGATGGTCGATCTGGGCACGCATCACCCCGGCGCCGCCGACCGGCCAGCGCAGCACGGTCTCGTCCATCACGACCCACAGCCGCGGCGGGGCCGGCCGGGTGATCAGCTCCTGGCGGCGCATACGCAGCGCCACCATGCGCTCGGTCGCCTCGCCCGGCGCGTGCGGGTTGCCGGCGCCGAGCAGGGCGGCGGCGTACTGGCGGGTCTGCAACAGGCCGTGCACGAACTGGTTCTCGTAGGCGCGGATCTGCAACGCCGCCTGCTCCAGGCTGAGATAGGCGGCGAACCAGTCCGGCATCACATCGCGGTAGGTGTGCCACCAGCCGCGCTTGTTGGCCTCGCGCACCGACTGCAGGAAGGTGTCGACCTCCTGGCGGTCCGTCACGCCGTAGACCTGCAGCAGCTTCTCGGCGTCGGCCAGCCGGAGCCGCGCCACCTTGGCGGCCTCCATCCGGCGGATCGTGGAGTGGCTGACCCCGATCGCGGCGGCCGCCTGCTCGTAGGTCAGGCCGGCCCGGGTCCGCATCTCCTCCAGCTGCCGGCCGAGGATCATGCGCAGGACGGAAGGGGCTCCGCCCCAGTCGGTCTCCGAGGTCACGCCCTACCCCCTCACACCAGGTTCCAGGGTCACCGTCTCACGTACCCGTGATCGTTCACGGACTCGTTCGATCACTTCCTGTCGGAAGCAGCATGCACTTCGCTTCTTGCAATTTTCAACTTGCTGGTTGCGAGGCGATGTTGGCAGATGCCAAAGTGGAGTCACTGCTCCGGCCGACCAAGGAGCAGGCGAAGCAGTCCAGTTGGGGGAGACTGAGCTGCGGCCCGGCGCCGCCCAGGCACGGGTCGTCGTCTGCCCCCGTGCGGCCCGGGGCGGACACGACCGCACAGCCCCCCACGCTGCGAAGCCGGACGAAAGGCGCACGGCGATGGCCCCGCCCTCTCTCCCCCAGCCGCTCGACCGACTGCCCGAGGACCACATACCCGGCCTGCCCCGGCCGGCCCTGGCGGCCGCCGCCGAGGGCCCGTACCGCCCGTCGGAACCGACCGGCATCCCCAGACCACCCGGAGGCGAACGCCTCGGTCGACTCCCTGGGCCGCAAGGCCTCGACCGGTTCGCCTCCGGGGACCGGACCGCCCTGCACAGCCGGGTCTTCGACCTGGCGCCGACGCCACGCGCGGTGGGCAACGCCCGCCGGAGCGTGGGCGAGCTGCTCGGCTCGTGGGGCGTGGGCGAGGAAGCCCGCGACAACGCGGTTCTGGTGACCTCGGAACTGGTCACCAACGCGATCGTGCACTCGGCCGGCCGGCGGATCGTCTGCCGGGTGCACGCAGGCGCCGACCGGATCCGCATCGAGGTCGAGGACCAGAACAACGGGAGCATCACGCTCCCGGCACCCCGGCGGGCCAGACCCGACGAGCAGAACGGGCGCGGCCTGTTCCTCGTCGACGCGCTCAGTCTCGACTGGGGCGTCACGGCCGCGCCGGAGGGGCGGCCCACCGCCCGCGTCGTCTGGGCCGAACTGTCGACGGCACCGGACGCACCGCTCACCACCCCCCACACCTCAGGAGGCCCCCCGACCCATGGACCGTCCCCCCACTCCTGACCTCGCCGCCGACCCGTCCTGGACCCGCACCCGCCCCAAGCCCGGCCCGGAACAACCCCACACCGCTCCGGCGGGCTGAGCCGCCGATGCCACACCGTGGCCGGGACGCGATCGTCCCGGCCACGCCGCGTCATCGATCGAGGGCCGCCGTTCACTCCACCGCGTGGGCCAGCAACGCGGTCGCGGCCGCCCGCAGTTGTATCGCCGCGGTCACGCAGGCCGTCGCCTGCCGCTCCAGGGCGGCGCCGCTCCACTCCGGTGCCCCGGCACAGTCGCCCAGCCGCTCGGCGGCGCCGCGCAGCCGCTGGGCGTAGCCGTCCATCCGGTCCGCGTCGACCCTCAGGCCGTCCACGTACGCGAGGAGTTCGGGGGCGGCGGTAACGGGACGGGATTCGGTCGCCATGGGGCTCACCTGTACTCGGGGGGATGCCTAGCGCGGCAGCACCGCGCCGGCGCTTCTGTGGGCCACGAACCGGGGGCTGGTCAGCACGAACCCGGGCCGTACGGCGTCCAGTTCGAGGATCTGGAGGTGCCGGGCGAGCGGCCCGTGGGCGCCGTCGAGCCGCAGCCGCAGCCGGGGGCGGGCATGGATGCGCGGCCTGCCGTGGGCGCGGACCAGGGTGCGGACGGTGCTCTCGCCGCGGCGACCGTAGAGCACCCAGTCCGCCTCGGGACAGCGCGCTCCGGGCCCCGGGCGGCCCTCCACCGAGACACCCAACTCGGGTGCGTGCACGCGCAGTTCGCGACCCTGCAGCTCGACGTCGGCGGAGCCGCGCACGGCCGGCTGGGCCCAGAGTTCCGCGGCCACCGCCCGCGCCTCCTCCGTACCGACGGCGAGCGCGACCACGTACCGTCCGGTGCGCCGCAGGTCGGCACGGCGCAGCAGGTCCGCGGCGAGGTCGTAGGCGTGCGGCCGCCACAGGTCGTCGACCAGCACCGACAGACCGAGCTCGGTATAGGGGCCGATGGTGGTGCACCGGTGCTCGTAGAGGGAGAGCACGGCGAGGGCACGGCGGCCGAGCCGGGTGGGGACCAGCCAGGCGACGTCGGGCAGCAGGCTGCGGGCCACGTCGGTGTCGACCGGGAAACACAGGTGCGCGGCGGAGGAGTCGTAGTAGCGCACCGGCACGTCGACCGGGCCCGCCGAGGTGGCGAGGCCGGTGGTGGGGACGGCCAGGAACGGGTAGCCCTCGGGCGGGCGGCCGCGGTCCCTGAGCCGGTAGACACGGGTGCGTTCGACCGGGCCCCGGTAGGGGGCGAGGGCCCGGTCGACGTCGGCCCGGGCCTGCGGGATCACCGTCTCCAGGTGGTCGATGTACACGCGAAGCAGGTGGCAGTGCGGGAACTCGCGGGTGGGGCCGGTGTAGTCGACCCGGTACCGGTTGGCGTGCGGGGCACCCGGGGCGTCCAGGGCCGGGACGATGTCGTACCGGTTGGTGATGCCGGCGACCCAGGTACGCGGGTCTGCGGGCCTGCGGTCGTCGGCCCGCGCGCCGACGGCGACCACGTGGGTGACCCGGTAGGCGCGGCAGAACTCGTCGTCCTGCGCGAGGTTCAGCAGCGCGATCCCGCCCTCGCCGTGCCCGACCAGCGCGAGGTCGGCGCCGCGCGGGATGCCGTGGTCCCGGATCGCCAGCAGGATCGAACGGGCGTACGGCGAGTCGGTCAGGAACAGGTCGCGCCACGCACCGGCGAAGTCCTGCGGGGAGTCGTCGCGCGGGCGACCGGGGGCCGTGCCGGGTGCCTGGACGACGTACCGGAGCACGCCGTCGGGGCCGCGTACCTCCTGGACGAGGACGCGGGCGTCGCCGGCGAGGGCGTCGATGTTGCGCAGGAAACCGAGGAAGGAGCCCTCGGTGACGATGGACCGGGTCTCCTCGGCGGACAGCTCGACGGCCTGGGCGGCGCCCGCGCCCTGGTCCGTGCCGGAGAAGTGGGCGGCGTCGAAGCCCCGGACCGGGCCGGTGGTCAGCTCCCGGCCCGCGGCCAGCGCCCAGGCGGTCTCGTCGCTCAGCGGGTCCTCGTCCAGCAGGCCCCGGACGGCGAGGAGTTCCGCCAGGATCGGGGCGAGAGCGGACAGGGAGCGCTGGGCGCCCTGGTCCTTGAAGAGGACCCGCAGCGCGCGGACGGCCGCCTCCGGGTCGCGGTCGGCGGTGACCGCGTCCGTCAGCCGGCGCATGCCCGGGTCGCGCCCGAACTCGGGGTGGTCGAGGAGTACGGCGGCGATCCTCAGCCGCAGCGAGCCGACCGCCACGAGCGCGGCCAGGCTCTCCCGGCCGAGCGCCTCGCCCGCCGCGCCGAGCAGATGGCCGACGCCGTCCGGCGCGACGATCGCCGAGCCACCGAGGCCCTGCTTGTTGGTGAGCGTCCGCAGCAGTGCCCAGCGGGCGGCCAGGCCGGTGCGCGGGCGGCGGCGCGCGGAACCCGTCAGCGCCGGGGCGAACAGGACGGAGCTGGTCCGTGCGGAGACCTCGCGGATGCCCTCGGCGACGGCCACCACGTCACGGGCACACTCCCGCAGCATCTCCGCCGCGGGCGGCCCGCAGGCACGGCGCTGCGCTGCCATCCGGCGCTCCCTCGGATCGACGACACGGCCTGCTCCCATCGTGTGCCCTGGCTCCGGCGCCCGCACCTTCGTCCATCCGGGTGACCGGCGCCCGGAGACCGGTCAGGCGTCGGTGGCGAGGCCGGCGGCGAGCGTCGCGCCCAGCTCCCAGCACGCCTCCATGTCGGCCTTGCCGGGCTCGCCGGTCACCGTGACCGGTTCGGCCGCCCGGCGCCAGCCGAGGCCGGTGGTGATGGAGTCGAGGGCGCGCAGGGCGCCGGTGACGTCGTTGCCGCCGTGCACGTAGGCGCCGAAGGGGCGGCCGCGCGTCTCGTCCAGGCACGGGTAGTAGATCTGGTCGAAGAAATGCTTCAGGGCGCCGGAGACGTAGCCGAGGTTGGCCGGGGTGCCGAGGAGATATCCGTCGGCCGCGAGCACGTCGGCGGCGGTGGCGGACAGCGCCGCCCGGCGCACGACCCGCACGCCCTCGATCTCCGGGGGGGTCGCCCCGGAGACCACGGCCTCGAACATGGCCTGGCAGTGCGGTGAGGGGGTGTGGTGGACGATCAGCAAGGTGGGCACAACGGCACCCTGCCGTGCGGTGCCCGCCGACGGCAAACGGCGGCGGGCGGCACTCGGGGCCGTACGGGCAGGACTGCGCGTACAAGGCTGCACGTTCAGAGCTGCACGTTCAGAGCTGCACGTTCAGGGCTGTACGGGCAGGCTCCAGCAGTTGGAGCCGGCCGGTACGCCGGCGAGGCGGGCGGTGAGCCAGCCGACGGCGTCACCCTGGTCGGTGAGCAGGGGTTCCAGATGGTTCAGCAGGGCGCGGCCCGCGGACGGCAGGACGACCGGCACATAGGTGACGTCTGCACCCTCGTCGCACCAGTCGACGGCGAGCTGCCGTGCCTGCGCGTGCGGGACGAGGTCGTCGCTGACGCCGGTGGCCAGCCGGACCGGGCTCGTCGGCGCGGTCCTGCCGATGCGCTGATCGTCCAGGAAGGCCTGGAGGACGGGCTCCTCGCCGACGACCTCGGCGATGGAGCTGCCGTCGTTCGTCCAGGCGGTGCTGTGCTGGGAACCGTAGGCGAGGAGTGCGTCGCCGACGCACATCGTCGACAGGTCGGCGAGGGCGGCCCGGCCCGCAGTGCCGAGGTGGGCGTCGACGATCGGCCTGAGCGCCGGGTCGGCCTGCACGAAGCCGTTGACCGCCCAGCCGAGGGCGCCGGCCAGATCGCTGCCGTCGATGGCCGCGGTGACGGCGGTGAGGTCGGCGGGCGGCGCCCCGGCGTAGGTGCCGGACAGGGTGACGTCCGGGGCGTAGGCGGGCTGGAGCTCGGCGGCCGCGGCGGTGGCGCCGCCACCCTGGCTGTAGCCGAACAGGCCCACCCGCGAGGCCGCGGTGACCGAGGCGCCGGGCAGGTTCCGGGCGGCGCGCACCGCGTCCAGGACGGCGTGGGCGCCGTCGAGCCGGTTGACGTAGGTGTGGAGCCGGTCCGTGGCGCCGAGTCCCACGTAGTCGGTGACGACGACCGCGACGCCCTCGGCGAGCAGCCGGTAGATCGACAGGTCCTCGTATCCGACGGACACGGTCCGGCCGTTGAGGATCAGTGGGTACTGCAGGCCCATGGAGGCGGCGCACTGGTCGCCCTGCCCCATGGTGCCCGGGGCCAGCGCGACCAGCGGGCGGGCGCCGGGGCCGAGCCAGGGAACGGTCGGCTCGATGTAGGCGCCGGTGACGGCGACGGGGTCGCCCGCCGAGTCCGTGGACTTGTACATCAGCCGGGTCGCGGTGCCCGGCAACGGGCCGGACAGGCTCGGCAGGCTCAGGGCCAGCGGGAGGGGTTCGGTGCGGACGAGGGTGCCGTCGGCCGTGGGCAGGGTGGCCGGCGGGTCGTAGAAGGCGGGGATGGTGACGCCCCGGGAGACCTCCGCCTGGGAGGTCGTGGCCTGCAGGGTCTGCAGGCAGAGGCAGGCGGCAGCGGCGACGGCGGTCGCCAGCAGGCGGGCACGGACGGGCACGGGGAAGTACCTCCTGGACGTGCGGGGACGTGGGAGGTGGTGCGTGGGGACCCGAGCGATGCCGGGTGACGGCGGTCCCGGTGCGGCTGCCGGGACACGTGGCGGCTCTCCTCGACGGTAACGAGCAGGGGTTACCGGCGGTACCACCCAGTAGGTTACGGTTCAGTAATGTGATGCCCCGTCAACCGGGACCGTCCGCACCTCTCGCGTACGACGGTGTCGGCGCCCTCGGTTACAGTGACCGCCGGTGTCGTACCAAGGGGAGGTAAAGAGTGGGGACCCACGGGGGCGGAGTGGCACTGACCGGGCTGTTCGTGGCACTGCTGGCGGGATGCGGCGCCACGCCGCGCGCCGTCGAGGTGACCGAGTCGGGTCACGCGTCCGCTGCGGCGGCGCAGCGCGGGGGCTCGATCGGCGCCGCCGGTTCGGCCTGCGAGCTGCCGGTGGTGTTCGACACCGCCAAGGGCTGGAAGGCGGAGGCCGTCGACGACCTCGCCGCCGTCGCCTCCGCCGGCACGGACGACGACATCACCGAGGAGGTCGTGGACGGCCTGCTGCACCAGGGCCCGGTGACCATGGTCTGCGAGATCGACGCCAAACCCGCCGGGAACATCGGCTACTTGAGGGCGTGGACCGGCAAACCCGGCAGCGGCGACGCGCGCGCCGTGCTCCGGGCGTTCGTGGCCGCCGAGCACAACACCGGCCGGGCGACGTACCGGACCTTCACCACGGGCGGACTCTCCGGGGTGCGGGTCGACTACCTGTACACCAGCAAGCTGCTGGAGGAGACCAAGAAGGAGTCCGCGCTCGCCGTGGTCACCCCGAAGGGCCCGGTCGTCCTGCACCTGGGCGGGCTCGACAGCGCGGAGCACGACGAGATGCTCCCCGCGTTCGAGCTCGCCCAGGACACGCTGCGCAGCAGGTGAGAGGTCAGACCGAGTTCCGCTTGGTGCGCCACAGCAACGCGGCCCCGCAGGCCAGCAGCAGGCCGCCGAAGACCGCGGGCCACAGGTGGGCGCCGGTCTCGGCGAGACCGCCCTGGACGGCCTGGGGCTCGGTCTGGGGCTCCGTCCCGGAACCGGTGGCCGGGGTCTCCTGGCCGGCCGGGGCGGCGACCGCGGTGTCGGTCGGCGCAGCGGTGTTACCGGTCGGTGCCTCGGTGTCGGCCCGCTGCGTCGGCTCGCTGATCACACCGCCGCCCGACGACTTCGTGGTCGACGTCTTCTTCGGCGACGGAGTCGCGTAGACCCTCGGCAGCTCGGTGCCGCCGGAGCCGGAGCCGGGGGCGGAGGCGGTCTCCGTAACCGGGGTGCCGGCCGGGGGCTCGGACGACGGCTGGTCGGAGGACGGCTGGTCGGACGACGGCTGCTCGGTCGCCGGCTCGGACGGCTCGGCGCTCTGCGACTCGGCCGGCGGCGCGACCGGGCTGGCGGTCTCGCTCGGTTCGGACGGCTCCGCGCTCTGGGACGGCGGCTGCTCGCCGGCCCCCGCACCGCACGTGCGGCCGGAGTTGATGCAGTCGACCATCGTCCGCATCAGGCTCTCGTCGAAGACGTTGATGAAGTCTCCGTGGTCGGTGACCGGCTTGTGCAGCTGCTCGGGGAACGAGTCCACCGCGAACAGCGGGACCGTACGGCCGCCGTCCTGGAGGCTCGGCGCGTCCACGGCGTAGACGATGCGCTGCACCAGCTGCGGGATGGCCTGGAAGCCGGCCGGGCAGCTCCCGTCGGGGGCCTCGAACGCCACGTGGGTGCGGTGGTTGGCGCTGTCGATGTTCCGGCCGTCCCAGCAGCTCTGGAACCTGAACGTGCGCACGACGTCACTGCCCGACGGGCAGAGTGGGTACTTGTCCTTGAGCTGCCGGTCCTCGTAACCGGTGCAGCTCCAGGAGGCGTTGGCGTTGGCCGGGCCGTTGACGAACGCCTTGGCGTCGCCGGTGATGATGCGCAGCAGCCGCGGCATCTCGGTGACCTTGGAGGTCGGGTTGCCCTCGAAGGTCAGCGTGACCTCCTTCGCCGTCACGATCTGCCCGGCGTTGCCCTCGGTGCCGCCGCCCGGCTTGTCGGCGTCCCGCTCCTGCTTGCCGTTCTGCAGCCGCAGCACGGGCCAGTAGTACGTGGACTTGTCGCCCTGGTCCGCGCAGCTGGTGTCGGCGTTCGCGAGGTCCTGGTCGCTGGCGAAGGCGTTGTTGGACTGGTTGCCGATGTAGTCGTGGAAGTGGTGGGCGCCGTTGGAGACACCGGGCGCGACGATCACGTTGTCCGAGTTGAACAGTCCGTTCGCGTTGACGCCACAGCTGGAGGAGAAGGTGCCGGTGGAGCCGCCGGGCTGCTCGGCCGGGGTCGAGACGTTGGGCTGGACGGAGGTGATGTCCGCGTAGTCGGCGGCGACCGGGCCGTTGCCGCCCTGGCCGCCGGCGCCGGTGCCCTGGCTCGGCGCGGCGCTGCCCTGGCCGCTCTGGCTCGGCGTGGCACCGTCCTGGGGGGTGGCCGACTGCCCGTCGCCCTGGTTCGAGGAGCGCAGGGTGCAGGCGGCGAGGTCGTCGAGGCCCTGCGGGCGGTCGCCCTCGCGGTCGATGGCGTCCGCGATGCGCTGGATCGACTCGGACCGCTTCTCCTTCAGCGGGTCGATGATCGCCTGGTCGGCGACGCCGGGGTTCTGCTCGATCTCGGCGGCGGACGCCGTGAGTTGCTGGTAGGCGGCCGCGATCTGCTGGTCCAGCTGGGCGAGTTCACGGTCGACGTCGGCCCGGGCGCCGTCGGGCACCGCCGTGAGCCGGCTGCCGACGTCGGGGCAGTAGATCGTGGGCGCGGACAGCACCTGGCCGGTGGCGACCTGGCCCTGGTCTCCGCCGCTCTCGGTGGCCGAGGCATAGACGTTCACCGCGACCAGTCCTCCGCCGCCGAGCATCAGGGCGACCGCTGCGAAGGTCGCGCGTTGTGCGCCGGTCGGGCGTCTGCGCCTGTTGGGTCTCAAGGTCGTTCCCCTGCATGTCGTGGGCGGCCGGGCATAGAAATCCCCCGCCCTATACGACACGTGACGCCACTGTGTTCAACAGACCCACGAATTCACGGTGACCTCACAGAAAGCGGGCGTTCCGGAGCAGGGGGACGCGACCGACGGCAACGCCTCGGTGACCCTGCGAATGCAATGGAAGCGCGCGAAATGCCGTGCCCTACGGTCGAGTTTCGAACGCTACGACGAACATCACAATTACGTATCGGACATTAGCCACTTCAACCTTCACACGAGTGACACAAGTTGGCTAAGTTGACGGGCAAGCCGCTCGGCTCCCCCCGGCGAATCCCGTCGGGCCGCGCGGCCTCCGCCGAGTCCGGTGCCCCTCAGGGGCGGATCCGGAGCCGGGGACCCAACCGAACACTGGGGTGAATCGGCCGACCGTCCGCAAGGGCAGAGGCCGTAGGGCATGCCTTCCGGACTTCACCGCGCCCGAACCCGACAGCTAACTCGGTAGGCGGAGTACGGAAGGAGCACGACCCCTCAATGGCGCCCGAAAGCCGTGACGAGGTTCGACAGCGGATCGACAGCCTCTACGACCAGGCCGAGAACGCCACCGGGAACTACAACGCCACCCGTGCGATGAGCGGGGGCTCGCGTTCACGCGGCGTCCCGCTGTTCAAGCGGCCCCGTCGCGACGACCCGGGCCTCGACAACATCGCCCGGGAGTGGTTCGAGGGGGCGCGTTCGAAGCTGGGGCCGAGCGTGCCGGCCGCACTTCCGTCCGACCGGCAGCCCGACCGACCCGGCCCGCGGCGGCCCGTCAGCTCCATGGCCGCCGACCTGCTCGGCCAGCTGGAGGACTCCGGACCGGCCCGGCTGGAGCTGACCGCGGGGCCGTCCGCGCAGAGCGAGATCGAGGTCGTCCGCGAGCTGCCGGCGCGCCCGAGGCTGGAGTTGACGGCGGGGCCCGCGACGGCGCTGCCGGCGGCGCCTTCGGGTGCGCCGAGGGCGCTGCCCGCCGCCGCGCCGCAGCGAGCCACGCCGGGTACCTCCAAGACCAAGAACCAGCTCAAGCTCGCCAAGGCGCGCGAGGTGCTGTTCCAGCGCACCGGGCAGCGCGCGATCGCCGCCCTCGACCCGGCACCGGCCCCGATCCCGGTCGCCCAGGCCGCTCCGGCGGCGCCCAGTCCCTGGCCCACGCCCGAGGCCCAGGTCCCGGCGCAGCAGTGGCAGGCTCCCGCGGTCGGCATACCGAACCAGCGCACCGGCAGCGGCTCCTTCCGGGGCGACTCGGCCGCCGCCACGCGCGCGCTCCCGGCGGTGACCGAGACGGGCGGCATCCCGATCGTGTCCCCGTCGGACACCGGTACCTTCCGCATCATGACCCCGGGGGGTGCCGACAGCGCCCCGACCCGGGCCGCGGCGGACGCGGGCGGCTTCCGCGTCATGACCCCGGGCGGTTCGGGCGGCGGGACCTACCAGACCGCGTCCACCATGGACGCGGGCACCGCCCAGGGTCCGGCCCCGTCCCCGGGGGACACCGGTTCCTTCCGCATCATGACGCCGGGTGCCACGGGCTCGTTCCCGATGCCGACCCCGGGCGACGCGGGCGCCGTCCCGACCCCGGACCCCATGAGCACGAGCGCCTTCCCGACCGCGGACCCCATGGCGAGCACCAGCGTCTTCCCGACGGCGGCTCCCACGAACACGGGCGCCTTCCCGACCGCCGCCCCCACGGACAGCGGCGTCTTCCCGACCGCGGCGCCCGCCCCGGCCCCCGGCCCGATGGACCCCGGCGGCTTCCGGGTCATGTCGCCGAACGCGCCTGCCGCCTACGCCGACATCCCTCCGGTCGCCGCCGACACCGCCTACGCCTACGCCGCGTACCCCACGGCGGCTCCCGTCGCCCCCGCGACGCCGATGGCCACCATGCCGCCGGCCGCGCCCTTCGCCGCGGCACCCGCCGCCGACATGTACGGCTCCTACGCGGCAGGCATGCAGCCCGACGGCGCCTACGCCTACGCCTACGCCGCCACCATGGCCATGCCCACGGCGATGGCAGCGCCCGCCGCCGCTATGCCCGCGCAGATGCCCGCGCAGATGGGGGCACCCATGGCGGCCCCGATGACAGCGCCCATGACGGCACCCCTCGCACCGGCGATGGCCGCGATGCCGACGGCCATGACCGCGCCGCCCGAGGCGATGATGGCGGCCCCGCCCACCATGGCGATGCCCACTGCCGCCCCCGCCCCGGTCGTCACCGCCCCGCTCCCCACCACGCCCCTGCCGACCGCACCCCCGCAGGTCCCCGCCCCGGTTCTCCCCGCGGCCGCGCCCGGCGCCTACGCCGACCCCGGCGTCTTCCTCCAGCCGGGCGCCGGGGCCGAGCCGGGCAAGGCCATGAAGGCGCTGGCGTTCGCGCGGGAGCAGATAGGCCGGCCGTGTGTCTGGGGAGCGACCGGGCCGGGGGCGTACGACGCCTCCAGCCTGACCCAGGCCGCCTGGCGCGCCGCCGGCGTATCGCTGCCGCGCACCGCGCCGGAGCAGACCCTGGCCGGCACCCCGATCACGCTGGCCGCCGTCGAGCCCGGTGACCTGGTCTTCTTCTTCGACGACGACAGTCACGTCGGGATCTACGCGGGCGGCGGCGCGATGGTGCACGCGCCGAGCCCCGGGGCGCTCATCCGCGAGGAGTCGATCTACAACGCCGGGGAGTCGGCGATCCACCGCGTGATCCGCCCGGCCTGACCCCCGGCCGTCGGGCTCAGACCCTCCGCCGCCGGGTGCGCCAGCTCTCGTGGTGGTCCAGGAGGGTCTCCTCGACGGGCCGGTAGGCGAGGCCCAGTTCGTTGACGCTGCGGCCGTTGTCGACGCGGAAGCGGATGCCGAGGTGGTTGCGTATGTAGTCCTGGGTCAGGCCGAAGAGCGGGCCCAGGACCCGTACCGGCCCGTGCGGGAGTGCGGTGCGCGGCAGGCGCGGGTCCCACGGGTGGCGGGTGCGGATGATCCGGGACATCTCGTGGAAGGACGTCATCGTCTCGTTGGCCACGATGTAACGGCCGCCGGCCGCCGGGTTCTCCGCGGCCGCGATGTGCGCGTCGGCCACGTCGCGGACGTCCGCGGTCGTGAAGCTGAAGTCCGGGGCGCCGTAGCAGAAGTAGCCCTTGAACAGCTCGTCGAGCAGGAAGAGGCTGCCGGACTCGGAGGCGGGCGTGAGGGAAGGGCCCAGGATGAGGCCGGGGTTGATCGAGACCAGGCGCCAGCGGTCCTGGGCGGCCTCGGCGTCCCAGGCGGCGCGCTCGGCGACCGTCTTGGCGTAGTGGTAGGGGTTGTTCGCCACCGTGCTGGTGGTGTTGAAGTACTTCTCCGTCAGGACCTCGCCGGCCATCCCGCGGACGTCGGCGTAGTCGCCGAAGATCGCGCCGACGGTGGAGGTGAAGACCACGGTTTCCACGTCCGGGGTGCGCTCCACGCTGCCGAGCACGTTGCGGGTGCCGAGCAACGCCGGGTCCACCAGCTCCCGTTGGCCGTCCTTGATCCGTTCCGGCATCAGGAACGGCGAGGCCACGTGGAAGACGGTCGCGCAGCCGCGGAACGCCTCGTCGAAGGAGCCGTCCCGGAGCAGATCGGCCTCGAACAGGGTGAGCCGGCCGGGGAAGGCCTCCTGGAGCTCCCACAGGGGCCGTACCTTCGTCGCGTCGGAGGCGCGGCGGACGGTCGCGTGGACCCGGTACCCGCGCTCCAGCAGCCGCCGTGCCAGATGGCTCCCGACGAAGCCGCTGCCGCCGGTCACCGCGACGGTCGTCCTCCCGCGTGCGTCCACGCCCTCACCCCTCGCCCTCCGGCCACCGCGCCTCGGTGCGCCGCAGGGGACAGGTTGGTGCATGTACCCGGCACCCGCCAAGCACCGGGAAGTCGCGATGACGTCCCGGACGTCATAAGCCCCACCCGATACAAGTCATAAGATCGCCTTATGGGGTCATAGAGCGGACCCGCGTACTAACTTAGGACTGCCTTAGTTTAGGCTTCCCGTTCGAGATCGCTTGTCCTCACTCGAAGGGAACCTGATCATGCCGCGCCCCCTGCGGGTAGCCATCGTCGGAGCCGGCCCCGCCGGGATCTACGCCGCCGACGCCCTGCTCAAGTCCGCGGTGGCCGCCGAGCCCGGCGTGTCCATCGACCTCTTCGAGCGGATGCCCGCCCCGTTCGGCCTGATCCGGTACGGCGTCGCCCCCGACCACCCGCGCATCAAGGGCATCATCACAGCCCTGCACCAGGTGCTCGACAAGCCGCAGATCCGCCTGTTCGGCAACGTGGACTACCCGACCGACATCAGCCTCGACGACCTGCGCTCCTTCTACGACGCGGTGATCTTCTCGACCGGCGCGACCGCCGACCGCGAGCTGCGGATACCCGGGATCGAGCTGGACGGCTCGTACGGCGCCGCCGACTTCGTCTCCTGGTACGACGGCCACCCGGACGTGCCCCGCACCTGGCCCCTGGAGGCGGAGAAGGTCGCGGTCCTCGGCGTCGGCAACGTGGCCCTGGACGTGGCCCGCATCCTCGCCAAGACGGCCGACGAGCTGCTGCCGACCGAGATCCCGCCGAACGTCTACGACGGCCTCAAGGCCAACAAGGCCCTCGAAGTACACGTCTTCGGCCGCCGCGGCCCGGCGCAGGCGAAGTTCTCCCCGATGGAGCTGCGCGAGCTCGACCACTCCCCCACCATCGAGGTCATCGTCGATCCCGAGGACATCGACTACGACGAGGGCTCGATCGAGACCCGGCGCGGCAACAAGCAGGCCGACATGGTCGCCAAGACCCTGGAGAACTGGGCGATCCGCGATGTCGGCGACCGCCCGCACAAGCTCTTCCTGCACTTCTTCGAGTCGCCGGCCGAGATCCTCGGCGCGGACGGCAAGGTCACCGGGCTGCGCACCGAGCGCACCGCCCTCGACGGCTCGGGCAACGTCAAGGGCACCGGCGAGTTCAAGGAGTGGGACGTCACCGCCGTCTACCGCGCGGTCGGCTACCTCTCCGACAAGCTGCCCAAGCTGCCCTGGGACATCGACTCGGGCACCGTCCCCGACGAGGGCGGCCGGGTCATCGAGGAGAGCGGCAGCCACCTTCAGTCGACGTACGTCACCGGCTGGATCCGGCGCGGCCCGGTCGGCCTCATCGGCCACACCAAGGGCGACGCCAACGAGACGGTGTCCAACCTGCTGGACGACTACGCGGGCGGCCGCCTGCACACCCCCGAGGCGCCCGCGCCGGAGGCCGTGGAGGCCTTCCTGGCCGAGCGCAACGTCCGCTTCACCACCTGGGAGGGCTGGTACAGGCTGGACGCCGCCGAGAAGGCGCTGGGCGAGCCGCAGGGCCGCGAGCGCGTCAAGCTCGTCGAGCGCGAGGACATGCTCCGCGAGAGTGGCGCGTGAGGCACTGAGACGTGACGTGTGAGAGGGGGCCGACGGACTGCCGTCGGCCCCCTCCCGCGCCTCCGGTTCCCGCGCTTCCCGGCGGTGTGAACGGGGCCCGCCCCTGGCGGATGGTCGGGCGGGCCCCGTTCCCGGCACCATTGTCCGAGGCCGGCCGGATCAAGGGCACGGGTGAACCGGCGTCGCATGGCGCACTCGGTTCGCGCCCCGGGTGCGGGGCGCACTCGCCGTGCGCGGGCGGCCCCCGCCCTATGAGACACGCTCCCGGGCGGTGATACTGGAGGACGCACTCCTCTTCCACCCGCAGATTGGCCCATGTCGAACTCCGCCACCGACCGTGCCGTCCTTCCGCCGACCGTCTGGGCCGCCCGCGGCCGCCACACGGGTCCGGATTCCGAGGAGGTGATCCGCAGGATCCTGCGCAGCCGCCAGGAGGCCGGCGTCCTCGACGACCTCGCGGAACCCCCCGTGCCCGAGGACTCCGCCCGACGCGTCTTCGAGGCCCGCTGGCGCGTCGAGGACGGCACCGTGACGGTGCGCGCCCGGCTGGCCCTCGCCGTCGACCTGCAGGGCCGGCAGGCGGGGCGGGAGTGGCAGCTCGTCGCCGAGGCCGACCGGCCCTGGGACGAGGCCTGGCCCTCCCCGGCGGCGATGTTCTGGCCCGACGGCGAGGAGGCCGGTGACGGCGGCGAGGCCGCCTGGGACTACCACCCGGCCGTGGCGGGCGTCAGGCTGCGCACGGTCAACCCGCTGCCCGCCGACGACAAGGACATGCGCCGGGTGCTGCGGGACGCGGCGAAGGACGCCTGGTGCGTCAACCTCGTCGTGCACGAGGCGATGACGCCCGACGCGCTCGGCCGGCTGCCCCTGGTCCGGCAGCTGCCGCCCGGCCTCGCGCACCGCGTCGTGGAGCACCGGGCCGCGCCCCAGCAGTTCCGTGCCGTCAACTGGGCGCTGCGCGACCTCGGTGTCGAGGTCCCGCGCGGCGGCGCCGTGCTGCTGCCCCCGGACCCGGCGCCGGCCGGCTACGACGCGCAGGAGTACGCGGTGCGCAGCGTCTTCCTGGACGGCTCGGAGCCCACCGAGCTGATCACGGCCCTGCGCCGGTTCGCCGCGCTGCCGAAGCCCGCTCCGCAGGGCGCCGAGGAGGCGCTGGCCGATCTGCGGGACAACTGGACCCTGATGACGCTGGAGGAGGAGCTGGCGCGCGAACGGGGGCGCGTCGCGCAGTACGCCGAGGCGCTGGAGGCCATGACCAGGTCCCGCGACCTGTACCGGGAGGCCGCCGCGCGGGCCGACGAGGCGCTCGCCGCCCTCCGCGACACCCCGGCCCCGGCCGCACCGGCAGCCCAACCCGGGTCCCCCTTCCAGCAGTTGACCCGCGCCTTCAAGGGACTGCGGGCCCCGAGGGAGAGTGCCGGACCGACGGCCATGCCCGGGGACGAAACCGGGAAGACGGACCAGTGAGAGACCCCGGGCCGGATCGGGGCCGGACGACAGGACAGCCATGGACACCACCACGACCGTGCTCGTGATCTGCGCGATCGTCGCCGCGGCCCTGCTCGCCGGCGCCGTCGCCGTACTCGTACGGCTGGTCCGCACCCGGCGCACCCTGCGCCGGGCCGGGCTGCCGACCGGCTCGCGCTGGGTGTTCTGGGGCGCCGTCCTGTATCTGGTGCTCCCCACCGACCTGTTGCCCGACCCCATCTACCTGGACGACATCGGCGTCCTGCTCCTGGCCCTGCGCTCCATGCGCGCGGCCCTGCCCACGGCCGAGGACCCGGAACTCTGACCGACCGGGCATGATGGCGTCGTGCGCGCCACGTTCACCGGTGTCCCCGGTCTCTCCTCGACGCCCGAAGTCGCCGTGGTCGTCGACGTGATGCGCGCGTTCACGGTGGCGGCCTGGGCGTTCCGTATGGGCGCCGAGCGGATCGTGTTCGCCGAGACCCTCGACGAGGCACGGGAGTTGAAGGCCCGTCACCCCGGCTTGCTGGCCTGCCAGGACGGCCCGGTGGTGCCGGGCTTCGACCTGGCCAACTCACCGGCCCAGCTGCGCTCGCTGGACGTCGCGGGCCGCACGGTCGTCCAGAAGACGACCGCCGGGACGACCGGGGCGCTCGCCGTCGCCGGGGCCCGGCTGCTGCTGTGCGCGAGTTTCGTGGTGGCCGGGGCCACGGCAGCCGTGCTGCGGCGCGAGCGGCCCGCGGCGGTCACCTTCGTGGTCACCGGGGACGGCGGGCGGGCCGAGGAGGACCTGGCGTGCGCCGAGTACATCGCCGGGCTGGTGACCGACGGCTCCGTCGCCCCCGGCCCGTTCGTGGAGCGGGCACGGAACTCCGGCGGGGCGGCGCGGCTCGCCGAGGGCCTGCGGCTCGGTTGGCAGGGCGTCCACCCCGACGACGTACCGATGTGCCTGGAGGCGGACGCCTTCCCGTTCGCCATGGCGGCCGGGTGGGAGGACGGCCACCTGGTGCTTCGGCCGGTGGGCGGGGGCTGAGACGGCCGGAGCCGCCGCCTGATCCGTGGCCCGGGGGTGCGTATCCGGGCCGTCGTGACGCATTCTTGCTGTGTCACCCACCCGGCGGTGCGCGGACGAGGCAGGACCCGATGACTGGGAGCGGCGAGCACGTGGGCCGGGCGCGTGAGCGGCTGACCGCGCTGCTGGTCGAGGCCTCGACCGGCGCTCTGGGCGCGGCGGGTGCCCACGTCGCCGGGGTGTACCTGCGCTCCGGCACCCCCGGGCTGCTGCGGCTGGCCACACTGGTGGGGCTCCCCGGCCCGCTGTTCAGACCCTGGTGGCGACTGCACGTGGACCGGCCGTTCCCGGTCGCGGACGCCTACCGGCTCGGGACGCGGGTGGTGCTGCCCAACGCCACGGAGATGGTGCGCCGCTATCCGCAGTTCGCGGCGGGCCTGCCCTTCCAGTTCGGTTCGGTGTACACGCCCGTGCCCGGGGCGGAGCCGTCCTTCGGGGTGCTCACCGTGCTGCTTCCCGGTACCGCGGACACGGTGGACGAGTTGCCCGACCTGGACCGGCTGTGCCGGCTGGCCGAGCGGCTGGGGGCCGGGCTGCGGGAGCTGGTGGCCGAGGAGGGCGACGCGGCGGTCGCCTGGGAGGGCGAGCCGGTGTGCGTACGGCCGCCCGCGCCCCGGCCCGGGCCGGCCCGGGTGGGCCGTTTCACCTGGGATCCGGCCACCTCCGCGGTGCACGCGGACGACCGGCTGCACGTCCTGCTCGGCAGGGCACCGGAGGACTTCCCCGGAACCGGCGCCGAGCTGGCCGCGGCCGTGACGCCCGACGACGCCGACGACGTGCTGACCGCGCTGCACGAGACCGCGGCCGGCAAGCCGCCGGACGCCCCGCTGCGGGTGCGGGCCGCGGACGGCGCCCCGCTCCTGCTGGAGCTGTGGCCGCCGCCCGGCGCCGCCGGCCCGCCCCTGGTCTCCGGGATCGTCGTCGACCCGGGTCCGGGCCCGGGCCCGGCCACGGCCGCCGACGGAGCGGCCGATCTGCTCCCCGACGGCGTCTTCTGCCTGGACCGCTCCGGGGTCCTCCGCTATGTCAATCCGGCCGCCGTCGGCCTGGCGGGGCGGCCACGCTCCGAACTGCTCGGCCGGTCCGTGTGGGAGGCGATGCCGTGGCTGGGCGGGCCACAGTACGACGACCACTGGCGGGGTGCGCTGCTCGCCCGTGGCCCGGTGCACTTCCAGGTCCGGTGCGAGGAGGTCGCCGAGGGCGAGTGCCTCGCCCTGTCCCTGCACCCGGGCCCGGATCTCATCACCTGTACGGTCGTCCCGGCTAGCCGGATCGACCCCGCGGTGCAGCTGCCCCCCACGGCCGAGCCGGGCGCGGCGGCCGCGCCCGGGCGGCCCGGTGGCCCCGGCGGGCCCTCGATGACCCCGCTGTACCGGCCGATCGCCCTGGCGATCGCACTGACCGACGCGGTGACCGCCCGGCAGGTGTCCGCGGTGGTGATGCAGGAGCTGCTCCCCGCGTTCGGCGGCCGTCGGCTGGCCATCTACCTGCTGCAGGACCGGCATTTCTACCTGGCCTGGGAGACCGGCTTCCCGCCGGGCTTCCTCGCCCCGTTCGACGGCGTCGGCCTGGACGCCCACATCCCCGGTGTGGAGGCCCTGACCACCGGCAGGCCGCTGTTCTTCGAGTCGATGCGGCGGCTGGCGGACACCTACCCGGGCCTCGCCCTGGACGCCGACGTGGGCGCCCGCGCCTTCCTCCCGCTGATCGCCTCCGGGCGCCCGGTCGGCACCTGCATCCTCGGCTTCGAGGCCGAGCGCGGCTTCAGCACCGAGGAGCGTACGGTCCTCACGGCGCTCGCGGGGCTGATCGCGCACGCGATGGAGAAGGCCCGGCGCTACGACAGCGAGGCCGCCCTCGCCCGCGGTCTCCAGCAGGCGCTGCTGCCTCGCCGGCTGTCGGCGCACCCGCAGGTGGAGACCGCGGGCCGGTATCTGCCGGGCACCCAGGGCATGGACGTGGGCGGCGACTGGTACGACGTCGTCGGGGCGGGCGACGGCCTCGCGCTGGTCATCGGCGACGTCCAGGGGCACGGTGTGCAGGCGGCCGCCACCATGGGGCAACTGCGCAGCGCGGTCCGGGCGTTCGCGCTCAGCGACCGGCCGCCGGACGAGGTGCTGAGCGGCACCAACCGGCTGCTCATCGACCTCGACCCGGGCCAGTTCGCGAGCTGCTGCTATCTGCGTCTGGACCCCGCCACCGGGCGCGCCCGGATCGCCCGGGCCGGCCATCCGCCGCCCCTGCTGCGGGCCCCGGACGGCCGCACCCGCGTCCTGGAGATCCCCGGCGGTGTCGTCCTGGGTGTGGACCCGCGGGCCCGGTATCCGGTGACCGAGCTGGAGCTGGCGCCGGACGCGATCCTCGCCCTGTACACGGACGGACTGGTGGAGCGGCCGGGCGCCGACATCGACGACGGCATCGCGGCGCTGGGGGCGGCCTTGTCCGCGGCCGGGGCGGCGCCGGGGCGGCGCGGCGCCCGTACCCTCACCGGGGTGGCCGACCGGCTCACGGCCATGGCCCGGCACGCCACCGACCGCCCGGACGACGTCGCACTGCTGCTCGCCACCCGCCGTCCGGGGCCCGCAGACCGGGGGTGATCGGGACACAACGGGGTATCGACCCGGTTACCCCGGGGGACGCTCTCGCCTCGCGGGGCCCGGCAGTGTAGACATGGGCTCATGGTCCGTCAGCCCGGCCGGTCCGACACTCGGCCGTCCCGATCCGGGACTCCGCGCGCACCGCTCGCCCAGCGGGAGCCGAGCGGGCCGGGGCGTATCCGGTCCGGACGGCTGTGGTCGGCGCTGAGCGGACGCAGCGTGGCCGGACAGGTGTTCGTCCTGCAAGTGGTGATCGTGCTGCTGCTGATCGTGTCGGCCCTGGCGGCCCTGGTGCTCCAGGAACGGCACGACAGCAGCACGGAGGCCCGCAACCGGTCCCTGGCCGTCGCCCAGACCTTCGCCGACGCCCCCGGCACGGCGGCGGCGCTGCGGCTGCCCGACCCGACGACGGTGCTCCAGCCGCGGGCGGAGGCGGCCCGCAAGGCGACGGGCGTGGACTTCATCGTCGTCATGAACACCGACGGGATCCGGTACACGCACCCCAAGCCCGACCGCATCGGCAAGAAGTTCGTGGGGACCATCGGGCCCGCGCTGGCCGGCGGGACCGTCACCGAGGAGGTCCACGGCACCATCGGGGAGCTGGTGCAGGCCGTGGTCCCGGTCCGGGACGCGAACGGCACGGTGGTGGGCCTGGTGTCGGCCGGCATCACCACCGCGCACGTGGGCGGCACCGCCGACCAGCAGCTGCCGCTGCTGCTGACCGCGGCCGCCGCGGCGCTGGCCCTGGCGACGGCGGGCACCGCGCTGGTCAGCCGCCGGCTGCTGCGTCAGACGCACGGCCTCGGCCCGGACGAGATGACCCGGATGTACGAGCACCACGACGCGGTGCTGCACTCCGTGCGGGAGGGTGTCCTGATCGTCGGCGGCGACGGCCGGCTGATGCTTGCCAACGACGAGGCGCAGCGCCTGCTGGACCTGCCGGCGGACGCCGAGCGCCGCCGGGTCCCGGACCTCGGCCTGGACGCGGAGACAGCGACGCTGATCGCCTCCGGGCGGGTCGCCACCGACGAGGTGCACCTGGTCAAGGACCGGCTGCTGGCCGTCAACCAGCGCCCCATCGAGGTGCGCGGCGGACCGCCCGGCAGCGTTGTCACCCTGCGCGACTCCACCGAGCTGCGCGCCCTCTCCGGCCGCGCCGAGGTGGCTCGCGAGCGCCTGAACATGCTGTACGACGCCGGGGTGGGCGTCGGCACCAGCCTGGACGTCACCCGTACCGCCGAGGAACTCGCGGAGCTGGCCGTGCCGCGGTTCGCGGACTACGCCTCCGTCGACCTGTACGAAGCGGTCCTCAAGGGCGAGGAGCCCAAACCCGGGGACGCGCTGCGCCGGGTGGCGTGCACCGGCATCCGCAAGGACGCCCCGCTGTACCCGGTCGGCGAACGGTTCCAGTTCGTGCCGTCCTCGCCGCAGGGCCGCAGTCTGGAGACCGGCCAGTCGGTCGTCGAGCCGCGGCTGCGGGACTCGCCCGGCTGGCGGGCCCAGGACGTGGAGCTGACCGGCCAGATCCTGGAGTTCGGCATCCACTCGCTGATCACGGTGCCGCTGCGGGCCGGGAACATGGTGCTGGGCCTGGCCAACTTCTGCCGCTCGGAGAAGCCCGCGCCGTTCGACACCGAGGAACTGGCCCTCGCGGAGGAGCTGGTGGCCCGCGCCGCGGTCTCCATCGACAACGCCCGCCGCTACACGCGCGAGCACAGCATGGCGGTGACCCTGCAGCGCAGTCTGCTGCCGCGCAACCTGCCCGCGCAGAGCGCCCTGGACATCGCCTACCGCTACCTGCCGGCCCAGTCGGGGGTGGGCGGCGACTGGTTCGACGTGCTGCCGCTGTCCGGGGCCCGGGTGGCGCTGGTGGTCGGGGACGTGGTGGGGCACGGGCTGCACGCGGCGGCGACCATGGGGCGGCTGCGCACCGCCGTGCACAACTTCACGGCGCTGGACCTGCCGCCCGACGAACTGCTGGGCCTGCTGGACGAGTTGGTGGGCCGCATCGACCAGGACGAGACCCCCGCGGACGAGGCGGACGCCACGGCCACGATCACCGGGGCGACCTGCCTGTACGCGATCTACGACCCGGTGTCCCGGCGCTGCACGGTGGCCCGGGCCGGCCATCCGCCGCCGGCGCTGGTCAGGCCGGACGGCAGTGTGGAGTTCCCGGACGTGCCGGCCGGCCCGCCGCTGGGTCTGGGCGGGCTGCCCTTCGAGACGGCCGAGCTGGAGCTGCCCGCGGGCAGCAGCCTGGTCCTGTACACCGACGGGCTGGTGGAGGACCGGCAGCGGGACATCGACGAGGGACTCGAACTGCTCGCCGGTGCCCTGGAGTCGGCGGCCGGCGGCACTCCGGAGGAGACCTGCGCGGCCGTCCTGGAGCGGCTGCCGGCCCGGCCCAGCGACGACGTGGCGCTGATCGTCGCCCGGACCCGGGCGCTCGGCGCGGACCGGATCGCCCTGTGGCAGGTGCCGGCGGATCCGGCGGCCGTCTCCGAGGTGCGGGCCAGGGTGACCCGGCAGCTGGCGGACTGGGACCTGGACGAGTTGTCGTTCACCACCGAGCTGATCCTCAGCGAGCTGGTCACCAACGCCATCCGGCACGGCCGGGCGCCCATCGGGGTACGGCTGCTGCGCGACCGGACGCTGATCTGCGAGGTCTCCGACGGCAGCACCACCTCCCCGCACCTGCGGTACGCGGCGAGCACCGACGAGGGCGGGCGGGGCCTGTTCCTGGTCGCGCAGATGGCCGAGCGGTGGGGCACCCGCTACACGCCCGCCGGGAAGGTCATCTGGGCGGAGCAGCCGCTGCCGTGACCCTCAACCGAGCGCGCGGTCCAGGTTGAAGGCGGCGCTGATGAGGGAGAGATGGGTGAACGCCTGCGGGAAGTTGCCCTGTTGCTCGCCGGTGCGGCCGATCTCCTCGGCGTACAGGCCGAGATGGTTGGCGTAGGTGAGCATCTTCTCGAAGGCGAGCCGGGCCTCGTCGACGCGTCCGGCGCGCACCAGGGCCTCGACGTACCAGAACGAGCAGATGGAGAAGGTGCCTTCGTCGCCGCGGAGTCCGTCGGGGCTGGCCTGCGGGTCGTAGCGGTAGACGAGGGAGTCGGAGACCAGGTCCTCGGTGAGGGCGTCCAGGGTGGACAGCCACTTGGGGTCGGTCGGGGCGATGAACTTGGCCAGGGGCATCATCAGGAGCGAGGCGTCCAGGACGTCGCCGCCCTCGTGCTGGACGAAGGCGCCGCGCCGCTCGGACCAGCCGCGGTCCATGATCCGCCGGTAGATGGTGTCGCGGCACTGCCGCCAGCGGGGCAGGTCGGCGGGGAGGCCGCGCCGGTTGGCGAGGCGGATCGCCCGCTCGATGGCGACCCAGCACATCAGACGCGAGTAGAGGAAGTTCTTGCGGCCGCCGCGGGTCTCCCAGATGCCCTCGTCGGGCTGGTCCCAGTGGTCGCAGACCCATCCGACGAGGCGGGTGACGTCGTCCCACTGGGCGCTGGAGATGGGCTCGGCCCACTTGTCGTAGAGGTAGATCGAGTCGATGAGGGCGCCGTAGATGTCCAGCTGGAGCTGGCCGGCCGCGTCGTTGCCGACCCGCACCGGGGCGGAGCCACAGTGGCCCTCCAGGTGCGGGAGCTCGCGTTCGGGCAGTTCGGAGCGGCCGTCGATGCCGTACATGATCTGCAGCGGGCCGGAGGCGAAGCCGTCGCCGGGGCTGATGTAGGTGGTCACGAACTTCATGAAGGCGGCGGCCTCGCTGCTGAAGCCGAGCCGCAGCAGGGCGTAGACGGCGAAGGCGGCGTCGCGGATCCAGACGTAGCGGTAGTCCCAGTTGCGTTCGCCGCCGAACTGCTCGGGCAGGCTGGTGGTGGGCGCGGCGACGATGGCGCCGGTGGGGGCGTAGGTGAGCAGCTTCAGGGTGAGCGCCGAGCGGTGCACCATCTCGCGCCAGCGGCCCCGGTAGCGGGACTGGTGGAGCCAGCGCCGCCAGTAGCAGACCGTGGTCTCGAACTGTTGTTCCGCTTCGGCTCGGGCGCAGCCGCGCGGGGCGATGTCCTCGCCGGCCTGGTCGAGGGCGAGGACGGCGGACTCGCCCTCGGAGAGCTTGAAGTCGGCACATGCGTCCGGGCCGTCGCCCTCCAGGGCCACCGTGGAGGTGAGCAGCAGGGACTTGGCCGCGGACTCGAACAGCGCGGTGTCACCGAGCATGCGCAGGGTGTGCGGGTCGGCGCCGTAGTTGAAGCGGGGGGCCACCCGGACCCGGAAGGGCACGGTGCCGCGCACGCACAGCACCCGGCGGATCAGCCGGTGCCGCGCGCACTCCTCCGACTCTCCCGTCACCGGCATGAAGTCCTGGACCTCGCCGACCCCCTCGTCGGTGAAGAACCGGGTGATCAGCACGTTGGTGTCGGGGAAGTAGAACTGTTTGGTCCGGGCCGGCACGGCGGCGGCCAGCGCGAAGAAACCGCCGCGCTCGGCGTCCAGGACGGCGGCGAAGACACTCGGGGCGTCGAAGGACGGGCTGCAGTACCAGTCGATCGTGCCGTTGCTGCCGACCAGAGCCACGCTGCGCAGATCGCCGATCAGTCCGTGTTCGGCGATCGGCAGGTAGCGGGGGCTCCCGGGCGCATTCTGGTAGAACGGCTGCTCGGCCATCGTGACGGCCTCCCCGGAACGGATGTACGGTCACCATACAGCTTAAAAGGGGCGAACTGCTTTCCGGGCAGGCCCCGGGCCGCTCGGGATGCGGGGTACGGCCGGGCGGGCAATCGTGAGTGTGTGCACCCCGCTCCGCGAAGGAGGGACCATGTCGACCTCAGAATCCGAAGCGTCCCGGTCGTCCGAGGACCGCGCCACCCCCGACTCCCTGCTGCACAGCGCCCCCGGCACCGGGGTGGCGCCCGAGGACCTGGTGATGGCGTCGGGCCGGGACGTCACCCCGGAAACGCTGGAATGGGCCAGGAAGAAGATGGAGCGCGAGGGGCCGAACTGCATCGAGCGGCTCCTGCCCTGACACCGGCGGCCCGCGGGGCCCGTGAGGCGTGCAACGGGCCTGGTCAGTACCGGATTTCACGCACAGGTTGCCCGTTCACCCTTTCGAAGCGGGGGCGGCTGCTGACAGACTTCGCCGGGTGCCCGACTTCGACATGCTCGTCATCGGTTCCGGACCCGGCGGCCAGAAGGCCGCCATCGCCGCGGCCAAGCTCGGCCGCCGGGTCGCCGTCGTGGACAGCCCCGACATGGTCGGTGGCGTGTCCATCCACACCGGGACCATCCCCTCCAAGACCCTGCGCGAGGCGGTCCTCTACCTGACCGGCCTGACCCAGCGCGACCTGTACGGCCAGAGCTACCGGCTGAAGGAGGACATCACCGTCGCCGACCTGACCGCGCGCACCCAGCACGTGGTCAGCCGCGAGGTGGACGTCATCCGCAACCAGCTCTCCCGCAACCACGTCACCCTCTGCTCCGGCACCGGCCGGTTCGTCGACCCGCACACCGTCGCCCTGAGCGAACCGAACGGCAACGAACGGCTGTTGACCGCGGAGCACATCATCATCGCCACCGGCACCCGGCCGGCCCGCCCGGACAGCGTCGAGTTCGACGGCCGCACCATCATGGACTCGGACAACGTGCTGTCCCTGGAGCGGGTGCCGCGCTCCATGGTCATCGTCGGCGCCGGCGTCATCGGCATGGAGTACGCCAGCATGTTCGCCGCGCTCGGCAGCAAGGTCACCGTGGTCGAGAAGCGCGCGGCCATGCTCGACATGTGCGACATCGAGGTCGTGGAGTCGCTCAAGTACCACCTGCGGGACCTGGCCGTCACCTTCCGGTTCGGGGAGACCGTCGCCGCCGTCGAACGGCATCCGCGGGGCACGCTGACCGTGCTGGAGAGCGGCAAGAAGATACCGGCGGACACGGTGATGTACTCGGCGGGCCGCCAGGGCCTGACCGACGGACTCGACCTGGACAAGGCCGGCCTGTCCGCGGACCGGCGCGGCCGGATCACGGTGGACGAGCACTTCCGCACCGAGGTGCCGCACATCTACGCCGTCGGCGACGTCATCGGCTTCCCGGCGCTCGCCGCGACCTCGATGGAGCAGGGCCGGGTCGCCGCGTACCACGCCTGCGGGGAGCCGGTCGGGCAGATGGACAACCTTCAGCCCATCGGCATCTACACCATCCCGGAGATCAGCTTCGTCGGCCAAACCGAGGACCAACTCACCGCGGACAGCGTGCCGTTCGAGGTCGGGGTGGCCCGCTACCGGGAGTTGGCCCGGGGCCAGATCATCGGCGACTCGCACGGCATGCTCAAGCTCCTGGTCTCTCCCGAGGACCGGCGGCTGCTCGGTGTGCACTGCTTCGGTACCGGAGCGACAGAACTGATCCATATCGGTCAGTCGGTGATGGGCTGCGGCGGCACGGTCGACTATCTGGTGGACGCGGTGTTCAACTACCCGACGCTCGCCGAGTCGTACAAGGTTGCGGCCCTGGACGCCACCAACAAGCTGCGGCAGCTCGACCGGCTGGAGGACTGAGGGGGCAGGAGGAACCGCTGCTTCCGGTGTGAGAGTTGTCGGCCCCAAGTGGCATATGTGATTACCGGTCGGTCAGCTTGAAAGGTCAAAGAGTGCCGCTATAGTCACACCCACACACGCGGTGTGACCGTTCGCCGACTCTGGGCATGCGGCCCTCACCTTTCTCTTCCGACCGGTCCTTGCCCGAGGCCATCCCTCACCGGGTGCGGGGCGGGTCGTGCACCCCCCACCCGTACCGCCGCGGGTCAGCACTCCCGTGCGCCCTGCACGACCGGAAAGCAGCACAACCATGAGCAACAACAGGGGCAGAGGGCTCCAGGCCAACGCCCTCGGCACGTTCGACACCGTGGTGATGGCCGTCGCGGGCAGCGCACCGGCGTACTCGCTGGCCGCCACCACCGCGGTGCTGGCCGGGGCGGTGGGGCTGGCCAGTCCGGCCGCCCTGCTGTGGTGTGCGATACCGATGCTGGGCATCGCGCTCGCCTTCAGCTACCTGGGCCGGATCGACGTGAACGCGGGCGCGAGCTACTCCTGGGTGGGCCGCACCCTGCACCCGTTCCTCGGCTTCGTCAGCGGCTGGGCGCTGGTGGTGTCCGCGACCATATTCATGGTGGCCGGCTCGCTGCCCGCCGGGTCGATGACGCTGTCCCTGTTCGACGCGGACCTCGCCGACAACGTGGCCCTGTCCACGGTGGTCGGCGCCGCCTGGTTCCTGGTCATGCTGGCGGTGGTGCTCGGCGGCGCCCGCCTCACCGTGCGCGCCCAGCTGCTGATGTCCGGCATCGAGCTGGCGATCCTGCTGCTCTTCGCGGTGCTGGCCCTCTTCCACACCGGCAACGCCCGCGCCTTCGACTGGTCCTGGCTCGGCTTCTCCCACTTCGAGGGCGTCTCCGGCTTCGCCTCGGGCGCGCTCATCGCCGCCTTCTACTACTGGGGCTGGGACGTCACCAGCAACCTCAGCGAGGAGACCCGCAACTCCCGCCGTACCACCGGCCTCGCGGGCCTGATCGGCGTCGGCATCGTCTTCGCCCTGTTCGAGGTGTTCACCATCGCCGTGAACGTGATCCTGTCCTCGGACCAGATCGCGGCGAACGACGCCAACGTGCTGGGCGTGCTGGGCGAGGAGATCTGGCCGGGCTGGGGCGGCAAGCTGCTCATCGTCGCCGTGATGCTGTCCACCATCGCGACTCTGGAGACGACGCTCATCCAGGTGACCCGCTCGCTGTTCGCGATGGGCCGGGACCGGACGATGCCGGCCGCGCTGGGCAGGGTGCACCGCACCTGGAACACCCCGCACGTGGCGATCGGCGTGGTCGGCGCGGTGGCGCTGACGCTGTTCATCGCCTCCAACGCGCTGGGCTCGGTGGGCGAGATCCTCTCCGACGCCATCTCGGCGATCGGCCTGCAGATCGCCGTCTACTACGGTCTCGCGGGCCTCGCGGTGGTCGTGGCCTACCGCAAGATCCTTTTCAGGTCGGCCGGCAACTTCCTGCTCGGCGGGCTGTGGCCGCTGGGCGGCGCGCTGTTCATGTTCTGGATCTTCGTCGAGTCGCTGGGCGAGCTGAGCACCGCGGCGATCGCGATCGGCATCGGCGGCCTGGCCGTCGGCCTGATCCCGATGCTCTGGTACTGGAAGCAGGGCAGCGACTACTACCGTCCGGCCAAACTGGACGCCACCCACACGGTCGAGGCCGACTACGTCCCCGACGAACCCGCCAGCTTGCAGGCCCAGGCTTACGAAGGCCTCCCCACCGACTTCTGAGGTACGAGTCCGATGGCGCGCGACCGTTTCGCCCCCGACTTCGACCCGGACTGCGGGGACACATCCCTCACCTCGGCCCGCCAGGACATCGTCATCGGCCGCTGGCAGGGCCTCAGGGATCTGCTCCGGACGACCGGCCCGGACTGGCTGGTCCGGGGACACCGGGTCCGACTGCTGGCACAGGCCTGCACGGGCAACTCGACGGCCGAGTCCTGGCTGGCCGCCGAGCCGCACGGCGCCGACGCGCTGGTGCTGCGGGCGGCGACCGAGACCGCCCGGGCGTTCACCCTGGCCATCTCGGCGGGCCGGGGTGTCCCGATCGACCGGGCCAGGATCGACACCGCCGTGCTGACCTGCCTGGCCGCCGCCGACGCGTACCCGCAGGACCCGACCCCCTGGGTCTCCCTGATCTCGGTGGCCCGGCTGTATCCGACCGGGGTGCGCCGGCAGGAACTCGCCCGCTGGTGGGACGAGTTGCACCGGCGCGACCCCTACAACGTGGAGGGCCACCTCCAGGTGCTCCACTACTACTCCGCGCGCTGGCACGGCACGCACGGCCTGATGTACGACTTCGCCCGGGACGCGGCCGGGGTCGCCCCGCCGGGCTGCGCGCTGCCCGTCCTGGTGCAGTACGCCCGCGTCGAGGAGTTCCGGTACGCCCTGGACGCCGCGCAGGGACAGCAGAACGCGATCGCGCTCAGCCAGCACTGGAAGCACGACGGCGCGGTCAGCGACGTACGGCGCACCTGGGAGCGCTGGATCGCGCAGCGCGGCGAGGACCCGGTCGCCCCGGGCGAGCTGCGCGACCTCAACCACCTGACGCACGCGGCCTGTCAGGCGGGCGTCACGGATCTCGCCGTGGAGCTGCTGCGGCTCCAGGGGCGGCGGGCGACCCGCACGCCCTGGTCGTACACCGGCGACGCGGAGAAACAGATCCTCAAGTGGCGGGCGGATCTGAAGATGCGCGGCTGATGAGCGCCCCGTAAGGGGCGCGGGGCCGTATCCGATATGCGGCTGCCGCCGCGCGGGCGCGACCAGCCACGACGGCGCCGCAGTCGACCGACGGGATATCGCGGCACTTCCAGTGGAGCGCTCAGCCCTCGGTCTGCTCGGCGGTCCGGGGGCTCAGGCCCGCCGTCCACTTCTCCTCGATGCGGCCCGCCTTCCAGACCAGCAGGGCGATCGCCCAGGTGGCGAAGAAGAGGCCGACGATGACGAAGCCGACGGTGTTGAGGTCGAGCCCGGCGACCCAGTCCCAGAAGAAGCCGTGCAGGTCCATCTTGTCGGCGAGCAGGCCGAGGAGTTCCACGGTGCCGATGATCAGGGCGACGGCCACGGACAGGCCGGTGATGGTGAGGTTGTAGTAGACCTTGCGGACCGGCTTGGAGAAGGCCCACTCGTAGGCGAAGTTCATGAACGAGCCGTCGATGGTGTCGAGGAGCGACATGCCGGCCGCGAAGAGCACCGGCAGGGTGAGGATGGCGTACCAGGGCAGGCCTGAGGCGGCGCCGGAGCCGGCCAGGACCAGCAGGGCGATCTCGGTAGCGGTGTCGAAGCCGAGGCCGAACAGCAGGCCGAGCGGGTACATCTGCCAGGGCTTGCGGATCGAGCCGGTGACCCGGCCGAGGAAGCGGTTCATGAAGCCGCGGTTGTTGAGCTGGGTCTCCAGGGCGGCCTCGTCGTAGGCGCCGGAGCGCATCTGCCGGAAGACCTTCCAGATGCCGGCCAGGATGACGAGGTTGATGCCGGCGATGAGGTAGAGGAAGGTGCCGGAGACCGTCGTTCCGATCAGGCCGGTGACCTCGTGGAGGTGCGATCCGTCGTCCTGGACCGGCCCGGCCAGGGCCTTCATGCCGAACGAGAGCAGCAGGGAGAGGCCGAAGACGATGCTGGAGTGGCCGAGGGAGAACCAGAAGCCGACCGACAGCGGGCGCTGCCCCTCGCCCATCAGCTTGCGGGTGGTGTTGTCGATGGCCGCGATGTGGTCGGCGTCGAAGGCGTGCCGCATGCCCAGGGTGTAGGCGGTCACGCCGATGCCTATGCCGAAGGACTCGGTGCCCACGCTGAAGTGCTGCGGGGCGATGATCCCGACCAGCGTGCCCCAGCCGATGACGTGCAGCGCGAGCACGAAGCCGGCCATCCCGCCGACCCTGATCCACTCCTGCCGTGTCATGGAGCCCCGGACACGGCGCCAGGCCGAGCGCTTGGTCTCGGCCTGGGCGGGGAGGGACGGAGCGGAACCAGGGGCGGCCGTCATCGGGAGGTGACATCCTTCGGTCGAGCGATAGGCAGCTGCCATGGGCAGCCTTGTGCCATCCTCCCGTACTTGCACATCGTTCGCAGCAAGGCCCGCGACAGGCCTTCACCAAGAGAAAGCCATGAGAAGGTAAAGGCCGGTCCGGTGGTCAGGCACCCAGCAGTCCGCTCCCCAGCCAGTCCTTGGTGTTCTTCACGCCCGGCAGGGCGAAGAAGTAGCCGCCTCCGGTCGGGGAGATGTAGTCGACGAGCGGCTCGTCGATGAGCCGGGTCTGGGTGGCCTCGAACTGGCGTTGGACGTCCTGCTGGTAACAGCAGAAGACCAGGCCCATGTCGAGGTTGCCGACGCTGTCGATCCCCCGGTCGTAGTTGTAGCCGCGGCGCAGGATGCGGGAACTGTCGGTCTTCGCGGTGCGCGGGTTGGCGAGCCGGATGTGCGCGTCCAGCGGGATGGCGTTGCCCTGCGGGTCCTTGGCGTAGTGCGGGATGTCGGTCTCCTTGGCGCCGTCCAGCGGGGCGCCGGTGTCCTTGCGGCGGCCGAACATCAGCTCCTGCTCGCTGAGCGAGACCCGGTCCCAGAACTCGACGAGCATCCGGATGATCCGGACGACCTGATAGCTGCCGCCCGCCGTCCAGGCCGGCTCGCCCTGCCCGTCGCCGACCCAGATGAGCCGGTTGGTCTCCCGGGCGGAGCTGACGTCCGGATTGGCGATGCCGTCCTTGAAGCCGAGCAGGTTGCGCTGGGCGCCGGTAGGGCGGGGGGCGTTCTGGAAGCCGTCGATCCGCCACTTGATCTGCATGGCACCGCGGGTGTGCTTGGCGATGTCGCGCAGGGCGTGCAGGACGGTGTCGGTGCTGTTGGCGCATATCTGGAGCGAGAGGTCGCCGTGGCACTCGGCGGCCTTCAGGTTGTCGTTCGGGAAGGTCCGCATCGGGGTCAGCCGGGCCGGCTTCGCCTTCGCCAGGCCGTAGCGGTCGTCGAACAGGGAGGCGCCGACGCCGACGGTGACGGTGAGCGCGTCGGAGGGGACCTCGGGGCCGAGGATGCCGTTGTCGGCGGGCGGCGCGCCGACGCCGAGGTCGTCGGGGGTGCCGCCGGAGGTGAGGAAGCGGGCCCGTTCGGTGATCGTCTTCAGCAGGTCGGCGAGCGCCTGCCGGTTGTCGGCGATGACGTCGAGGGAGACGAAGGTGGCGGCGGCCGGGGCGGGGGTGAGGATGCCGGCCTGGTGGGTGCCGTGGAAGGGGACCTTCGCGGTGCCGCTCGCGTCGGCGGCCCGGGCCTCGGCGGTGCCGCCGGCCTGGCTCAGCGCGAAGCCGCCGCCGGCCAGGACCGCGCCCGCGGCGCCGGCGCCCAGCGCCGTCCGCACGAAGGAGCGACGGCCCGTGCCCATGGGGCAGGACGGGGTGTCGGCAGCGGACATCGGAGGGTTCCCTTCGTCGTACGGGTGCGGGTGCGGTGCGGGGTTCATCAGGCGGACTTCCTGATCTCCAGGAGGTCCGGCACCGGGGCGAGGTCCTCCAGGAGCTGTCCGGTGGCGCCGGCGATCCGCTGCCGGGTGACGGTGTCGAGCTGCTCGACCGGGGTCCAGCTCGCGCCCCGGTGCTCGGCGTCCAGGAGCTTCTGGAGGCCGGCGATGTCCGCGTCGACGGCCGGCAGCAGCTTCGGCGCCCGGGCCGTCAGCAGCGGCCGCAGTACGGTGAGCAGCTCGCGGGTGCCGGCCAGGTTGGCGTCGGCGGTGGCGAGGTTGGTGCCGCTGCCCTCGTCGGTGTCGGCGGTCAGCTCGAACTGGAGGGCGTTCTCCAGGATCTCGTGGGCGCGCAGCGGCAGGTCGCCGGGATCGAAGTCCTGGGCGGGGAAGGCCTTCTGGAGCCCGGCCGCCGCGTCGACGAGCGCCTGGGCCGGAGCCTTCAGCTGCCCGGCGGTCTGCGCGTGCCACAGCCCGTACTCGACCCGGTGGAACCCGGCGAAGTCCCGGTCGGCCACCCCGCCCGGGAGGCCGTCGGCGCGGCCGTTGATCTTCTTGTCGAAGTCCTCGAAGGTGCCGTAGGCGGCGCCGAGGGAGGAGTAGGTGAGGTGGGCGGTCAGCCAGTCGGTGCGGGCCTGGGCGAGGTGGTTGCCCGCGATGTCCGCGTCGAGCGTGCGGGTCTGGGCGACGAGGGTGGCCAGGCCCTGTTCGACGTATGCCTTGTAGGCCTTGAGCGGTGCCGCGAGGTCGTTCTCGGAGACCGGTACGACCGCTTTGGTGCTGCCCGTGCCGCCGCTGACAGTGACCGACTTGGAGGTGACGGCCCGGCCGCCGGAGGGGACACAGCGCCAGGCGTAGGTGCCGCCGGCCACCGTGGCGACCAGGTCACGGGTGGTGCCGGGGGCGAGGCCCTCGACCTCGCCGTAGACCGCGTTGCTGCTCGGGTCGATCAGGTACACCTCGGAGGTCTTGCTGCCGGTGTTCTGCATCTGGAAGGTCTGCCGGCCCGGCTTCGGTGCGGTGAAGCCCTTGCCGCACTCGGTCTCGGAGACGGCGACGGTCTCCCCGCTCGTGGACTTGGGCCCGGCGAAGGCGACGACGAGCCCCGCGACGACGGCCGGAACGGCGACCACGGCGACGGGCACCACCCAGGCGGGCCGGCGCCGCGGGTGCTCGGCGGGCTGCGGCTCGGGCTCGCGGGCGGCGGGCACCGGCTCCGGCAGCGCGGTGGCAGGTGTGTGCGCGGGCGCATCAGCCACCGGCTCGGGCTCGGGCTCCGCAATGGCCGGTTGCGGCCCGGACGTGGCGGCGGCCGGCTTCGGCGCACCGGCACGCACTCCGCGCACGAACAGGGTCATCACCAGGGCGAGATAGCCGGCGTATCCGATCACCTGGAAGCAGGTCATCGTCGGCGTGATGTTGAGGACGCCCTGGAGGAGGGTGCTGTACCAGGAGCCCGCGTCGATGTGGCTGCTGAGGTCGACGGCGTAGGCCGTGTTGCCCGGGAGGACGCCGCCCTCCTGGAGGTCGCGGAGTCCGTAGCCGAGGACGCCGGCCGCGATCACGATCAGGACGGCGCCCGTGTAGGTGAAGAACCTCGTGAGGTTGATCTTCAGGACGCGTCGGTACAGGCCCCAGCAGAGGCCGGCCGCCAGGACCAGGCCGATCCCGGCGCCGGTCAGGGGCCCCGCGGACTCGCCGGCCGCCCGGGCGGTGGTCCACAGGAACAGCGCGGTCTCCAGACCCTCGCGGCCGACCGCGAGGAACGACGTCAGGATCAGTACGCCGGTGCCCATGGCCAGGGCGCCGGTGACCTTCTCCTTGATCTCGCCGGCGAGGCTGCGGGCCGAGCGGCGCATCCAGAAGACCATGGCGGTGACGAAGGCGACCGCGATCACGCTGAGGGTGCCGCCGAAGGCCTCCTGGGCGGTCGCGGAGAGGGAGGCGGCGGTGAAGGTGAGGACCGCGCCGAAGCTCATCGCCAGCGCGATCGCGGCCAGGACACCCGTCCACACCTGCGGCAGCCGGTTCCTGGCCTCGGCCCGCACCAGCGTGGCGACGAGGATCGAGACGATCAGCCCCGCCTCGAGACCCTCCCTCAGCCCGATCAGGAAACTAGGAAACGCGTCGTCCCACATCCGTCGCAGCCCTCCCCGGCAGGCCCGTCCCCGCCCCTTGGCTCGAACTTAGTGAAGGCATGCCTTACTCCGCCGACCATGATGACTACACCCATGTAGTCAGTCGGTCATGAACTGGCAATGGTGCGGCAAAAGCCGCGCCCGGACACGGACGCACGCACCCGGGAACACCGACGGGACGGCAATCGTCTACATTCGGGTAGACCGTCTACAGGTTCGTAGTCACCCCCCGGGTTGCACCGCATCACACCGAAAGGGCCGTCGTCGGCGTCATGGACCGCAAGAGGACCGCGGAGTTCGCGGGGAGTGTCGCGTTGGGGGCCTGGGCGGCGTTCGCGGTGCTGGCCCTGGTCGTGACGGGCCGGCACGGCACCCCGCTCGGCCCGGACCGCACGCTGCTGGCCTGGTCCCTCGGCCATCGGCCCGACGTGGCGGTGGCCGTGGCCCGGGGGATCACCGCGACCGGTACCGGGGTCGTGCCGTACGCCCTGGTGATGGCGGCCGGTCTGGTCGTGGGCCGCACCCGGCGGCAGCGACTGGCCGCCGCGCTGCTCGGCGCGGGCTGCCTGGCCTTGGGCCAGACGGTCCGGCGAGGCGTGCTGGAGCTGGTGGCCCGGCCCCGGCCACCGCAGGCCGACTGGCAGACGTCGGCCTCTGGCTGGTCGTTCCCGTCCGGCCACACCACCACCGCCGCGCTCGCCGCCGGCCTGGTGATCCTCGCGATCTGGACGAGGGCCCCGCACGGCCGTACGCCGTGGTGCGTGGCCCTCGCCTGCTGGGCGCTCGCCGTGGGGGCCACCCGGGTGTTCCTCGGCGTGCACTGGAGCACCGACGTGATCGGCGGCTGGCTGTTCGCGGCCGGGTGGCTCGGGGTCTGCGCGTGCGTGGCGGCCCGGTGGGTTCCGGACCTGGGAGCGCCGGACGGCCTGCCGGAGAGACCGGTGTCCGCGCCCTGAGTCAGGACACGGCGCCCGGTCCGTCCGGACGGCTGCGGCGCTGGTCGACCATCTCCCGGGTCAGGTCCGCCGTCTCGGTCTCCGGCAGCCGTTCGAAGCCGTCCTCCGTGATGACCGAGACCAGCGGGAAGATACGGCGGTTGAGGTCGGGGCCGCCGGTCGCCGAGTCGTCGTCGGCCGCGTCGTACAGCGCCTGGAGCGCGGCGAGGGCGGCCTCGCGGCGGGTGAGGCCGGGACGGTAGAGCTTCTTCAGGGCGCCCCCGGCGTACGGCGAGCCGCTGCCCTCCACGTGGAAGGCGCGCTTCTCGTAGAGGCCGCCGGCGACGTCGAAGCTGAAGATGCGGCCGCGCTCCCCCTCCGGCGCCTTCGGGTCGTAACCGGCGAGCAGCGGGACGACCGCGAGGCCCTGCATGGCCTGGCCGAGGTTCTCGCGGATCATCGAAGCGAGCCGGCGGGCCTTGCCGTCGAGGGTCATGGGGATGCCCTCGATCTTCTCGAAGTGGGTCAGTTCGACCTGGTAGAGCTTGACCATGTCGAGGGCCAGCCCCACGGTGCCGGCGAAGGCGACCGCCGTGTGGTCGTCCGCGGGGTGCACCTTCTCCAGGTCGCGCTGCGCGATGAGGTTGCCCATGGTGGCCCGGCGGTCGCCGGCGATCAGCACGCCGTCGCGGTGGGCGAGGGCGAGGACGGTGGTGCCGTGCGGGAAGGCGTCGGGCGCGGCGACCGTACCGGGCGGCAGCGGGCTGCGGGTGGGCAGCAGTTCGGGCCGGTGGGCGGCGAGGAAACGGGCGAAGGACGAGGTCCCGGGCGTGAAGAACTCCTCCCCCAGCCGGCCCTCCGTGTCGTTCGCTGTCATACCGGTCCCCCTCCTGTCGGCCGACGACACCCGACTCCTACCTGACGCGGGGCGCCGGGAAACGTCCGCCCGGTCACAGCGCCCGGCGCCGGACCAGTAACCCGAGCACCAGCAGGCCCGGCAGCAGCGGCAGCCACACCGTCAGCAGCCGGTAGCCGAGCACGGCGGAGGCGGCCGCGGCGGCCGGGGTCCCGGAGGCGGTGAGGGCGAGCGCGAGGGCCGCGTCGAGGGAGCCGAGGCCGCCCGGGGTGGGCAGCAGCGCGGCGGCGCCACTGGCGGCGAGGTAGAGCAGCGCCACCCGGGCCGGGGAGAGCGGCAGTCCGACCGCCCGGGTCACGGCGAAGAGCACCAGCGCGTGCAGCGCGGCGAAAGCCAGCGAGCCGCCCCACAGCGCGGCCGCGCGGACCGGGCGGGCGTGCAGGGCCCGGATGTCTGCGGCCACGACGGCCACCGCGCCCCGGCAGCGGGGCCACACCCGGGCCCGGAGCAGCACCGCGCCCAGGGCCGTCGCAGCGGTCACGGCGAGGAGCACCGCCCCGGACACGTGCGGGATCCGCAGCAGCCCCGGGCACGCGGGCGCCAGGACCGCGATCAGGGCCACCCGGACCACCGCGCCGGAGGCCGCCTTGACCGCGAGAGCGGACGCCCCGCGGCCCGCCGGAAGTCCGCACCGCATCAGGAACCGCAGGTTCACCGCGCCCGCGCCGAGCCCGGCGGGCAGTACGTGGTTGGCGGCCGACGCGGCGAACTGGGCGGCGACCAGCCGGCCGCCGGGCAGTCGGGGCGTGACCGCGCCCTGCTGGGCGAGCGCGGAGGACGCCCAGGTCCCGACCGCCGCCACGGCCGCCACCAGCAGCCACCCCTGGTCGGCGCCGGCGAGCCGGACCGCTCCGTGTGCCACGACCGGCCAGTGCCGCCGGACCAGCCAGCCCGCGCCGAGCAGCAGCACCAGGCAGGCAGCGCTCTGCCAGTAGAGTCCCCGGCGGCCCATGACGGGCGTGGCGTTCACGTTCGGGACCATCGAGGCACCCCCCCTGTTCCCCTGCGGCGCGCAGGACCCTCCACGGGCTTCAGGGACAAACACTGACAAATTAACCGGACTTACCGGCGGAGGCAGCGCGGGTACGTCCATACGAACGGCGGCACTACGCGCTGTAAGGTTGTGCCATGGCTGGCACAGGGTCCCGCGGCAGGACGGAGCGGCGCAGCGCCGGAGAGCTGGAGAGCGAGGTCCTGGCGGCCCTGTGGGCGACCGAACGCCCGTTGACCCCGGCCGAGATCCAGACCGAGATCGGCGGCGGGCTGGCGTACAACACGGTCCACACCATCCTGAAGCGGCTGTACGACAAGGGGCTCGTGCTGCGCGACGCGGACGGGCGGCGGGGTGCGTACCGGCCGGCGAAGAACGCGGCCGAGCTGACCGCCGAGGCCATGCACGAGGCCCTGGACCGGGGCCCGGACCCGATCGCGGCCCTCCAGCAGTTCGTGTCCGGGCTGAGCCCGGAGGAGGAGCGGGCGCTGCGGAACCTGTTCGCCGGAGGCGGCGCATGAGGTTCGACGTCTACACCCCGCTGCTGGTCTCCCTGCTGCTCCCCCTGGTCAGCCCGGTGATCGCCCGCCGGGTCGCGCCCGCGCTGGCGGCACGCGTCCTCGCATCCGCCGCTGTGCTGACCGCCGCAGCGGCCGTCTGGTCCCTGGTCCTGCTCACGACGGCCCTGCTGGGCGACGCCCCGCCGGTGGTCCGGGAGGCCCACGAGGACGGGCACCCGCTTGCCGACCCGGTGCCCGAGGTGATCGGCGTCGCCGCCTGCCTGGCGCTGGTCGCGGTGGTCTGGCGGGTGCAGCGGGCGGTGCGTGCCGAGCGGCGCACCCGGCGGGCGCTGCGGCGGCTGTGCGAGGGGCATCCGCGGGACACCGAGCTGGTGGTGGCGGCCTGCGAGGTGCCACAGGCGTTCGCGATCCCCGGGCGGCCGGGCCGCATCCTGGTCACCTCGGCGATGCTGGGCGCGCTGGCACCGGCGGAGCGGCGGGTGCTGCTCGCGCACGAGCGCGCCCATCTGAGGCACCGGCACGGCCGCCTGGTGACGGCGGTGACGCTCGCGGCGGCCGCGAACCCGCTGCTCGGCCCGGTCCGTTCCGCGGTGACCTTCCTGGTGGAGCGGTGGGCGGACGAGCAGGCGGCGACCGAGGTCGGGGACCGCGGGACCACCGCCCGGGCGCTGGCCCGGGCGGCCCTCAGCGCGGGCCGTGCCACCCGCCCGGCCTGCGCCCTGAACTTCACCGACCGCGCGGTGACGCGCCGCATCGCGGCCCTGCAGACGACCCCGCCCCCGTATCTCTGGCCGGCCGCGGCGGCCGTTCTCGCCCTGGGCGCACTGGCGGCCCTGTTCGCGGCGGACGCGACGGGCGACCTGGTACGGCTCCTGGTAAACGCCCTCACGTAGGGCGCCCCTTCAGGGGCGCTTCAGCTCGGCCGATTCGGTGCCCGGTGCAGCGGCTGGCCCGGAGTCGGACCCGGCCTGACCGGGGGCACCGCCCGTACCGCCGGGCTGTCCGTGCCGACCGTCACCGGCTCGCCGTGGTGGTGGACGGTGAGCGGCGGGCCGTCCAGCAGGGTGTACGTCGCCTTGTCCGCGCCGATCTCCACCCGCAGCCTGCTGCCGCGCAGCTGCAGGCTGAAGGCGAGCCGGCGCAGCCGCTCCGGCAGCCGGGGAGCGAACCGGGCCCCGTCGTCGTAGTGGCGCAGCCCGCCGAAGCCGGCCACCAGGGCCATCCAGGTGCCGGCGAGGGAGGCGATGTGCAGTCCGTCGCGGGTGTTGTGCTCCAGGTCGTCGAGGTCCATCAGCGCGGCCTCGGCCGTGTAGGCGTGGGCGAGCGTGAGGTGCCCGGCCTGGGCGGCGACGACGGCCTGGCAGCAGGCGGACAGCGAGGAGTCGCGGACGGTCAGCGGCTCGTAGTACGCGAAGTTGCGGGCGATGTGCTCCTCGTCGAAGTACGCCTCGCAGGTGTACATCGCCAGCACCAGGTCGGCCTGTTTGACGACCTGTTTGCGGTAGAGGTCGAAGTAGGGGAAGTTCAGCAGCAGCGGGTACTGCTCGGGGCGGGTGTTCTCGAAGTCCCAGCGCTGGTAGCGGGTGAATCCGGCGTGCTGCTCGTGGACGCCGAGTTCGTGGTTGTAGGGGATGTGCACGGACTCGGCGGCGTCCCGCCAGGCGGCGCTCTCCTCCGCGTCGACGCCGAGCTCCGCCGCCTGCCGCGGGTGGCGTTCGACGGCGTCGGCGGCGGCCAGCAGGTTCGCGTGGGCCATCAGGTTGGTGTACGTGTTGTCGTCGGCGACGGCGCTGTACTCGTCGGGGCCGGTGACACCGTCGATGTGGAAGGCGCCGCGGCTGTCGTGGTGGCCGAGCGAGCGCCACAGGCGGGCGGTCTCGACGAGCAGTTCGACGCCGGTGTCCCGTTCGAAGTCGGTGTCGCCGGTGGCGGCGACGTAGCGGACCACGGCGTCGGCGACGTCGGCGTTGACGTGGAAGGCGGCGGTGCCGGCCGGCCAGTAGGCCGAGCCCTCCGGTCCCGCGATGGTCCGCCAGGGGAACGCGGCCCCGTTCAGACCGAGCTGGGCGGCGCGTTCGCGGGCGGCGGGCAGGGTGTTGTGCCGCCAGCGCAGCGCCTCGGCGACGGCGCCGGGGGCGGTGTGGGTGAGGACGGGCAGCACGAACATCTCGGTGTCCCAGAAGGCGTGCCCGTCGTACCCGGAGCCGGTGAGGCCCTTGGCGGGTATCGCCCGCTGTTCGGCGCGGGCCCCGGCCTGGAGCACGTGGAAGAGGGCGAAGCGGACGGCCTGCTGGACCTCCTCGTCGCCGTCCACCTCCACGTCGGCGCGGGACCAGAAGTCGTCCAGGTAGCCGCGCTGGTCGTCGGCGAGCCCCTGCCAGCCCTCGTGGGCGGCGGCCGCGAGCGCCGCGTCCACCTGGTCGGCCATGGCGGGCAGCGAACGCACCCCGGACCAGCCGTGGGCGACGAACTTCTCCACCCGCAGCCGCTGTCCGGGCTCCAGGACGGAGGTGACGGTCAGGCGGGCCACGTCCACGCCGCTCTCGGCGCGGGCCGAGGTCCGCTCGGGACCGGAGACGGTGTGGTCGGCGGCGACCGCGACCCGCAGTCCGCTGCGCCGGGTGCGGTGCACGAGGCGTAGCCGGTACCCGGAGGCGAAGTCGTCCTCCTGCTCCAGCGGCGACTGCAGCGCGCGCGCCGCTCGGGGATCACCGTTCGACTCGGGCAGTTGCTCGTTGGCGACGAGTTCGGACTGGACCACGATCCGGCAGCGGCGGTCGACGGCCTCCACCTCGTAGGAGACGGCGGCGATCGCCCGCTGGGTCAGCGACACCAGCCGGGTCGAGCGCACCCGCACGGTGGAGCCGGCCGGCGAGGTCCACTCGCAGGTCCGCTCCAGGACGCCCCGGCGCAGGTCGAGGACCCGCTCGTGGGCGACGAGCCGGCCGTAGCGCAGGTCGAAGGGCTCGTCGTCGACCAGCAGCCGAAGGATCTTGCCGTTGGTGACGTTGATGACGGTCTGCCCGGACTCGGGGTAGCCGTAGCCGGCCTCGGCGTACGGCAGCGGGTGCACCTCGTGCACGCCGTTGAGGTAGCTGCCCGGCAGGCCGTGCGGTTCGCCCTCGTCGAGGTTGCCGCGCCAGCCGACATGCCCGTTGGACAGCGCGAAGACCGACTCGCTCTGCGCGAGCACGTCCAGGTTGAGCGCGGTCTCGCGGACCGTCCAGGGTTCCACGGCGTACGACCGTTGGGTGATCACTCCTTGCCTCCCAGCTCGGCGAGGTCCTTCACGACCGTGTCCGCGCCGTGTGCGTACAGGGCGTCCGTCTGCCCGACACGGTCCACGCCGACGACGTACCCGAAACGGCCCGCCCGACCCGCGTCCATCCCGGCGAGGGCGTCCTCGAAGACCGCGGCGGCGGCGGGTTCGACCCCCAGGTCGTGGGCGGCGGCCAGGAAGGTGTCCGGGTGCGGCTTGCCGGGCAGCCCGCGCTCGGCGGCCACCACCCCGTCGATCCGGACGTCGAAGAAGTGCTCGGCGCCGATCGAGTGGAGCACGTCACGGCAGTTGGCGCTGGAGGAGACGATCGCGGTGCGCAGCCCGTGCGCGCGGACCGCCTCCAGATAGCGCAGGGTGCCGTCGTAGGCCTCCACCCCCTGGGTGCGGATCTTCTCCAGCAGCAGCTCGTTCTTGCGGTTGCCGAGGCCGTGCACGGTCGGGGCGTCCGGCGGGTCGTCCGGGGTGCCCTCGGGCAGGTGGATGCCGCGGGAGTCGAGGAAGGCGCGGACCCCGTCGGCGCGCGGGCGTCCGTCGACGTACTCGTCGTAGTCGGCGACCGCGTCGAAGGGCCGCTGCCCGTCGTGGCCGCGCAGGAAGGCGTCGAAGGTCTCCTTCCAGGCCGCCGCGTGCACGACGGCCGTCTTGGTGACGACCCCGTCGAGATCGAAGAGACAGGCCTGGATGGTGTCGGGCAGACCGAGTGCAGTCATATCCGCATCCTTGCCCACCGGGTGGCGGTCTGTGGGTGGTGCCCGCCACATCCGCCGGGCCCGATGTCACACTTTTTGCGTGCCGCTGACTTTCGACGACCTCATCGACCGCGCCCGTTCACTCGCCGGACGGTCCCCGCGCGCGATCCTCGGCATCGCGGGCAGCCCCGGTGCCGGCAAGACCACCCTGGCCGAGCACCTGGTGCGGGAGCTGAACGGCACCGGTGAGCCGTGGGCCGCGCACGTGCCGATGGACGGCTTCCACCTGGCCGACGTCGAGTTGGACCGCCTCGGCCTGCGGGACCGCAAGGGGGCGCCGGCGACCTTCGACGCGGCCGGGTACGCGGCGCTGCTGCGGCGGTTGCGCGCGGAGACGGACGTCGTGGTGTACGCGCCGGGCTTCGAGCGGGTCCTTGAACAGCCGGTCGCGGGCGTGATCCCCGTCCTGCCGACGGCCCGGCTGGTGGTGACGGAGGGCAACTACCTGCTGCTGAGGGACGGTCTGTGGGCGCGGGTGCGGCCGGCTCTGGACGAGGTGTGGTTCTGCGAGATCGACGAGGCGGAACGGGTACGGCGACTGGTCGCCCGGCACGAGGAGTTCGGCAAGGGGCACGAGCAGGCGGTGGCCTGGGTGGCGGGCACCGACCAGCGCAACGCCGACCTGGTCGCCGACACCCGGGACCGGGCGGACCTGGTGGTTCCGGAGACGGCGCTGCCCGCGCCGTACGACGCGGGCAGCGGTCGCTGAACTAGCAGGCGGTGAGGGCGAGTTCGGGCACGCCGTGGGCCTCCTCGGGCCCGATGGCGACCGTGAACGCCTCGGTGTGCACCGTCAGATCGCCCTCGAACGACACCGTGAAGTCCGCGCCGGGCCCGTACCGCACGGCGAACACCTGCAGGTGCTCCGGTGCGCCCGGCGCCGGTTCGGCCTCATAGGCCGTCGAGGTGACCAGGTGGCGCCAGCCCTCGTCCGGGTTGCCGTAGCCGCGCGGGTCGGCGGCGAGGGCGAACGCGGCCTGCTCCTGGGTGAGTTCGGCGCGCGCGTCGAAGTGGTCCACGCCCTGCCGGGCGGGGTGCGTGAGGCGCAGGGCGCCCGCCGCGGCCACCTCGCCCTCGGCGACCCGGCGCACCCGGTCGCCGACGTCCGCCGCGTAGGGCAGCCCGGCCAGCAGGTACGGCGTCCCGCCGAGCCGCTCCACGGCCACCGTCACCCACAGCCGGGTGCCGTCCGTGACGTACAGGGAGCGCACGTGGCGCAGCACGTGGTCACGGCCCACGACCGGCTTGCTGACCAGCTTGGCGGTCAGGCCGTCGGTGTGGACGTCCCGGACCCGGACCTCGCCCATGGGCCGGCAGTACAGGAAGCCGTCCAGGACCGGGCCGAAGCCGTGCTGCCGGTTCACCGCCGCCGGCAGGTAGTAGGTGCCGCCCGCCTCGACCAGGGACGGGGTCATCCGGTGGTCGAAGGCCACCGAGACCGATCCGGCTCGGAGTTGGTGGCGGGCCGGGGCCGTCGCCGGGTCGCGGTGCCAGGGGGTGGTGTCCTGGATCTGCCAGACCAGCATCCAGGCGAAGTGCCCGTCGACACCGCCGTCCGGCTTGACGGCGTGCCGTCCCCAGTTGGTGTCGCCCCGGTAGCGGCCCAGGTCGGAGCCGATCCGGGCGCCGAAGTAGCGCAGCCCGAGGACGGATTCAAAGCCGGAGTGCTGTTCGCTGTAGCGGGGGCCGCCGTTGTCGAAGCCGCCGTTGGGCAGGCGGGCGTCGAGGTAGCGGGCGAGTGCGTCGCCGTCCTCGGCGAACATCTCCGCGCCGCTGATCCGGTGGGCCTGGGCGAGGAAGGACAGGGAGATCGGGCCGTAGTTGTTGTCGTAGGCGCCGCCGTGCTCGGGCGGCAGCAGCGCGCCCCGGTCGGAGACGCGGTGAGCGCGGATCCTGTCGGTGTACAGGGCGAATGCCCGCTCGCGGACCGGCTCCGCCTCCTCGGACGGGAGATGCCGCGCCAGCATCAGGCCGCCGACCACACACCCGATGGCCTGGTTGCCGGCCTCCTGCGGGTTGAAGAAGGTGGCCTCGGTCAGCCAGCGCCAGTAACCGCGGCCCACCTCGACCAGCTCCGCGCGCTGTCCCTCGTCGACCAGGCCGTCCGCGAGGTCGAGGACGTTCACGGTCTGGAGCAGCGCCCAGACCGTGCTGGGCCAGTCCCCGATCGGGTGCGCGCCCGCCGCCAGGACGTAACGGGCGTACGGGAGTCCGGAATTGCGGACGGTGAGGTTCGGGTAGCCGGGGTTGTCCTCGGTGTAGACCCGTTCGCGCAGATGGAAGGCGAGGCTGCGGCGCACCGCCTCCGGCAGCCGCGGGTCCTTGGACCGCTGCCAGGCGAGGGCCAGCAGGGAGGTGACGCCGAGGGAGGTGTCGCCGATGTCGTCGTCCGCGTCGGGGTGTTCGAGGTTGCCCTCGGGGGTGAGGCGGGCCAGGGCCTGTTCGACGACGTCGGCGAGGACCGCGTCGTACGCCTCGGGGGTGGACGGCAGGTCGTGCAGCGGGCCGAGCTGGCGCGGCAGGTGCATCGGAGGGGGTCAGCCCTTCATTCCGGAGGTGGCCGTGGCGTGGGTTGTCAGGGTCGGACGACGGGTCAGGGACGGCGGGCGCGCAGTGTGACGCTCAGTGTCTGAGGGCCGTGCCCACCGAGGTAGACGCGGTTCCCGGTCGACGCGTCGGTGCCGCCCACCACGGTGTGGTCCTGTCCCGGGTCGTACCGTAGTACGTCGCTCCGGTCCGGTCCGGCGAGCGGTTCGCCCGCCTCGACGTCGGCCTCGACCCGGATCTCGTCGGCACCGACCCGGTAGGTCATCGGCCCGGTCGTCAGGCACCAGCGCCCGTCGCCGATCGCTACGGCGCCCTCGGGCACGCCGCCCGGCCGGAAGGTCAGTTCCAGGGCCCAGGGCACCCGTGGTCCGCTGATGTCGATCCGCAGGTCGGCACCGTCGTCCCGCAGCTCCGCCTCGACGCGGGTCGTGTGGGAGACCTCGTCCCGGGGTCGGTCCGGGAAGGCCATCGCGGCCGAGAAGCGTCCCTCGTCCGCCATGCGGTAGGCGCCGTCGGCCCGTCGCCGGTCCGGCGGGAGCGGCTGGTAGTAGGCGGCCGTGAGGGTTTCGGTGAGCCGGTACCGGTTGTCGGCGAGCCGTTCCACATCGGCGGCGCGGAACGGGCCCAGGTCGAAGAATCCCCGGGAGAGCCGGACCGCGTCGAGGACGGCGTCGCCGGCGAACAGGCGCAGGAAGGTGGGGTTGCAGGCGAGGCCCGAGCGGATGCGCCGGTGTCCGGGCACGTCCGAGCCGCCGTACAGGACGCTGTGCGCGGTGGCGGAGGCGCGTGCGGCGAGGCGGGCCGTGGCGATGTACCGGTCGCGGGGAAGGGGTTCCGGCGCCGGTGCCGGCAGTACGCGGCGCAGGTCGGGGCTGAGGAGGGTCTGCGCGAGCAGGTCGGGGTCGTCGATGCCGTCGGCGGCCGCCCGCCGCGCCGCCCGGCTGAAGTCGCCCCGGCCGGTGCGGATCGCGAGCAGCCGGTAGTGCGGCAGGTAGGGCGCCAGCGGGAACGGACGGTTCTGGTCCTGGCGGCGCGAGTGGACGGTCTCCACCGTGCCGTCCGGCCTGATGAGGTCCAGGGTCGCGGTGAGGTTGCGTTCGACGGCGTCCCGCAGGTCGGTGCGGCCGAGGACGTCGGCCAGGAGCAGCAGCGACGGGTTGGAGACGTGGGCCGCGTAGTTGGCGCTGCGCTCCGAGTACAGGCCGTCCGCGTCGATGTCGACGCCCTCGGCGAGCCATGCGTCGACGCGGTCGAGCAGCCGGCTGTCCGGGAACGACCGGTGCAGCCGGGCCAGCGCCGCGCACAGCTCCCAGCGGTGGTTCGGGGTGTGCACCCCACCGGTCAGGAGGGCGCCGGAGGCGGCGCCGGCGATCTCGGCGAGCGCGGCCGTGACGTCGCGCAGTTCCGGCCCCGCGCCCACGGCGAGGACGTGCGCGTCGCACACGTCGTTGACGGTGAACGCGGAATCCGGCGGTGACTGCACGTTGTCGCCGCCGGCGAAGAGGCCGGAGGGGGTCTGCAAGGACCGGAGCGCGGTGAGATGGGTCAGCGCCGCGGCGATGGCCTGCCCGCTGCCGTGCAGGGCCGAGTCCGGGGAGCGGTACGCAGCGACCAGGGTCTTCACCTGGCGTGCCAGGGCGCGGTGGGTGACGTCGGCGGGGTCCTGCTCGGGGTCGGCCGCCAGGGGTGCGGCCGACCGGTCGGCGGCGCCGGCCACCGCGCGGACGAACTCGTGGTCAAGCGGGGTGGACACGGTCAGTCCTTCAGGCCGGCATTGATGTCGGCGCCCATGACGTAGCGCTGGAAGACCAGGAAGATGGCGATCAGCGGGATCATGGAGATGACCGATGCGCCGAGCAGGACCGACCAGTTGATGTTCTGCGCGCCGACGATGCTCTGGATGCCGATCTGCACGGTGAACTTGTTGGGGTCGTTCAGCATCAGCAGCGGCCAGATGTAGTCGTTCCACCGCCACTGGAAGGACAGGATGGCGAGGGTCAGCATGATGGGCCGGGAGAGCGGCACCATGATCCGCAGGAAGATCGACAGTTCGCGGGCGCCGTCGATGCGTGCGGCTTCCACGAGTTCGTCGGGGACCGTGATGAAGAACTGGCGGAACATGAAGCAGCCGGTCGCCGTGAGCACGGCCGGGAGGATGATGCCGGCGAACGAGTTGTAGAGGCCGAGGTTGCGGACCACCAGGAACTCGGGGGCGAGCATGACCTCGCCCGGCAGCATCGTGGTGGCCAGGATGCAGATGAAGAACGCCTTGAGCCACTTGTTGTCGTACTTGGCCAGCGCGTACCCGGTGCAGCAGCTGACGCCCACCGTGAGGATCGTCGTGACCACGCACACGATGGCCGTGTTGATGAAGTACTGGGAGAAGTTGGCACTGCGCCACGCCTGGGAGTAACCCGACAGGGTGGGGTGGTGCGGAATCAGCGTCAGCGGATAGGAGAACAGGTCCCCGGCCGGCTTGAGGGAGCTGAGGATGAACCACAGCACCGGCAGCCCGTAGAGGCACGCCATGATCCACAGCAGTGTCGTCGCGGGTACTGCCCGCCGGAGTCCGCCGCTGCTCGCACCGCGGGACCGCTTTGTGGAAACGGCCCGTCCGGGACCGGCGTCGACCGGGCGTGGCGTGTCTGTGGTTGTCATCGGTTCTCCACCCGCCGGTTGACGATCAGCTGGATGATCGCGACGGCCATCAGGATGAGCATGAGCACGAACGACGCGGCGCTCGCGTAGCCGATCTGGCCCCGTTGGAAGCCGGTCTGATAGATGTACTGAACAAGCAGGTTGTTCGACGTTCCGGGTCCGCCGTTGTTGAGGGAGACGAACACCGGGTATTCCTTCATCGCGTTGATCGTGTTGAGCAGGATCACGATGAACGAGGTGGGCGCAATGCTGGGCAGCGTGATGCTGATGAACTGGCGCCAGGGGCCGGCCCCGTCGAGCGAGGCCGCCTCGTAGTACGACACCGGTACGTTCTTGATCGCCGCGATGAACAGCAGCATCGAGAAGCCCGTCCAGGCCCAGGATGCCGCGAACACCACCACCAGCAGCGACAGGTCCGCGTTCGACTGCCACGGCACGGCGGACCCGCCGAGCTTCTCGATGACGTAGTTGACCAGTCCGAAGTTCTCGCCGAACAGCCACCGCCACAGGACACCCACGACAATGGGCGACAGCAGCCACGGAATGAAGAAGATGACACGGGCGACGGACGCGCCCTTGGCGTGCTTGCTCACCAGCAGGTTGGCGGCGAGCAGTGAGAGCGCGAAGTTCAGCGGAACGAAGAGGACGGTGTACAGCAGCGTCCGGGTCAGCGCGTCGTAGAAGGCGGAGTCCCCGAACAGGTTGTGGTAGTTGTCCAGCCCGATGAACTGGTACGCCCCCACACCCGTGTAGTTCGTGAAGGAGTAGACGAGCCCGATCACCGCCGGCCACGCGAAGAACAGCGCGAAGAGCACGACATTGGCCGCGATGAGGACGAGCGGCGCGAGGGTGTAGGTACTGCGTCTCCTGGGCTGCCTCACGGACACTGCCGCGGCACTTTTTGTCATCTTCCTGACTTCCGTGCTGGTGGATGGATTGCTGTGGGCTCACGCCGTGAGCCCGGCATCACGTGGGCGACCAGGCCCGGGCGGCGGTGTCTCGACCCCGCCGCCCGGGCCCTTGGGCCTACGATCAGCCGCCGACCTGCTGGTTGTAGCCGTCCACGATGTTCTGGAGGGCCTTGTCGGCCGACTGCTGGCCGTTGATCGCCTTGCCGAGCTCCGTCTTGGTCGGGTCGGTGGTGAGGCTCTTGCCCTTCAGCACCCAAGCCGTCTGCGCGTTGTTGAAGTAACCCGAGATCGGGGCGTAGAGCGGGATCTCCTCGTTGTACAGCTTGAACGCCGCCTGCGCCGCGTCGGAGGTGAAGGGGTACTTCGGGGTCAGACCGCTCTCGACCGGCAGGAACCCGGAGGCCTCGACCAGCTCGGTGTACTGCTTCGGGTCGTACACCCAGGACAGGAACTTCTGCGCGGCGGTGGACGCGGCGCCGTTGTTGTTGAAGCCCACCATCATGCCGCCGCTGTTGACGTCACTGGCCTGCACCGGCTGGGCGGGGGTCGGGACGCTCGCCCAGTCGAACTTCTTGATGCTGTCCGCGAAGGAGGCGACCTGCCAGACGCCGGACCAGTAGGCGACCACGTCACCGCTCTGGAACATGGCCGACGGGTCGGCGCCGCTGGTCCACACCGACTTCGGCATGACCTTGTCGTCGTTCAGACCGACGAAGTACTTCACGGCCTTCGTGGTCGCCGCGTCCACCGAGAACTTGCCGGAGGAGTCCGCGTGGACGTACTTCCCGCCCATCTCGTACACCATGGCGCGGAGCCGGGACGGCGACTGGTCGAAGGTCAGGGAGTACTTGGCGCCGGTCTTCTCCCGGACCTTGTTCGCCGCCGCGATGAACTCGGTCCAGGTCCAGGTGTCCGAGGGCGAGGTCGGGACGGCGACACCGGCCTTCTTGAACAGCGTCTTGTTGATGAACAGGCCGGACGCGGTGACGTCCGAGGGGATGGACAGCACCTTCCCGGACGAGTCCTTGGCGAGGAAGTTGGCGTTGATGTTGTAGCTCTTGTTGTTGGCGATGGAGCTGAGGTCGATCAGCTTGCTCGACCAGATCGGGTCAAGCGCCGGCACGTCCGCGACGTCGGGCAGGGAGTTCGCCTGCGCGGCGTTGTGCAGCTTCGTCGGGTAGCCGTCGTAGGGGATGTTGACGAGCTTGACGTCGACGCCGGCTTCCTTCTTGTACTGCGCCACCAGCTTCTTCCAGCCCGCGTCCTGTCCCGGAACCGTGGAGATCCAGAACGTCAGCGACTTGGAGGTCCCGCCCGAGCCGGACCCCGACCCGCAGGCGGAGAGCAGCAGGGCTCCTGCCGAGGCCACGGCAGCGAGGGGAATCAGGCGGCGCATACCGCCGCGGCCGAGTCGGCTGGTGCGCCGCACACCCACAGTGGTCATCTTCGATCCCATTTCGTCGAACGGACGGAGCACGGCGCCGGCTGAGGCGGCACGGGTGCATTTTGAAGGAAAAGTCACTTTCCGGGGGGCGCGGCCTCGCCCGGCCGCATCGTCCACGCGGGGCGAGATCCCCGGCCGTCCTGGCCGTCACCGCACGGGCACGCCCTCGCGCGGTTGCCGTACGTCGTGTACGGGCTGGGAGGCTCACCCCAAGTCGGCGTCCCGGCCGACTTAGAAAGCGCTTGTCCGGACATTGGCAGACCGATTAGGAAGCCGTCAATCCTTCGCCTGCGCGCCTTCGGTCACGGTTTGGACTCCCTTGGCCACGGCGAGCCGGGCGGCACCCACCACGGTACCGAGGTCGCCGATCTGGCTGCTGACCACCTCGGTGGGCCAGCTCAGCCGCCCCAGCTCGGCCCGCACCCCGGGCAGGACCTGCGGGTCCGCGCCCGTGCTGCCGCCCAGCACGATCAGCCCCGGGTCCAGTACGGCGGCCACCGCGGCGGCCAGCCGGCCCACGTCGGCGGCGTGCCGGGCGACGACGGCACGCGCGGGCTCCCGGCCCTGGGCGGCCAGCGCGAAGAGCCGGTCGGCGGTGCGCGGGCACGGACCGTCGGTTTCCGGCCAGGCCTCGGCCGCCCGGCGCAGCAGGGCCTGCGAGCCTACGTAGGCCTCCAGGGCCTCCTGGCGGGGTTCCCGGTCGTCGTCCCAGGGGTAGGGCAGCCGGGCGAGCTCACCGGCCGCGCCGTTGGCGCCGCGCAGCACGTGGCCGCCGATGACGATGCCCAGACCGATACCGACGCCGATCCGCAGGTAGCCGAAGGTACGGCGGCCCCGGGCGGCGCCCTCGTGGAGTTCGGCGAGGGCCGCGCAGTTCACGTTGTTCTCCAGGTGGACGGGCACCCCCGGCGGCAGGGCGACGGAGACCGCGTCGAAGACGGGCCCGGCCTTGGCGGTCGCCGGGCGCATCCCGGTGCCCGCCCGGTCGGGGGCGGTGACGTCACCGATGGCGACGACGATGGCCCGCAGCGGGGCCCCGGCGGGCAGCGCGGCCAGGGCCTCGCGGACGGCGTCGGCCGCCCGGGTGCGGGGCGTGTCCGCCTCGGCGAGCAGGGTGCCGTCCAGGGCGCAGGCGCGGACCCGGGTGCGGGCCGGGCCGAGATCGACGGCCAGGACCGAGCCGGAGGCGGGCCCGAGGCCGTAGACGGCGGCGGAGCGGCCGGTGCCACTGGAGGCGGTGCCGGAGTGGGTGGCAAGACCGGCTCCCTCCAGCTCCGCGACGGCGGCGGAGACCGTCGGCTTGGACAGGCCGGCGAGGCTCGCGAGCTGCGGCCGGGTGGCGCTGCCGGCCTGGGCCAGCACGGCGAAGACCGCGCCGGCGCTCTCGGTGAGCCGGGGGGCCTCAGCCACGACGTGTTCCACAGTTCCCCCATGGGTCAGGGGCCGCGCTCCCCCGGGTGCCGGGGGAGGCGGCGATGCGGTGCCCTTGTGCCGCGCGGTTCTGGCCTCGACAGCGTCCCGTTGATCGAGTCCGCGGCAACTCTTGACGCACTGTACTTCGTTAGTTAACTTCCTAACGAAGTACACGGTACTCGCCTGCCGTGCTCCGCAAGAAGCCCGTCCCGGGGCTTCCCGACTTGCACAACTCCTGTTCGGCCAGGCACGGTTCGCCCGCCGTCGTAGCACAGTGCCAAGCTCTTCGGCGCTGTTCGCCCAGACGACGAAAGAGGATCCGTGCAGGACGCACCTTCTTCCCCGCTTGTGGTCGGCATCGACGTCGGCGGCACCAAGACCCAGCTCCGCGCCGTCGCCGGCCCGGAGCGGGTCGCCGACCACGTCCGTCCGAGCAGCGGCTGGCGGCCGCACGACCCGGCCGCCGCGGCCCGCTGGCTGACCGCGCTGGTCCACGATGCCCTGCCCCCCGGCACCCGCCCGGCCGCCCTGGCCGTCGGCGGGCACGCCTGTGAGACCCCCCGCCAGTGCGCCGGCATCGCCGCCGCGCTGCGGGACCTCCTCGGCGTGCCCGTCCGGGTGGTGGGCGACGCGGAGCTCCTCGTCCCCGCCGCCGGCCTGGACAAGGGTGTCGGCCTGGTCGCCGGCACCGGCTCGGTGGCCGTCGGCCGGCAGGCCGACGGCAGCCCCGTGCAGGTGGGCGGCTGGGGCGCGGTCCTCGGCGACGAGGGCGGCGCCGCCGGACTCGTCCGGGAGGCCGCCCGCGCCGTCTGGGCCGCGCACGACCGCGGCGAGGCCCCCGACGCGCTCGCGACCGGGCTCGTCGCCGCCTTCGAGGTGGCCGAGGTACCCGCGCTCGGCGCCGCCCTTGAGGGCGCCTCCGACGTCTCCGCCGAGTGGGGCCGGCACGCCCCGGTGCTCTTCGCCGCGGCCGACGCGGGCTCCCGGCTCGCCGCCGACGTGATAGCCGACGGCGGCCGCGCCCTCGCCGCCCTCGTGGCCCGGCTCGCCGCCCGCGGTCTCGCCGTGGACGACGTGGTGGTCGCGGGCGGCACGATCCTCTCCCAGCCGCGGCTGTACGACGCCTTCGCCGCCGCCCTCGCCGAGGCCGTACCCGGCGCCCGGCCACAGCCGTTGCGACTCCCGCCGGTCGAGGGAGCGGTGGCGCTGGCGCGTTCGGTCCTGTGAGAAACCTGTCCGCAGCCCGTCCGGTCCCACGTGCCTGGACCACGGGCCGTTCGACGCTGCGAACACGCAGGTCCCGGGCGGTTCTTCCTGTGAACCACCGGGCTGCCGTTCAACTCCGGTCCATGTCCCGGTCGTTGGACCATGGCCACCGGGACACGGACCGGTCCTAGAACTTCGCTCGTTCAACACTTTTCCCACGCGAACCCACACGCCCCCGCACATCGGGCGCACCGGGCGTTCGCGTCGACTCCCCTCCGGCCGCCGCGCCGTAGAACTCGAGAGAGGCACCTCCATGCCGTCACCTGCCGGGCACCACCCCGCTTCTCCGGCCCGTGGACTCGCCGTCGGCCGACGGGGATTCCTCAAGACCTCGCTCGGCGCGTCGGCGGGTGTGCTGGCCGCCCCGACCTTCGTCGGCTGGCTCGCGGCCGCCGACGCCAAGGCCGCCACGGCCCTGGCGTTCGTCGACGACTACAAGACGAACATCAGCACCAACCTCACCGCCGACACCAACGCGGTGGTGCGCATCCTCGGCGGCTTCGCGCAGATCTGGAAGACCGGTTCCGCCTGGAACACCGGCAGCGTGCTGCGCGCGGACATCCTGCGCGACAACATGCGGTACTGCGCCAAGATCACCAGAAAGCGCAGCGCCGCCGACGCGAAGAAGGCGTTCCTCTACGACCGCCAGCACCAGAGCTACGCGATGATCGTCGGCCTCGGCCCGCTCGCCGACCTCTACAAGGCCGGTGCCCTCGCGGTCACCTCGATCACCAGCGCGCCCGACGGCACCCCCGCCACCACCATCAACGACGCCGTCCCGGCCGACGCCCCGGCGGGCGCGGCGCTCGGCGCGGGCTCGCACGACTCCGCGCTGGGCAAGGTGGCCACCCTGGTCGACACCCTGCGCGGCAACTACGCGTCCGGCAACCCGTCCAAGTACGCCTACCAGTACCCGCGTCCGTGGCGCATGAACGAGGACAGCGAGGTCGTCGACACCGGCACGACCGACGCGTACGGCTACCCGGTCTACGAGTCCGACGTGGTCGTCGCCCCGCAGCTGCTGCGCCAGCGCAGCACCTCCCCCACCGACGACGCCGGCTTCCCGTCCGGCCACACCAACGCCTTCCACCTGGCGGGCCTCGCCTACGCGTACGCGGTGCCGGAGCGCTTCCAGGAGCTGGTCGCCCGCGCGCTGGAGCTGAGCGACACCCGGATCATCGCGGGCATGCACAACACGGTCGACGTGATCGGCGGCCGCGTCATGGCCACCGCCCTGGCCGCCGCCACCCTCGCCGACCCGGCCAACGCCGACCTCAAGGCAGCCGCCCGCGCCCAGGCCCTCGCGTACTTCGAGGCGCAGACCGGCAGCACCTCCGACACCCTGTACGCCTACGCCCACTCCGCCGGCACCGCCACCGACCCGTACGCCGACCGCGAGGCCAACGAGCGCGCGGCCACGCCCCGGCTGACGTACATCCTGGACCGGGAGGGCCGCGAGCTGCCGTTCGCCGTGCCCAAGGGCGCGGAGGTGCTGCTGGAGACCCGGCAGCCGTACCTCACCGCCGACCAGCGCCGCGAGGTGCTGCGCACCACCGGCCTGCCCTCCGGGTACGTGCTGCTGGACGGCCCGGAGCAGTGGGGCCGCCTCAACCTGTTCGCCGCCGCCGACGGTTACGGCGCCTTCGACGCGGACGTCGCGGTCACCCTGGACGCGGCGGCCGGCGGGTTCGCGGCGGCCGACACCTGGCGCAACGACATCGACGGCCACGGCGCGCTCACCAAGAAGGGCACCGGCACGCTGACCCTGACCGGCGACAACCGCTACCGGGGCGGCACCGTGCTGGCCGCCGGCACCCTGGTCGCCGCCTCCGAGGACGCGCTGGGCCGCGGTGACGTCCGGGTCTCGGCCGGCACCCTGCGGGTTACCGGGGAGCTGTTCGTGCGCGGCACGTACACGCAGGACGCGGGCGCCCTGGAGGTCACCCTGGCCAAGGGCCGCAAGGCGCCGCTGACGGTGAAGCACCTGGCCGTCCTCGGCAGGGGCACCACCCTGTCCCTCACCCTCGACACCGAGCGCCCGCCGGCCGCGGGCAGCACCCTGCCGGTCGTCGACGCTCCGCGGCTGCGCGGCCAGTTCGACAAGGTGGAGCTGAACTCCGCCACGCTGCGGGCCGTACCCGTGTACACGGCAGACGGTCTGTCGGTACGACTCGTGAAGCGGTGACGCGCCCGGTGGCGGGAGCGATGCGACAGTAGGGCCCATGGCTGCTCGTGATCGCTCCCGTCACCGCGGGCCCGGTGTCCCCGCGGGGCGGAAGATGGCAAGCGAACAGCAGTCGGTCCTCGAACCCGACGTCCCCGACCTCCCCGGCGTCCCCGCCGACCCCGGGCCGCTCCCCCGGCGCACCACCGCGGCCCGGCTGACCGCCGCCCTGCGCGCCCGCCGCCGGTGGCTGGTGCCGGTCCTCGCGGTGCTGCTGCTCGCCCAGATGGCGACGGCCATGGTGACCACCGCCGTCCAGCAGACACCCACCATCGACGAGCCGGTGTACGTGGCCACGGCGACCGACTACCTCCACGAGCACCGGCTGCGCTACAACACCGAGCACCCGCCGCTCGGCAAGCTCGTCGTCATGGCCGGCCTCGCCGTCGCCGACCCGCACTACGACCCGTCGTACCAGGGCGACCAGGGGCAGGTGGGACAGCATCTGCTGTACGCGTCCGGCAACGACCCCTGGCGGGTGATGCTGTGGGCGCGACTGCCGGTGATCGTGCTGACGCTGCTGTTCGGTCTGGTGGCGTTCGCCTTCGCCCGCGAGGTCCTCGGTACCGCCGCCGGGCTGCTGGCGCTCGCCCTGTACTGCTTCTCCCCCGACGTGATCGCGCACGGCTCGCTGGCCACCCTGGACGTGCCGTCGGCCGGGTTCGTGCTGACCTCGGCCTGGCTGGTGTGGCGGGCCCGGCGCCGGCCCCGGCTGTACCTGCCCCTGGCGGGGGCCGCGCTGGGGGCCTCGGTGGCGACGAAGATGAGCGCGCTGCCCGCGATCCCGGTGCTCGTGGCTCTGGCGGTGGTGTCGGTGTGGGGGGCGCGCCCGGGGCGTGCGCTGCGCGCCCTCGCCGCGGCCGCCGTGGTGGCCGTGACCGCGGTCGCCGTCGTCTGGCTCTCCTACCTGGCGGTCGATCCCCGGCTCCGTCCGCTGTCCGCCGAGCCCGTGCCGGCGGTGCCCGGACTGCGGGGCCTCCTGGTCGACCTGATGCCCTTCCCACAGGCCTACCGGGACGGCATGCGCATGCAGTTCGCCCTGGAGGACTACCCCTGGCAGGGCTACCTGTTCGGGCACCTCTACACCGGCTCCCGCTGGTACTACCTGCCGGCCGCCCTGCTGGTGAAGACCCCGCTCGGCATGCTGGCGCTGTGGGCGGCCGGTGCCGTCGCGCTGGTGGCGGTACGGCGGTTGCGGCGGGCCGCGCCGTACCTGCTGCTGCCGCCGGCCGTGCTGCTGGCCTCGGCGATGACCGGGTCACGGGACTTCGGGACGCGGTACGCGGTCTTCATGCCGATGTTCCTCGCGGTGGCCGGTGCCGCGGTCCTGACGGTGCGCCGGCGGTGGGCGCGGCCGGTGGGCGGGGCGCTGGTGCTGTTCGTCGCGGTGAGCTCGCTGCGCGCGTTCCCGTTCTATCTGCCGTACGCCAACGAGGCGTTCGGGGGTCCGGCGAAGACGCATCTGTGGCTGCACGACTCCAACGTGGACTGGGGGCAGGACCTGGGCCGGCTCGCCGACCGGCTGAAGGAGCGTTACCCGGGCGAGCGGATCTGGCTGGTCTACAAGGGCAGTGGCGTCCCGGCGTACTACGGCATCCACGCCACCGACCCCCGCAAGGTGCCGCCCGGGCAGGTGCACGGACTGCTGGTCGTCTCGGACTCGTCGGCCGCCAAGGCACGAGGCGCACTGGCCGAATTGATCGACACCAGCCGTCCGGTCGATGATGTCGGTCATTCGATCACCATCTATCGGCGGTGACCGTACGATCCACCCGATCCACCGGCGAGGTCCACCGCATCCGCCGCCGGTGAGCGCCGGAATCCCGGTGCTGTTTCCGCATCCTTGGCGTTCGGCGCCGGGACGGTCCGGCGTACCGCACAACCCCTGGTCACCACGGTCCGTGAGCTATGTTGAGTCCTCGTGGGAGACAAAGGAGGCGCTTCGGTGCCATCGCCGCAGCAGGCCCGGGCCCAGGCATCCGCGATCACCTCGGGCAAAACCGTGCCGGAGGCGGAGGCCGCGCCCACCTCCCAGCTCCGCGAGCTCTTCGACGGTCCCCGGCTCTCCCCCGGCCAGCGCCGCATCGCCCAGTACCTGATCGACCACATCACCGAGGCGGCCTTCCTGTCGATCACCGACCTGGCCGAGCGGGTCGGGGTCAGCCAGCCGTCGGTGACCCGGTTCGCGGGCGCGGTCGGCTTCAGCGGTTACCCCGCGCTGCGCGAGCGGCTCCAGTCGATCGCGCTGCGCACCCTGGCGGGCGGCACCGGGGCCGCCACCGAGCAGCGCAGCAACGAGCTCCAGGCCGCCGTGGACGCCGAGATCGAGAACCTGGAGAACCTGCGCCGGGACTTCGCCGACCCGGACCGGGTGATCTGGATCGGCCGCCAGCTGTCCCAGTCGTCCCCGCTGACCGTGCTGGGCCTGCGCATCTCCGTCTCGCTGGCGGAGTACTTCGCCTACGCCGCCCGCCGTATCCACCCCGATGTACGTGTGGTGACCCGGGGCGGCAGCGTGGCCTACGACGCGCTGCTGCAGTCGCGCGAAGCGGGCGGCACCTGGGTGCTGGCGTTCGGCATGCCGCGGCACGCTCAGGAGACGCTGACGGCGATCCGGGTGGCGCGCACGGCGGGGCTGCGGGTCGCGCTGGTGACCGACCTGGCGCTCGGCGCGCTGGCCGACGAGGCCGACGTCACCTTCAGCACCGGCATCGGGTCCCGCCTGGTCTTCGACACCTACGCGGCGCCCGGTCTGATGGCCGCCGCCCTGCTCCAGGCCATGACCGACGCCGACCCCGGGCGCACCCAGGCGCGGCTGGAGGAGTACGAGCAGGTGGCCGAGGAGCACCAGTTCTTCCTCAAGGACTGACCCCGGATCCGACGTCCTCCGCATGACCGCGTAGAGGGAGTATTCACCTCATTTCGCGCATGAATGTTTTCATACGTCTTGCAAACCGGACGGCATATATAAATACTGCTGAACGGATCACCCCCGGCCCACTCCGGGCACGTTCCGCACCCGAGGACGCACCGCTCGCACCCGCCCCCAGAAAGCCGACGGACCGCCCATGCGCACGCAGCACCAACCGCAGTGCCGGCGGCCGACGCCCGGGGCCTCGCACGGACACCCCCAGCCGCCGTCTCCTACCCGCGTCGGCGCCGGGGATGTTCGAACGGGCATCGCCTGTGCGATTCGCCCGCGGCGGCTCCGGCCATCCCCTAGGCCGGAGCCGCCCAGATCCCCGTCGAGCACCCTCACGACGCCGCACACCGGGAAGCGATGACCATGACTCTGACGACGACCGCGCGCATCAGCCCCGACTGGCCCTGCCAGGTCAAGGCACCGGGGAGTTACGACTGGGAGCGCTCCGCCGCCAAGTGGCTGCGCGAGCTGGTCCCGGCCCGCTACGCCAGCTACCCGGCGCTGATCCGGCACCCCGTGCTGCTCGCCCGGCACGCGCAGATCCAGGTCCAGCAGGAGGTCCGGGTGGCGCGCACGGCGCTGCAGACCGCACGCGCCGAACTGCCCCTGCTCGGCCTGCCGGAGTCGGTCATCGAGCACACCATCAAGCTGTACGCGGCCGAGGTCATGCAGCTGCAGCACATCGCCCGCAGCGTCCGCGCGGTCACCGAGGCACTCGTCGGGCACAGCACCGGCCGCTGACCATATCCGTCCGCGGATGCCCATATCCTTCACGGATCGGGTGCAAGTGTGATCGGATGCACCTTCTTGTGCCATGCTCGACCCGTGACGAGCGAGTACGTGCCGGCCGTGGACACCGGTGCCGTCGCCGAGCTGGCAGCCCTGGCCAGGATCGTGTCCAGGCAGCGCGCCGAGCTGGACCGACTGCGGGAATCGGCGGCAACTTCCGCGGTCGTGGAGCGTGCCAAGGGTGCGCTGATGACCACCACGGGCTGCTCCCCCGACGCCGCGCACGAGGCCCTGCTGAACCGGGCCGAGGCCGGGAACCGCACGCTGCTGGAGGAGTGCTGGCTCACCCTCGGCGCCCTGACGCCCACCGCGCCCGCCGCCGGGGCCCTCGCCACCGAACCGCCCGCCCCGGCCGTGCCCCGGACGTCGCCCGCCCCGCCCGGCACCGCCGAGATCCTCGGCCGTCTCGGCACGGCCCTGCTGCACGTCGGCTCCCCGCAGGAGCTGGCCGGGGCGCTCCGTGAACACCTGGCGCCCCGGGTCGACGCCGACGCGGTGCTGTTGTACCGGCGGCTGCCGCCCGGCGACGGGCTCGAACTGATCGGGCACTCGGGGCTGGACGCGGCAATCGCCGCCCAGTGGCACCGGGTTCCGCCGCTGCAGGGGTTCGCTCCGCTCCAGGCGCTCAAGGCCGGTGAGCCGCTGTGGCTGGAGGACTTCGCCGAGGACCGGCAGGAGTTCCAGCTCATCGACGAGCCGCCCGGGCGCTGGCTGTCCCGGGCCTGGCTGCCGGTGTCGGCGGACGTGGCCCTCGGGGTACTGCGCCGGCCCGCGGCCGCCTTCGGGCTCGCGGACCGTGAGCTGCTGCAGTCCGTCGCCCGGCTGAGCGCCGGCCGGCTCGGCGCCCTGGACACCCCCGCCGAGCCGGTGGCCTCGGACCTCTCCGCGGCGGTGCAGTCGGTGCTGGACGCGCTTCCGGGAGCCGCGGTCCTGCTGATCCCGCTGCGCACCGCCACCGGGGAGGTGGAGGACTACCGCATCGAGGCGGCCACTCCGGGCGCCGTCGACATCCTCGGCCGCACCGGTCGCGAGCTGATCGGCTCGCACATCCTGGAGAGCTATCCCTCCGTCGCCGGCGAGTCGCTGTGGCAGGGCTATCTGAAGGCGCTCGGCGGAGGCGAGCCGTACGAGGGCGAGCCGTTCGTCTACGAGGAGGTCGTCGCGGGGGTGACCGTGACCGCCACCTACTCAGTGCGCGCCGCGCGGCTCGGCGACGGACTGCTGGTGACCTGGCTGCGGCACGACACGGAGGCGCGACAGGAGCAGCGGCTGGCGGACATGCAGCGGCTGGGCAACCTGGGCTGGGCGAACTGGAACCTGATTACCCATCAGGTCAGCTGGTCCTCCCAGGTGTACACCATCCTGGGCCGCGACCCGGGGCGCGGAGCGGTCCCGCTCGACCGGCTGCCGGACCTGGTGCTGCCCGAGGACGCCCACGCGTTGGCCCGCGCCGTCTCCGAACTAGCCCGCTCCGGCCGGTCGTTCGACGTGCCGTTCCGGATCAGGACCGGGAACGCCGTACGGCATCTGCGGGCCGTGGCGGAGGCAGTGGCCGCCCCGGACGGCACGGTCGTCGAGGTGCACGGGTTCGTGCAGGACCTCACCGCGCAGCGCAGCGCCGAACTCGCCCTGGTGGACAGCGAGCGCGCGATCCTGATGCAGCGTGGCGTGCTGGAGGCCGAGCGTGCGCTCGCCGCCCGACTCCAGCACGCGCTGCTGCCGCTGCCCAGCAATCCGGTGCGGCTGCACGGGCTGCGCGTCGAGGTCGCCTATCTGCCCGCACAGGCGGGGGTGCATGTCGGCGGTGACTGGTTCAGTGCCGTCGAACTGCCGGACGACACCGCGCTGTTCGTGGTCGGCGACGTGGCGGGCCACGGCGTCGACGCCGTGGCCACGATGGCCCAGCTGCGGTTCACCGCCAAGGGCATGGTGAGCACCGGCTCCTCCCTGACCGGTGCGCTGGCCCGGCTCAACTTCCTGCTCCTGCACTCGCGCGACGCCCAGTCCACCGCGACGCTCGTCCTCGCCCGCTACGACCCGGCCGAGCGGCGTCTCACCTGGGCCCAGGCGGGTCACCCGCCGCCCCTCCTCCTGCGCGGCGGCAGGGCCTACCGCCTCGACCGTCCGGCCGGCATGCTGCTCGGCGCGTCGGCGGCGCCGGTCTACGAGTCCGCCGAGTTCCTGCTGGAGCCCGGCGACCGGCTGCTGCTGTACACCGACGGCCTGGTCGAGCGGCCCGGCGAGGACATCGACGCGGGCCTGGACCGCCTGGCCGCGGCCGCGCTCGCCGCCGGACCCGCCTCCCTGGACGCGCTGCTCGCAGCGATGCTGGCGGGCGAACGGCGGGACGACGTGTGCGTGCTGGACATCCGGGTGCCGGTGTCGGACGAGGAGTAGTCGCCCCCCTAGCCGGCCCTCCAGGCCGTCACCCCTCCAGGCCGTCAGCCGTCCAGGCCGTCAGCCGTCCGGGCCGTCAGCCGTCGGTGAGACTGGTGCGGGACTCCAGGGCGCGGCGGGTGTCGTCGCCGTAGACACCGCGTTCGTCGCCGCTGATGCCGTACCAGACCTGGAAACGTTCCACGGCGGCGGTCAGGGCGGCGTCGTAGGTGCCGCCGGTGGAGCCGTCGCGGTAGACGTCCGGGATGCGCAGCAGGCGTTGCTCCAGCTCGACGACCTCGGGGCCGGTGTCGCCCTGGCGGAGCGTGCCGGCGCCGTCGGGGTCGGTGGCGGTGTCCGAGGCCGGTGGGGTGGAGGCCGGTGCCGTGGTGGCGGACGCGGACGGCTGCGCGGCCTCGGCGGTGCCCTCGCGGCCCGGCAGCAGCAGGGCGCAGCCGAAGCCGACCAGGGCGGCCGCGCCGACGGCCACCACGACGGCGGCCCGGCGCAGTCCCGGCCCGAAGCCGAAGGAACGGGACGGGTCGGCGCCGTGACCGTGGCCACGGCCGCCGGGCGCGGCGGTGCGCGGACCGTCGGTGACGGGCGGCAGCTCCTGGGTCTCGTCCTCCATGCCGGAGCCGAAGGATCCGATACCGGAGCCGAAGGACCCGGTGCCGGAGCCGAACGACCCGGTGCCGGAACCGGCGGCCGGTTCGAAGGCCTCGAAGTCCGCGGCGCTCCGGCTCCTCGCCTCCTTCGCCTCCGCGGCCTCCCTCGTCTTCTCGGCGGCCTCCGCATCCGCGTGGAACTCGCGCATCAGCTCCGCGAGGGTGTCGAGCCGACGGGGGCGCAGGACCCGGACCGGTTCCAGGACCGGCCCGCGGTGCGGCTGTTCAGGGTCGGGCGGTGTCGACACACTGCTCTCCTTCCACTCCCCGTGCGCACGGGGAGTCCGCGATCCCCGAGAACACATACGGGAGGACCGCCCCACCGGTTCAGCCCGGCAGCGGGAACGGGTCCGGGACAGTCGGCAGAGCACTCAGTCCCCCGACCTGGTGCACTGAGTGCCATACGGGTCGACGGAATGCTACGTTCGCGTCCATGAGCTCCAGCAGCGCGGCACCGCCCGCCAAGCCGCCCATGCGGGACGCCCTGGTCGCGGCGGCCTTCCGGCTCTTCCTGGAGCGCGGGTACGAGCAGACGACCGTCGACGACATCGTTGCCCTCGCGGGGGTCGGGCGCCGGTCGTTCTTCCGCTACTTCCCGTCCAAGGAGGACGTGGTCTTCCCCGACCACGAGGGGTGCCTGGCCGACATGACCGCCTTCCTGGCGGCCGGCGAACCGGAGTGCGAGCCGGTGCGGCGGGTGTGCGACGCGGCGCGGCTGGTGCTGCGGATGTACGCGGAGAACCCCACGTTCTCCGTGCAGCGCTACCGGCTCACCAAGCAGGTCCCGGGCCTGCGCGCGTACGAGCTGTCGGTGGTGTGGCGCTACGAGCGCGCGCTCGCCGAGTACCTGCGCGGCCGGTACGCCGGCCGCCCCGACGGGACACTGCGGGCGGATGTCGTCGCGGCGGCCGTGGTCGCGGCGCACAACAACGCGCTCCGCTCCTGGCTGCGTTCGGACGGGCGGGTCGACGCGGACGAGACGGTCGGCCACGCCCTCGGGTACGTGCAGGCCGCGTTCGGCACCGAGGCCGCCGGCCCCGCTGCGGGCGGGGCGTCGGCCGCGCTGTTCGGCGTCCCGGCGGAACACCCGGACGACGTGGTCGTCCTCGTCTCGCGGCGGGACGCGCCGCTGTGGCGGGTGGTACAGGAGATCGAGACCGCGTTCGGCCGCGCCTGACATCCGAAGACCTCAGATTAGGGGTACGCAGTGCCTTTACGACTGGCACTGAGTGCCATACTCTGTCGACGTGCACGGTGGCACGGCCAACCGGGCACAGGCGTGCCCGGCCGGGTCCGGACACGCGGGATTCCGGGCGAGCGCAGGGAGTTGACCAGCGTGTACCACCACTCGACGAGCGCCGCGCAGTCGGCGGTCGGATTCGCGACGGGCGTTCTCGACCCCGCGCCCGCGGACCGCGCCAAGGACGCCATCGTCTACCAGCGCTGCACCTGGTGCGGCACCGCGATGTACCACAGGCTGCTGTGTCCGGTGTGCCAGGGCAGCGAGCTGCGGACGGAGCGCAGCGAGGGCACGGGCACGGTCCGCCACTCGACGGTGGTACACCGGAACACGCCCGCCGCGCGCAACGTGTCCCTGATCGAGATGGCCGAGGGGTTCGTGGTCCGGGGCCGGGTCATGGGCCCGCCGATCGGCATCCACAGCGGTGACCGGGTCAGGCTGTCCACGGCCAAGGACCCGGTGCGGGGCGAGCCGGTCTTCCAACTGCTCGACGAGCCGTACCGGGCCTGGAGCTGACGGTCGGAAATCCGGTTGCCCGGCGACCGGGGCCCTGGGCGAGGATGTGCCCATGGACGACGAATCGGCCCAGGTGACGGCCGCGATCGCGGGCGAGCTGCGGCTCATGGATCCCGAGGTGCGCGCCTCGCGGAAGCCGGCGGCCGAGCTGCTGGACCCGGAGTTCGTGGAGGTGGGCGCGTCCGGCCGCCGGTACGCGTACGAGCAGCTGCTCGCCGAACTGCCCGACAAGCCGGGCGCGTCGGCGGACGGCCCCCGCTACGAGCCGTCCGGCATGACCGGTGCCGTCCTCGCTCCCGGGCTGGTCCTGGTGACCTTCGAGGCCCGCCTCGGTGTTCGCCGCACCCGGCACAGCTCACTCTGGCGCCGGCGCGACGAGCAGAGCGGCTGGCGGATGTACCACCACCAGGCCACGGTCGTACCGCCCGGCATCGAGTAGCACGGCGGGGTCGAGCCGGCCGCAGACCGCCCCCGAACTCGACAGGTGCCGCCTCTCCCGCACTTGACCCGTTCACTCCGCCCCCACAGGCAACCCACAGACTCAACTCCCCGTCCTCCGGAGCGCGAGGGACTCCCCGGGACCGCCGGGGTGGCCCGTGCTCGCCTTCCGAGGAGGAGAACATTGGTCCGTACCCGGCGCATATGGGTCACCGCGGCAGCGGTGCTCGCGCTCGCGGGAGGAGTGTCCGGCACCACCGCACACGCTCAACAGGCCCCGGCCGCAACCGCATCCGACGGGAAGCTGCCACCGGGCTGGCACATCGACCGGGGACGGCAGGCGCCCCAGCTGGTGTGGCGGTCCGGCAGACGGGTGCCAATGGGGGACGCGCGGGTCGAATTCCGTGCGGACGGGCGGCTGTTGGGGGTGCCGAAGCCGGAACGGGACGGGCACACCTTCCGGCTCGGTCTGGACGGGGAGCGCGCGGGAGCGCTGAAGAACCTGCAAGTCTGGTCCGGCGGACGCCGGTTGGACACCCGCCCGGGCGCGCACGCGGCCGCGCCCTCGGCGGCGGTCCGGCCCCCGGCCCCGCTGCCGGCCAATCCGGTGGACCCGGGCAAGCCCGGCCCGTACCGCACGAAGACCGGCTCGTACCGGCTCAAGTCGGTGCGCCTGCCCGGGTTCTCCGTCCCGGTCGAGATGCAGGCCGTGGTGGTCGCGCCCACCGGGGTCTCCGGGGCCCGCCCGCTCGCACTGTTCCTGCACGGCCGCCACGCCACCTGCTACGCCCCGCACGGCGGCTCCGACGACGCCTCCGGCGCCTGGCCGTGCCCGGCCGGGACGCTCCCCATACCGAGCCACCGGGGTTATCTGCGCGACCAGCGACTGCTGGCCTCCCAGGGCTACGTGACGGTGTCGATCTCGGCGAACGGGATCAACGGCCAGGACTGGCAGGCCGAGGACGGCGGCGCGCAGGCCCGCTCGTCCCTGATCCGGCTGCACCTCGCGCAGTGGGCCGACTGGGCGCGCGACCCGCGCCACGCGCCCCGGATCGTGCGCGAGGCACCCCGCGCCGACCTCTCCCGGGTGCTGCTGATCGGCCACTCGCGGGGCGGCGAGGGCGTCAACCGGGCGGCGCTGGACAGCCTGTACCCGCCGCCGGCCGGCCAGGACGGGTATCACGGCAAGGTGCGCTGGCACATCAGCGGGACCGTGCTCATCGGTCCGACCGTCTTCGGCCAGAACCCGGTCCCGGACGTGCCGTCGCTCACGATCCTGCCGGGCTGCGACGGCGACGTCTCCGACCTGCAGGGCGAGGTGTACGTGGACGGCACCCGCGCGATCAGCAAGGGCAAGGCCCTGCACGGCGCGGTGTACGTGATCGGCGCCGACCACAACTTCTTCAACACCGAGTGGACGCCGGGGCAGGCGCAGGCCCCCGCGGAGGACGACTTCTTCGACGACCCGGACCACCCGGACCCGGTCTGCTCCCCGCGGGCCGCGACCCGGCTGACCGCCGATCAGCAGCACCGGGCGGGCTCCACCTACATCGCGGCGGCGGCTCGGCTGTTCGTCGCGGGAGACGACAAGGTCCGTCCGCTGCTGGACGGTTCGGGACGGCGGGCGCCGTCGGCGGATCCGGCGCGGGTGCTCGGCCACGCGGTCGGCGCCAACCGCGGTGCCGGGTTCCTGCCGGACGGAGAGGTGACGGTGACCGGTGGCCGGCTGTGTTCGGCGGTCGATCCCGACCCGGCGGTGGCCTGCCTGGGTGAGGGCGCCACGGGCGTCTCGCCGCACTTCGCGCAGTGGGAGACGGCACGGGAGGCCGGCCGGCACGCGATCGCGCTGCGCTGGACGTCCGCCGGGACTCCGGCCCGCATCCGGGTGGCGCGGCCGGTCTCGCTCTCCGGTACCGAGGCGCTCGCGCTGCGGGTCTTCGTGCCGCCGAACTCGCGGGGCACATCCCTCGACGTGTCCGTCACCGACAGCCACGGCCGGCGGGCCACCCTGGGCCGGGTCCGCCTCGACGGCCTGCCCGGCAGCGACCGCACCGCGTCCTACTGGGCGCGCGAACTGCGCGTACCGCTCACCGCCGCCCGCCGGGCCGGCCTCGACCTGCGGTCCGTCACATCCCTCGAACTGACGCCGCGTTCGGGATCCGGACGAGCCTGGCTGATGGACGCCTGGGGGTGGCGCCCGGGCACTCCTGCGGTCCGCGCGGCCGGGCTGCCGCGCGTCGACGTCGGCCGGCTCACGGTCGACGAGGGCGACTCGGGCGTCCGCACCTACCACGTCCCGGTGCGGGTGTCCGGGCGGGGCAGCGGCCAGGTCCGGGTGTACGTCGTCGACCCGGCGACCGGTACCGCGAAGGACCGCCTGGTCACCGTGCGCCCGGGCGGTCACGACATCGACGTGCCGGTGCAGGTGCGGGGCAACACCCGCTACGGCGCCGACGTGCCGTACGACGTGCTGGTCAAGGCCGTCCACGGGGCGGTCGTCGGCTCCTACCTGGGCGGGCTGACCGTGCACAACGACGATCCGGCGCCCACCGTCACCGTGACTCCGCTCGCGGACCGGGTGACCGAGGGCTCGGCCCTGAAGTGGCGGATCTCGCTGTCGGAGGCCGCGGACACGGACATCGGCGCGCTGTTCGTGCCGGTCCCGGTCGGCAGCGGCGGCACGGAGCTGTCCACCAAGGACGTCGACCCCGGCTGGCTGGCCGACGTCTCCGGCGCGGTTCCGGACCCGGAACGCCCGCTGTCCCAGGTGGACGGTCTCTACCTGTGGCTGGACGTGCCCGCCGGGCAGACCAGCCTCGACGTGACCGTGCCCACCGTACGGGACCAGGTCGGGGAGCCTGCCGAGTCGGTGACCTTCCAGCAGACGAACGACGGCGGCAACCCGCTGCCCGGCGGGCTGGTGCTCACCGGAACGGTGCTGGACGCCTCGTAGCGCCCCGCGTGCCCTGGGGAGACCGCGGTCTCCCCAGGGCACGGCTTTCTCAGGGGGTCAGGGTCACCCGGATACCGACGGTGCCGTCGAGGCCGCGGCGCAGCCTGCTGCCGAGGAGGGTGAGGCGGCCGGTGATCCCGTACTTGCGGGCGATGAGGTCGCGGTAGCGGGCGGTGGTGGCCGCGTCCGCGATCTCGGCGGTGCCCGGGACCGGGTCGCCGGTCGGGCGGCCGCGCAGATCGCAGGCGCCGACCTTGACGTCGGCGCGGCGGCGGATGCGCTTGACCTTCCAGGTGTCGGCGGCCGTCCAGACGCCGAGCGTGTCCCCGTCCCGCACCACCCACACCGGGGTGGGGACGGGGGTGCCGTCCTTGCGGTAGCTGGTGACCAGCAGGTACTTGCCGGCGCCGAGCCGGTCGAGGGCCGTCCCGGTGATGTCGTCCATGCCCGGAGTCTAGGCGTCCGCACGCCGGTCGAGCAGGTCGCGGTACGTCCGCGCGAAGAGATAGGCGTGGCCGGGCCGGCGGGCGGAGGTGGGTGCCGTCCTTACGGTCCTGATGTCAGCCGCGCGGTCGCGTCGCACGCGACCGCCGCCGCCATCCGGCGGACCGCCTCCGTGATCACCTCGGGCGAGGTGGCGAGGTTGAACCGGACGTGCCCGGCGCCGCCGGTCCCGAACCGGAGGCCGGAGTTGACGGCGACCCGGCCGCGCTCCAGGAAGACCTCGGCCGGGTCGTCGCCGAGGCCGAGGGCGCGGCAGTCGAGCCAGGCGAGGTAGGTGGCCTCCGCGGGCCGGTACCGGATGCCGGGCAAGTGACGGTCGAGCAGGCCGGCGAGCAGGCGCCGGTTCTCGTCGAGGCCCGCGAGCAGGGCGTCCAGCCAGGCGGTGCCGTCGGTCAGCGCGGCCGTGTGGGCGATCACGCCGACATGGCTCGGGCCGTGGCTGACCTCCTCCGGCAGCCGGGCGAGGTCGGCGGCGGCCCCGGGTCCGGCGAGGGCGAGGGCGGCCTTGAGCCCGGCGAGGTTCCAGGCCTTGGACGCCGACATCAGGGACAGCCCGCGCTCGGCGCCCGGCACGCTCAGGTAGGGCACGAACTCGACGCCCGGGGCGGTGAGCGGGGCGTGGATCTCGTCGGCGACGACCCGAACCCCGTACCGCTCGGCGAGGGCGGCGACGGCGGTGAGCTCGTCGGCGGTGTGGACGGTGCCGGTCGGGTTGTGGGGGCTGCACAGCAGATAGCCGGCCCGCCCGCCGCCGAGCCCGCGGAACGCCGCCTCCAGCACGTCGAGGTCGATCCGACCGTCGCTGCCGAGCGGAGCCTCCACCACCTTCCGGTCCATGTGCGTGACGAACCGGTAGAACGGCGGGTACACCGGCGAGTTGACGACCACCGGGTCGCCGGGCCCGGTGACCAGTTTCAGCATCTCGACCACGCCGAGCATCACGTCGGGGACGAACGCGGTGCGGGCCACGTCGAGCCCGTCCCAGCCCCAGCGTTTCGCGGCGAACGCGGCCAGCGCCTCGGCGTAGGCGGTGCCCGCCGGGTAGCCGGTGTCGCCGAGTTCCATCGCGGCCGTGACCGCGCGGACGACCGCCGGGGCGAGCGGCACGTCCATCTCGGCCACCCACACCGGGAGCACGTCCTCGGGGTAGGTGCGCCATTTCATGCTGGTACGACATCGCAGCCGGTCGAGGGTGAGGGCGCGCAGCGGGTTCGGTTCGCCCGGATTCTCCTGCGGGATGCTGGTCATGGGCTCAAGATAGGCGGCTGCGGCAGGCCCGGGAACGAGGCGTGCGGCCACGCCGTACCGCCACGGGATCGTAAAGATCACCACCGCTGTGAACACCCTGGGGGCCGCCCACGTATGGAGAGCAGGGCGCTCGACGACCGGAGGGCCCCGCGGTGCAGCCACCGCGCGTTCGGGGTTTCGGGAGCCATGGATGAGGCACGCACGACGACGGGTCGTCCGGCGGGGGACACAGCTGGCGGCGGTCGGCGGACTCCTTCTGGGAGGCGCGATGGTCACCACGGCCATGGCGAGCGAGACTCCCGGCACGTCCGCCGTCCCGTTCAGCTCCGGCTCCGCGACCGAGGCCGGTGACACCGGCGCGGCGCTGGTGGCGAAGCTCGGCACCGCCCGTACGGCGGGCAGCTGGATCGGCGCCGACGGCAAGCCGGTGGTCGCGGTCACCGACGCACAGGCCGCGGCGATGGTGAAGCAGGCGGGCGCCGAGCCCAAGATGGTGTCGCACAGCATGAACGAGCTGAAGGCGGCCACCGCCACGCTGAAGGCCGCGCCGCGGGTGGCCGGCACCGCGTGGGCGGTCGACTACAAGACCAACCGGGTGATGGTGGAGGCCGACAGTACGGTCTCCGCCTCCGACTGGTCGGACCTGAGCCGGGTCGCCGCGGGCATCGGCGGTTTCGTGCAGATGCAGCGCTCCGAGGGCACGTTCACCACCCGGCTGAACGGGGCGCAGCCCATCCTGTCGACGGGCGGCCGTTGTTCGGCCGGGTTCAACGTCACGAACGGAACCACCGATTTCATCCTCACCGCCGGTCACTGCGGCCCCGCCAACACCATCTGGTTCGACGAGGGCCAGGGCAACGACCAGCAGGTGGGCACCACGATCGACACACAGTTCCCGGGCAGCGACTTCTCGCTCATCCAGTACGCCTCCGGGAAGGCCGGTGACAACGCGGACGTGGTCGCGATCGGCAACGGCCAGGGCGTGCGGATCACGGGGGCTGCCGATCCGACGGTCGGGCAGAAGGTGTTCCGCAGCGGCTCCACCAGCGGTCTGCACGACGGCACGGTGACCGCGCTCAACGCGACCGTCAACTACCCGGAGGGCACGGTCACCGGGCTCGTCCAGACCAACGTGTGCGCCGAACCGGGCGACAGCGGGGGGCCGTTGTTCTCCAACGGCATCGCGCTGGGGGTGACGTCGGGCGGCAGCGGTGACTGCACCACGGGCGGAGTGACGTTCTTCCAGCCGGTGACGCGCGCGATGGCGGCCTTGAACGTCCAGCTGATCGTGACGAAGCAGGCCGCGACCGGGGGCCAGGCCGCCACGCCCGCGCCGTCCGCGTCGGCCAACCACAGCGCCATCGCGCCGAGCGCGGCCTCGCCGGGTTCGTCGGCGCCGGTCACCGGCGACGACACCAGCCTGGTCGCCCGCCTCACGGACACCCGCAACGTCGGACCGGGCCTGCTGGTGATCGGCGGCAGTCTGATCGCGCTGGTGGGCACGCGCTTCATCCGCGCGGAACAGGACCGCAAGGCGTACCAGCGCTACTACTCGGCTACTTGGGGCTGACGGGGGCGGCGCGAGGTCTGCCGCGCGAGGTCCGACGAGAAGGGCACCCATCCGCTGGGGGTGCCCGGGACGGGCCGGTCAGGCCGTCTGGCCCGGCTGCTACGGGGTCGCTGCCGCCCATTCGAGGACGAGCCGCTGGTACTCCTCGCGCTGCTCGGTGCTCAGTGTCCCGCCCGACCGGAGCCACAGGGCCCGGATCTCCTCGTTGACCTCGTCGGCCGATCGCTCGGTGACGGTTTCAACACTGGTGGACATGGTGTGAAGCATATGCCGCTCGGCGTGAAGGCGCCGTGAGTAAGTACGACCGATATGGACATATCGGACCGTGTTACTCATCACGTCAATGTGTCAAGCACAGGCGGGAGTTCGATGCGGTCCGGCAACGGCTGCACCTGCGGAAACGGCAGTTCAGCCGCCGGCCCGGCCGAGCACCAGAACCTGGATCGCCAGGACGGCCGCGCCCCGCGCCCAGTCGTGGAAGTCGGAGACCTTGGTCTCCAGGCCGATCGGGGCGGCGAGCGGATGCCGGTGGGCGCGGACCGTCTCCCGCACCGTGTCGCCGGCCACCTCCATCAGGCCGACCCCCTCCCCGGCCAGCAGGATCTTCTCCGGCATGACGAAGTTGGCGATCTGCGCGAGCAGCGTGCCCAGCGCCCGGCCGGCCTCGCCGATGACCCGTGCGGCCATCGGCTCGCCCGCGGCGGCGCCGGCGAGGATCTCCTCGTACGACGCGTCGCGGCCGGTGGCGGCCCGGACCTGGTAGCGGATGCTGGGGATGGTGAGCAGCGACACGGCGCTGCCGCGCTCGCCCTGCGGGGTGAGCGTGCCCAGGGGGTCGATGATCCAGTGCCGCCCGAAGCCGCGGTCCTCCTCGGCGCAGGGGACCCGCCTGCCGCCGAGCACCAGGCCGTAGCCGATGCCGGCGCCGATGGTCAGCACGACGAAGCGGTCGAGTCCGCGGCCGGCACCGAACCAGGTCTCGGCCTCGACCAGGGCGGCCACATCGTTCTCCACGACGACCGGCAGGCCGGTGCGCTCCCGGACCAGCCCGGCCAGCGGGACGTCACGCCAGGACAGGTAGGGCGACTCGCCGACCACCGCGTACTCGCGCACGAACCCGCCGACACCGATGCCGATGCCCGCGATCGCGGGGTGGCGGGCGGCGAGCTCGGCGGTCATGTCGGCCAGCAGGTCGGCGACGTACTTGGGGTCATGGCCGGTGAGGGGCCGGTCGAGGCGGGCGACGATGTCGCTCCTGAGGCTGGTGACGACGGCGTAGACCATCTCGTCGGTGATCTTGAAGCCGAGGAAGGACCGGGACTCGGCGACCACGTCGAGCGGCTGCGAGGGGCGGCCCTGGCGCGCCTCCGCCGGGGCGCCCGCCCAGGGGGCCTCGACGAGCAGGCCGGACTCGATCAGCGGCTTGGTGAGGCGGGTGAGGCTGCCCTGGGAGAGGTTCAGCCGACGAGCCAGCTCGGTGCGCGACAGCGGGCCGTTGACGAGCACCTCGATCGCCACGGAGCGCTCCGCCGAGCTCAGCGGCAGCCAGTCGGTCACAGCATCCCTTTTCTTCCGGAACTGAAGCAACCAAGCCACCCTACTGTGCGCCGGGTGCGCCGCATAAGCGCCCTGCTCGCACCTTCCTGACTTCCTTCCGCCCCTTGACGCCAAGATTCTTCCGCGACGAAAGTAACCCCCATGACTTTCTCACTCGGCATCGTCGGCGCCGGACAGTTCTCCGGCCAGTTCGCCACGCTGTTCCAGGCCCATCCCGGCGTCGGCGACGTGTACGTCACCGACCTGCTGCCCGAGCGGGCGGAGAAGCTCGCCGCCGCCCAGGGTCTGGCGGGCACCTTCCCGTCGTACGAGGCCATGCTGGAGTCCGACGTCGACGCGGTCGCGATCTTCACCCAGCGCTGGACGCACGGCCCGCTGGTCCTCCAGGGCCTGAACGCCGGCAAGCACGTGTACTCCGCGGTCCCCATGGCGATCACGACCGAGGAGATCGCCGCGATCATCGACACCGTCAAGGCGACCGGCCTGACGTACATGATGGGCGAGACCAGCCAGTACAACCCGGCGACCGTGCACGCCCGCAACCAGATCGCCGAGGGCGCCTTCGGGCGGCTGTTCTACGCCGAGGGCGACTACGTCCACGACATGGACCTCGGCTTCTACGACGCCTACCGCTACAGCGGCGGCGAGAACTGGAAGGCGACCGCCAGCTATCCCCCGCTGCTCTACCCGACGCACGCGGTGGGCGGGGTGCTCGGCGCCTGGCAGACGCACGCGGTGAGCGTGTCGGCGATCGGGGTCGTGGACGACCGGGGCGACGGCGTCTTCGACAAGGAGGTCAGCCAGTTCGGCAACGACATCTCCAACGCGACCGCGTTGTTCGAGGTGGCGGGCGGCGGCTCGTTCCGTACGAACGAGTTCCGGCGGGTGGGCTATCCGTCGCACATCCGCGAATCGCGCTTCCGGTTCTTCGGGACCGAGGCCAGCATGGAGCAGCTGGCGACGGTGGCGCTGTGGCAGGACAAGAAGGGCGTCCAGGACATCAGCGAGCTCCTGGAGCCCAAGCCCACCATGTCGCCCGACGACCCCTCGCTCCAGCACATCGCGCCGGAGCTGCGGGCCGCCTTCACCTCGGGGTCGGCGCCGGTGCACGACCGGGCGCGGCTGCCGCGGGAGTTCGACGCGCTGCACAACGGGCACGAGGGCAGCCACCACTTCCTGGTGGACGACTTCGTGACCGCCGTCAACACGCGCAGCCTGCCGTCGGTCAACGCGTGGGTCGCGGCCCGCTACACCCTGCCGGGCATCATCGCGCACGAGTCCGCGCGGCAGGGCGGGGCCAGGCTGGAGATCCCGGACTTCGGGGACGCCCCGGAGAGCTGAGCCGAAGCCGCCGGCCGGGGCCGGCGGCGGGCCGGGCGCCGTCAGGTGCCCGGCTTGCGGCCGTAGACGTAGACGTCGTCGCCGGTCTTCAGCAGCGACCAGTACTTCTTGGCGTCCTTCGTGGTCATGTTCACACAGCCGTGCGAGCCCGGCGGGTTCCACATGCTGAGACCCACCGAGTGGAAGGCCTGGCCGCCGTCGAAGAACTGGCTGTAGGGCATCGGCACGTTGTAGACGGACGAGACGTGGTCGATGTCACGCCAGTAGATCTTCTTCAGACCGGTCCGCGTCTCGAACCCGTCGCGGCCGGTACGGACCGGCACCGGGCCGTAGACCAGCTTGTTGCCGTCCTGGATCCAGCTCAGCTGGAGCGTGAGGTTGACGCAGGCGATGCGTCCCTTGTTCGTCGGGCACTTGCCGTCCTTGTTGGGCTTGTTCCCGACGGCCTTCTGCTTGTTCATCAGATCCATCACGCCCCAGGTGACGGGACCCGCGTACCCGACGGCGGGCGTGATGCCGTGCTTGTTCTGGAAGGCCTGGATCGCCTTGCAGTCGGCGGTGGACTGCTTGCCGTCGACCGGCCGCCCGAGGAACTTCTCCACCTGCTTCTGGTACGGCCCGGCCTGCGTGGTGCAGCTCGCCGCCTGCGCCGGAGCGGAGGTGAGGGCGAGCGTGAGCGGCGCCACCAGTCCGGTGACACCGAGCACTACGGCACTTCGTCTACGTATGTCCCCCATGTGGCGTCTGTCTCCTTTTTCTGTCCTGTGGTCTCGTCGTACTGGACCGCCCGATGCGCGGCATTGGTTGTAGCCCGGGGCGGGCTGTGACGAAACGGTTAACTTAGCCGCCGCGGCCGCCGCTGCCGGCATCGGTCCACTTACCCGGAAGTGGCCCGCGCCACAGCGTCGTGGCCGACCTAGTGTGCGGTTCATGCACCCCGCACTCGCCGACGATCTCGCCCGGCTTCCCGAACTCCTCCAGTCCGCCCGCGACGTCGCCGCCCGTGCGGCGGCCGGGTCGGCCGAGCGGCCGGTGGCCGCGCTCGGCCCCGCACCCTCGCGGGCGCCGCTGCCCGAACGGGGGGAGGGCGGTGCCGGCGCGCTGGCCCGGTTCACCGAGCGGTGGGCGCCGGGTATGTCCGCCTCGGCCGGGCCACGTTACCTCGGTTTCGTCACCGGCGGTGTGACCCCCGCGTCGCTCACCGGCGACTGGCTGACCTCGGCCTACGACCAGAACCTGGCCGGGGACGCCGGTTCCTGGGGTGCCGCCCTGGAGCGCGAGACCGTGGCCTGGCTGGCCGAGCTGTTCGGGCTCGGCGAGGCGCACAGCGGAGCGTTTGTGACCGGGGCCACGATGTCGAACACGGTCGGCCTGGCCATCGCCCGGGAATGGCTCGGCGAGCGGCTCGGGGTGGACGTCTCCCGGGCGGGGGCCGCCGCGCTCGGCCCGGTCGACGTGCTCTCCGGCAGCCCGCACTCCAGCGTCGGCAAGGCGCTGTCGATGCTCGGCATCGGCCGGGACCGGCTGCGCCCGGTGCCGCTGCTGCCCGGCAACCGGGAGGCGGTGGACGTGACCGCGCTCGACGCGGCGCTCGACGCGCTGGACGGGCGGCCCGCGATCGTCGTCGCCAACGCGGGCACCGTGAACACCGTCGACTTCGACGACCTGCGGGCGATCGCCGCCCTGAAGGAGCGGTACGACTTCTGGCTGCACGTGGACGCCGCGTTCGGCGCCTTCGCCGCCCTCTCCCCCGCCCACGCCCCGCTCGTCGCCGGTCTGGACGCGGCCGACTCGGTCTGTGTGGACCTGCACAAGTGGCTCAACGTCCCCTACGACGCGGCCGTCCAGTTCACCCGCCGCCGCGACCTCCAGGTGGCCGTCTTCCAGAACGAGTCCCCGTACCTGGGCCTACCGACCGGCACCCCGGACTTCCTGCACCTCACCCCGGAGACCTCCCGCCGCATGCGCGCGCTGCCGGCCTGGTTCGCGCTGACGGCGTACGGCCGGGACGGGCACCGCGAGATCGTCGAGCGCAACGTCGCCGAGGCCCGCCGTCTCGGCGCCGGCATCGAGGAGCTGCCCGCCCTGCGCCTGCTCGCCCCGGTCCGGCTCAACGTCGTCTGCTTCACCCTCGCCGAGCACCCGACGCAGGAGCGGGTGGACGCGCTGGCCCGGGCGGTCGCCGCGTCCGGGGAGGCGTTCCTGACACCGACGGTCTACGACGGGGTGCCGGCGCTGCGGGCGGCGTACAGCAACTGGCGGACCACGGAGGACGACACCCGGCGCGTGCTGGCCGTGCTCGCGACCGCCTCAGCTGCTCTCTGAGCCGCGCCGGGCCTCCCGGTGCGGCCGCAGCGCCGCGTGGAACCCGCTGTGCACGGCGGTGAGTCCGCCGTCGACGCTCAGGGTGGTGCCGGTGATCCAGGCGGCGTCGCGGGAGGCGAGGAACGCGACGGCCGCGGCGATGTCCTCGGGTTCGCCGACCCGGCCGAGCGGATACAGCGAGCGGACGGCGTCGAGTTCGTCCTCCCGGCCCGCCCAGGCCGAGGTGCGGACCGTGCCCGGCTCCACCAGGTTGACCCGCACCCCGCGCGCGGCCGCGTGCCCGGCGAGGGTGCGGGTCAGCGAGCCGAGGCCGGCCTTGGCGGCGCTGTAGGCGTGGTTGCCGAAGTCGGCGCGGGCGTTGACGGAGCCGATGCTGACGATCGCACCCCGGCCCGAGGCGGCCAGGTGCGGGAGGGCGGCGCGGCAGCAGCGGTGGACGCCGGTGAGCGTGATGTCGAGGTCCAGGGCCCACGCGTCGTCCGGCTGGTCCTCGAAGAGGGGGAGGTCCGGGGTGCAGTGCGCGGCGCAGTTCACCAGGACGTCGAGCCTGCCGAAGGAGCCGACGGCCCGCTCGACGGCCGCCTCCACCGAGTCCCGGTCGGCGACGTCACAGGCGAACGCCGCCACCGCCAGCCCCTGTTCGCGCAGCCCGGCCGCCGTCCGCTCCGCCTCGGGCAGGTCCCGGTCGGTCGCCAGCACCCGTGCGCCCTCCTCGGCCAGCCGGCGGGCGACGGCCGCGCCGATGCCGCGGGCCGCGCCCGTGACGAGAACTCCGTGTCCGGCAAAGCGAGTCAGTCCGGTCATGACGACGACCGTACGGGCCGGACGATCAACAGGACAGATAGCGTGCGCACATGACCGCGTTCCTGCAGCAACTACCCGCCCTGATAGGCGTCGTGATCGGCGCGCTCGGCTCGTACCTCGCGGTGGTGCGGGGTGACCGGGCGCGGTTCCGGCGGGAACAGGAGGCGCGCTGGGAGGAGCGGCGGCTGGCCGTGTACAGCGACTACGCGCGGGCGCTGAAGAAAACGGTGAACCTCACCTACCGCGTCGCCGCCCATCTCGGCAACGACCCGCATCCGCACCCGATCTCCCCGGCCGAGGCCGAGCCGCAGCTGGCGGCGGCCACCGACGGCCGTGATCCGGCCGGGGAGGCGCTGATCATGCTGGGCAGCCGGGAGGTGGTGGAGCAGGCACGGGAGTGGGTGACCGCGGTGATGGCCATGGAGCGGTTCATGCGCTCCGGGACGGTCGACCCGGACGCCTGGCAGGACCTGCTGGCACGGCAGCGGGCCTGCCGGGAGCGCTACTACACCGCCGTACGCGAGGATCTCGCGCTGCCTCCGGGGCACCCGGCGCTCTGGCCGACCCGGGTGGAGTCGGACGGCTGAGGGGCGTGCCGGATCCGCGGTGGCCGGTGGCGGGCCCTCCGCGGAAGCCGACATCACGTGCGGGTCAGTGTCCCCGGGCGATCCACTCCGCCAGCTGGGGTGCCTCGGCGCCGATCGTGGTCGGGTCGCCGTGTCCGGTCAGGACCTTCGTCTCCGGCGGGAGGGTGAGCAGCTTGTCCCGGATGGAGTCGATGATCGTCGGGAAGTGCGAGTACGACCGTCCGGTCGCGCCGGGTCCGCCCTGGAAGAGGGTGTCGCCGGTGAAGACGACGCCCAGGCCGGGTTCGTGGAGGCAGACCGCGCCGGGCGCGTGGCCGGGCGTGTGCAGCACGGTCAGGTCGGCGCCCGCGGCCTCGATGACCAGCCCGTCGGACAGGTGGTTGTCGGGGTCGCGGTCGGGGTGGGTGAGCTTCCACAGCGGCAGGTCGTCGGGGTGCAGCCAGATCTTCGCGCCGGTGAGGTCCGCGAGGGCGGGCGCCGCGTCGATGTGGTCGTTGTGGGCGTGGGTGCAGACGATCGCCTTCAGGACGCGGTCGTCGACCGCCTCGGCGATGGCCTGGGCGTCGTGCGCGGCGTCGATGACGATCACTTCGCGTTCGTCGCCGACGATCCAGACGTTGTTCTCGACGTCCCAGGTGCCGCCGTCGAGGGTGAACTGCCCGGAGGTGACAAGGCGTTCGATGCGCGTGGTCATCACAGCACCACCACCGAACGCAGCACGTCGCCCTGGTGCATCCGCTCGAACGCCTTCTCCACCTCGTCGAGCTGGACGGTCTCGGTGACGAAGGCGTCCAGCGGCAGCCGCCCCTGCAGGTGCAGGTCGATCAGCATGGGGAAGTCCCGGGAGGGCAGGCAGTCGCCGTACCAGGACGACTTGAGGGCGCCGCCGCGGCCGAAGACGTCGAGGAGCGGGAGTTCCAGCTTCATCTCGGGGGTGGGTACGCCGACCAGGACGACGGTGCCGGCGAGGTCGCGGGCGTAGAAGGCCTGCTTGTACGTCTCCGGGCGGCCGACCGCCTCGATGACGACGTCGGCGCCGAAGCCGCCGGTCAGGTCGCGGATCGCCTCGACGGGGTCGGTCTCGCGCGAGTTGACGCTGTGGGTGGCGCCCAGGGAGCGGGCCTTCTCCAGCTTCCGGTCGTCGATGTCGACGGCGATGATCTTCGCGGCGCCCGCAAGGCGGGACCCGGCGATCGCCGCGTCGCCGACCCCGCCGCAGCCGATCACGGCGACCGAGTCGCCCCGGCCGACGTTGCCCGTGTTGATCGCGGCGCCGATGCCCGCCATCACCCCGCAGCCCAGCAGCCCGGCGACCGCCGGGGAGACGGCCGGGTCGACCTTGGTGCACTGTCCGGCGGCGACCAGCGTCTTCTCGGCGAAGGCGCCGATGCCGAGCGCCGGGGAGAGCTCCTGGCCGGTCGAGGCGAGGGTCATCTTCTGCTTGGCGTTGTGGGTGTTGAAGCAGTACCAGGGCCGCCCGCGCAGACAGGCCCGGCAGGCCCCGCACACGGCACGCCAGTTGAGGATCACGAAGTCACCGGGCGCGAGGTCCGTGACGCCCGCGCCGACCGACTCCACCACCCCGGCGGCCTCGTGGCCGAGCAGGAACGGGAACTCGTCGGTGATCCCGCCCTGTTTGTAGTGCAGGTCGGTGTGACAGACCCCGCAGGCCTGCACCTGTACGACGGCTTCGCCCGGCCCCGGGTCGGGCACCACGATCGTCTCGACCCGCACGGGCTCGTCCTTGCCCGGTGCGATCACGCCGCGTACTTCCTGCGCCATGGGCCTGCCCTTTCGTCGCTCTGCTGACGTGCTGTCTTCCGACCCTACGCGGGAACGATCAGCGACGGCACGCATCGATGGACGCGGATCTTCACGTACCGCCGCCGTTCGTGTTGCCGCCCCCTCGACCACATACCCCCGGGGGTACCTCTGCTACGGTGACGCATATACCCCCGGGGGTAATTCACCTGGGGATCGAGGAGAGGAGTGTGCTGCCGTGTCCTTCGTCGACACCATCGAGGTGCCCGGACTGGGCAACCGCAGTTATCTGGCGGGCGGGGCGCACGGCGCCGTCGCGGTCGATCCGCCCCGGGACGTCGACCGGGTGCTGGCGGCGGTCGCCCGGCGCGGGGTGCGGCTCACGCAGGTCGTGGAGACGCACGTGCACAACGACTACGTCTCCGGCGGCCTGGAGCTGGCCCGGCTGACCGGGGCCGCGTACGTGGTGCCGGCCGGGGCGCGGGTGGCGTACGAGCGGGTACCGGTGGCCGACGGGGACGTGCTGGAGATCGAGGCGGGCCTTGCGCTGCGCGCCCTGGCCACCCCCGGGCACACCCCGCACCACACGTCGTACGTCCTGGAGGAGACCGGCCACGCGGTGGCCGTCTTCACCGGCGGCTCACTGCTGATCGGCACGGTCGGCAGGCCCGACCTGGTGGAGCCCCGGCTCACCGGCGAGCTGGCGCGGGCGCAGCACGCCTCGGCGCACCGGCTGGCCGCCGAGCTGCCGGACGGGACGGCGGTACTGCCGACGCACGGCTTCGGCAGTTTCTGCTCGGCCGGGGACGCCACCGGGCCGGCCACCACCGTCGGCCGGGAGCGCGCGGTGAACAACGCCCTGGTCAAGGACGTCGACACGTTCGTCGCGGAGCTGCTGGCCGGGCTCGACGACGTACCGGCGTACTACGCCCACATGGGCCCGCTGAACTCCGGGGGACCGACTCCCGTCGACCTCACGCCGCCGGGCCGGGCGGACGCGGCGGAGATCGCGGCGCGGCTGGCCGCCGGGGAGTGGGTGGTGGACCTGCGCAACCGGGTGGCGTTCGCCGAGGGGCATGTCCCGGGCACCCTGAACTTCGAGGCCGACGGACAGCTCGCCACCTATCTGGCCTGGCTGCTGCCCTGGGGCCGGCCGGTCACGCTGCTCGCCGACTCGGCGGCCCAGCTCGCCGCCGCCCAGCGCGAGCTGACCCGCGTCGGCATCGACCGCCCGGCCGCGGCCGCCACCGGCGCACCGGAGGCCTGGCTGCGCGCGGGCGAGCGGCCCCGCTCCTTCCCCCGGGCCACCTTCGCGCAACTGGCCGCACGCGGCACGGCGGACGTCGTCGTCCTGGACGTGCGCCGGGACACGGAGCGGGCCGGCGGACACATACGGGGTTCGTTCCACATACCCCTCCACCAGGTGCGGGAGCGGCTGGGCGAGATACCCGGCGGCACGGTGTGGGTGCACTGCGCCGGTGGGATGCGGGCCGCTGTCGCCGCCTCCCTCCTCGACGCGGCCGGGCGCGATGTGGTGGCCGTGGACGACGGGTTCGCGGCGGCGCGTGCGGCCGGGCTGCCGATGGCCCGGCTCACCCCGGCCGAGGCGCGGGAGCGCACGGACGCGGATGCCGTCCTGCTGGACGTCCGCGAGGCCGACGCATGGGCGGCCGGACACGCGTCGGGGGCCGTGCACGCCCCGCTGTCCGGGCTGGCGGCCGGGGCTCCGCTGCCGCCGGCCGCGGCGGACCGCCCGCTCGTCGTGATCTGCCGCTCGGGGCGGCGGTCGCGGGAGGCGGCAGCGCTGCTGACCGCCCGGGGGCTGGACGCGGTGGACGTCGTGGGCGGGATGACCGCCTGGCTCGCGGCGGGGTTCGCGGTGACAGCCGAGGGCACCGCCGGATGAGCGCGCTCCTGCTCGCCCTCGGCGCCGGGGCCGTCACCGGGCTGGCGCTCGGGGCCCTGGGCGGCGGCGGCAGCGTGCTGGCCGTACCGGCACTCATCTATCTGCTCGGCTTCACCCCGGCCGCGGCCACCACCGCGAGCCTGGTCGTCGTCACGGTCACCTCGGCCACCGCACTGGTCGCGCACGCCCGCGAGGGTGAGGTGCGCTGGCGGGCCGGTGCGGTGTTCGCGGCGGCCGGGATCGGGCCGGCGGCGGTCGGCGGGGCGGTCTCCCGGCAGCTGCCGGCGGCGCTGCTGACCGTGGCGTTCGCGGTGCTCGCCGCCGTGGCGGCACTGCGCATGCTGCGGCCGGCGGCCGCCCCGTCCACGGCGCCGGTACCGGCTCGGGCGTCCCGGGTGGCCGGGGCGGGCGCCGGTCTCGGCGCGGTGACCGGGGTGCTCGGGGTGGGCGGCGGCTTCCTCGCCGTACCGTCCCTGGTGAACGTCGTGGGGCTGCGGATGCGCGCGGCGATCGGCACGAGCCTGCTGGTCATCACGGTCAACTCGGTCACCGCGCTGGCGGCGCGCGCCGGTTCGGCGGCGGACGTCGACTGGTCGGCCGTGGGCCCCTTCGCCGGGGCCGCGATCCTCGGCGCCTGGGACGGCAAGCGGCTCGCGGCCCGGCTCTCCGCGGGCACCCTCCAGCGGCTCTTCGCCTGTGCGCTGCTCGCGGTGGCCGCGTTCATGCTGGCCGACGCGGTCGGCTGACGGGCTGAGCGCTCCGCTGGAAGCGCCGCGAACTGTCGTCTGCCGACTGCGGCGCCGTCATGGCTGGTCGCGCAGTTCCTCCCCCAGCCATCGGCCGGGGGGACCCCCAGCGCCCCTTCGGGGAGCTGCCGCTCAGGCCAGCGACAGGAACAGCTTCTCCAGCCGCGCCTTCATCTGCTCGGTCGTCTCACCGTCCGCCCCGTTCCGGCCGGGATCGGCGATGCACTGCTGGAGCCCGGTCGCGATGATCGCGAAGCCCGCCCGGTCCAGGGCGCGCGAGGCGGCGGCGAGCTGGGTGACCACGTCCTCGCAGTCGCGGCCCTCCTCGATCATCTTGATCACGCCGGAGATCTGCCCCTGCGCCCGGCGTAGCCGGTTCAGCACCGACTTGAGCTCGTCGCCCTCGAACTGAAGCTCCACGACCACCACTCCTCACATACCCGTAGGGGTATGTTACCCGCCCCTCGGGCGAACCCGTCGCTCATCACTGCAAGGAAGGATCGCACCCGCCATGACCCCTACTCCCCCGAACCCGGATCTCACCCCCGACCAGGTCCTCGCCCGTCTGCCGGAGCTGACCGTCGTCGACGTCCGCACACCCGGCGAGTACGCCGCCGGCCATGTGCCCGGCGCCCACAACATCCCCCTGGACGCCCTGCGCCGGGCCCTGCCCGCGCTCCGCGCCGCGGGCGGCGAGCTCCTCCTCGTGTGTGCCTCCGGCGCGCGGGCCGAGAACGCCCGGGTGGTCCTCGCCGAGCACGGCATCCCGGCGGCCACCCTCACCGGCGGCACGCGCGGCTGGGCCGAGCGCGGTCACGAACTGCACCGGCCGCGGGGCGAGTCCCGTGCGACCTGGGCCATGGAGCGCCAGGTACGGTTCACCGCCGGGTCGGCCGTGCTCGTGGGCCTGGGCCTCGGCCTGCTGCACCCGGCCTGGCTGCTGCTGTCGGCGGGGGTCGCGGGCGGCCTGGTGTTCTCGGCGCTCACCGACACCTGCGGGATGGCCGCGGTCCTGTCGAAGCTGCCTCACAACCGGCCGCGTCCGGCCGACCTCGACGCGACCCTGGCGAAGCTCGGTTCCGCCCGCGGCTGACCGGGCCCCGGTGCCGGGAGCGGCCGTCGTAGCCTGGGGGCGTCGGAGGGCGCCGCCCACCGCCCGGACGAGGAGCACCGTGACCGCCGCAGACGCAGTTCCGACGATCCCGAGGAAAGAGCCCGTGTTCCGGCTGCTCCTCTCCTACGTACGGCCGCACCGCTGGGCCCTGCTGGCCGGCGCGGCGCTCTCGCTGGTGACGGGTGCGACCGGGCTGCTGCTGCCGCTGGTGGCCCGGGGGTTGATCGACGACCTGTCCCACGACCGTTCCATCACGGGCAAGTTGCTCGCGATGGCGGGTCTGGTGGTCGCCAACGCCGGGGTGGGCGCGCTGGGTTCGTACGTCCTGCGGCGCACCGCGGAGTCGGTGGTGCTCGGGGCACGGCGCACTCTGTCGTCGTATCTGCTCAGGCTGCGGATCACCGCGGTGGACCGGACCGAACCCGGTGACCTGATGGCGCGGATCACCTCGGACACCACCCTGCTGCGCGAGGTCACCACGGACTCGCTGGTCGCGCTCGGCACCGGCGGACTCACCCTGGTCGCCACGGTGGTGATGATGGGGGTGGTCGATCCGGTGCTCCTTGCCGTCACCCTCGTCGTGATCGCCGCGGCGGGCACGGTGCTGGGCACGATCGTGCCGCGCATCAACCGGGCGAGCCGCCGGGCGCAGGACGCGGTCGGCGTGATGGGGGCCTCGCTGGAACGGGTGCTGGGCGCGCTGCGCACGGTGAAGGCGTCCGGCGCCGAACACCGGGAGGAACTCGCCCTGCACGAGGCCGCCGAGGAGTCCTGGCGGCAGAGCGTGCGGGCCGCCAAGTGGTCGGCCGCGGCGGGCAACACGGCGGGGCTCGCGATGCAGCTGGCGTTCATCACGGTGCTCGCGGTGGGCGGGGCGCGGGTGGCGACCGGCGCGATCGGCGTGGGCACGCTGGTGGCCTTCCTGCTCTACGTCTTCTATCTGATGCAGCCGATCCAGCAGGTCGTCGGCGCGATCACCCAGTACCAGACCGGCGCCGGCGCGCTCGCCCGGATCCAGGAGGCGCTGCGGCTGCCCGCCGAACCCCCCTCCCGCTCCGCCGAGTTGCCGTCCGCCGGCGCCGAACCGGCCGCCGTCGCCTTCACCGACGTACGCTTCCGCTACGCCGACGACCTGCCGTACGTCCACCACGGCGTCAGCTTCGACGTCCCCGCGCGGGGCATGACGGCGTTCGTCGGGCCGTCCGGCGCGGGCAAGACCACCGTCTTCTCGCTGATCGAGCGGTTCTACGACCCCGAGTCCGGCACGATCGCCGTCGACGGCCGTCCGGTCGCCGACTGGGACCTGCCGCTGCTGCGTTCGGCCATCGGGTACGTCGAGCAGGACGCGCCGGTGCTGTCGGGCACGCTGAAGGACAACCTGCTTCTTGGCAATCCGGAGGCGGACGAGGACGCGGTCGCGCGGGTGGTGAAGACGACCAGGCTCGACGGTCTGGTCGCCCGGCTGCCGCAGGGTCTTGAGACGCTGGTCGGCCATCGCGGGACCAAGCTGTCCGGCGGGGAGCGCCAACGGGTGGCGATCGCAAGGGCGTTGCTGCGCCGGCCCCGGCTGCTGCTCCTGGACGAGGCCACCTCGCAGCTGGACGCGGTCAACGAGGCGGCGCTCCGGGACACCGTCGCCGACGTGGCGCGGTCGACCACGGTCCTGGTGGTCGCGCACCGGCTGTCGACGGTGACCATGGCGGACCGGATCGTCGTCATGGACGCGGGCCGGGTCCGCGCGGTGGGCACACACCGGGAACTGGTGGCGGCGGACCCGCTGTACGCGGAGCTGGCGGCGACGCAGTTCCTGGCCTCGCAGCACTGAGAGCGGGCAACGAGGAGGGCCGCCCCTGCCGGGACGGCCCCTCGGTGTACGGCGCGGTCAGGCTTCGATGCCCGGCACCAGCCCCATGGCGGGCGCGGCCAGGTCGGTGACCTGGTGCAGTTCGCCGAGCTTGTGGACTCCGTTCAGCCCCTGCACCTGCTCCGAGACCTTCGGCATCTTGTCCCGGTACTCCGCGGGGATGTCGCTGCGGGTGACCGAGTCGAGCACGCCGAGCGCGGTGAGCTTCCCGGGGTGCTGCGCGCTCGCGTCGGCCGCAGTCGCCAGCGGCGCGGCGAGGCCGGTGACCCCGACGGCAAGGCCGACGGCGGCGACGATACGTCGTGTTGAGATCATGTCCTCAGCAACGGCTTCGGCGCCGGGCCGGACACGGGCAGCCGCTCCCCCTCACCCGCAAGGCGGAGCGCGCGGCCTGCGCTTGCCGAGCCCGGCGGGGCGGGGGACGCTCGATGTGAGGGGCTCGCGCGGCCCGCTCCGCATCGGGTCGCGGGCTCCCGCAGGAGGTCACCATGGGCACCGCGACGGGTTCCACGTTCGACACCGACACGCTGCGCCGGGCGATAGAGGGGAACACCGGGAACAGTCTTCTGGCGCTCTACGCGGACGACGCGGAGATCCGCATCATCGACCGCAACACCCAGCCCAGCCACCCCAAGGTCCTGCACGGCCGCCAGGACATCGCCGCGCTGCTGGACGACGTCTACAGCCGCGACATGACGCACACCCTGGACCAGTGCATCGTCCAGGGCGACCAGGCCGCCTTCAGCGAGTCCTGCGAGTACGGGGACGGGGTCCGGGTGCTCGCCGAGTCGATGATCACGCTGCGCGACGGCAAGATCGCCGAACAGATCATGATCCAGGCATGGGACGAGTAGTCGCAAGGACCGGGCGGGTCCAGGTCAGCTCACGGTTGACCTGGACCTTCTCGGCGCGGGCGGCACTGGGCCACGCCCGCCGCCCGCGGCCCCGCGCGTGCACCGCGCTGCTGCGGGCGCTCCTGCGGACCGCGCACTGCCACCGGAGACACCGAGCGACTCGGTTACCCTGAAGGCGGGCCGTGACTGGCGCTGAGGTGGAGCACCACCGGGGAGCGGTCCGCACTGTCGATGCCGTGCGCCTGGGCGATCAAGGTCGAACCAGCTCAGGAGTGTGCCGCATGACCCAGGCCCGCCTGGGGGCACCTCCCAGGCCCTTAAGGCACTGGGGGACGACGGAACCGCCGTCGCCCGCCGGACCGTCGAGGAGACCGCGAAGCGGGCCGCCGACCTCACCGCACGGACCGGTGTCACGCCGTGTCTGGCGACCGTGCTGGTCGGCGAGGACCCCGCCTCCGTCACCTACGTCCGGATGAAGCAGAACCGCAGCCGCAAGGCCGGCATCGCCTCCCGGCACGTGGCCCTGCCCGCCGCCACGACCACCGCTGAACTCGTCGCCGTACTGCGCGAGTTGTCGACCGACCCGGCCGTGCACGGCATCCTGCTCCAGCACCCGGTCGGCGAACACATCGACGAGCGGGCCGCGTTCGAGGCGATCGCGCCGGAGAAGGACGTGGACGGCGTGACCTTCGCGTCGTTCGCGGCGATGAGCTTCGGCCTGCCGGGCTTCGTCTCCTGCACCCCCGGCGGCATCCTGCGCCTGCTCGACGCGTACGACGTCGACCCGGCCGGGAAGCGGGCGGTGGTGGTCGGCCGCAGCGCGATCCTGGGCAAGCCGGCCGGCATGCTCCTGCTCGCCCGCGACGCCACCGTCACCTACTGCCACTCCCGCACCCGCGACCTGTCGGCGGTCGTCCGGGAGGCGGACATCGTGGTCGCCGCCGTCGGCCGGCCCCGGCTGATCCGGGGCCAGGACCTCAAGCCGGGCGCTGTCGTGCTCGACGCGGGCTACAACGAGGGCAACGTCGGTGACGTCGACTTCGACACCGCCGTCGAGCGGGCCTCGCTGATCACGTCGGTGCCGGGCGGGGTCGGCCCGATGACCATCGCCGTGCTGCTGGAGCAGACGGTGGCGGCGGCCGCCCGGCAGCTCGGGGTGTGAGGGTCAGCGCATCCAGGCGCGGTACTCCATGACGTCCCCGGCCCGCACCCCGTACGCGGGGTCGTCCCGGGTGAACGTGGTCTCCAGGCCGAGTACGGCACCGGTGGCCGGGTCCAGGATCAGCATCCGCCGTCCGCCGGTGCCCTCGTCGAGGACGTACGCCTGCCCGGTGCGGCCCAGCCGGTCGGTGACCTGGCCGGCGGGCCGTAGCCCCTTCGCGTCGGCGAGCAGGTCGGCCAGGGCCGCCGACTCGCGCGCCCCGAGCGTCCAGTTGTCCAGCAACTCCGCGGTGGCGTCGAGGAGTTCGGACGTGGTGAGGGTGCCGCTGTGGATCAGGTCGATGAGGTAGGCGCGCAGCTTCGCGGGGTCGTGCGGGGGTGTGGACAGGGGCGGGGCGTCGCCCCACATCGGCGGGAACGTCTGCCGGCTGAGCACATGGCCGTCCTCGACCCGGCCCGTGTCGGTCAGGACGGGCCGGCCCGCGTGGTCCGGGTCGGTCGCCACGACCACCTCGGTGTGCGTGCCGTCCGCCCGCCAGCGCACCACCCGCTCCTCGGGCAGCGTGACCGGCGGCCTGTCGTCGCTCATGGCCAGGCTCCAGGACTGCACATGAGTGCCCTGGCGCAGCGCCGGGGAGCCGTCCGTGGCGGCCACGGCGGCGAGTTCCGCGACCTCGGCGAGCGGGACAGCGGTGGAGTGGGCGCGGACGGTCAGCGGCCGGGGTGCGGCGACGGCCGGGGCGCCCGAGGGCCCGCCGAACAGCACGGTCAGCGTGGTGGCCGTCACGACGGCGGCCGCGGCCAGCCCCCACAGCAGGCGCGGCCGGGCCCAGGTCCGACGGCCGGAGTGGGTGTCGTGCAGCAGCCGGTCGAGGTGCCGTTCGGCGGTGTGGTCGAGAGGTCCGTCGCCGAAGTGGGGGCCGTCGGCGGGCGCCGGGTCGGCGGCGCGCAGCAGGTCGAGTTCGTCAGCCATGGCGGTGTTCCTCGGGAAGGGCCTCGGCGGCGGGCGGGCGCAGTCGGTCGATCTCGGCTCTGAGCCGGTGGCGGGCGCGGTGCAGCCGCATCGCCGCCGCGCGGCCGCCGCAGCCCAGGACGACCGCGATCTCGTCGGCCCCGAGCTCCTCCCACGCGGCCAGCCGCAGCACTTCCTGGTCGGCCGGGGACAGCCGGGCCAGCGCGTCGTGCACCCAGGCGCCGGGCCGCTCGCTGTCCGGGGCGGCCACGATGTGCCGCCCGTGCGCGGTCTGGTCGTTGCCCAGCCGGTCCAGCAGCCGGCGCCGGCGCCCGTACCCGCGTACCGCGTTGGCGAGGCAGTTGCGTGCCACGCCGTACAGCCAGGGCAGCGGGGCCGCCGGCAGGTCGGCGCGGCGGCGCCAGGCCACCGTGAACACCTCCGCCACCACTTCCTCCACCTCGCCGGTCCGCCCGTCCAGTCGCCGCGCGACATAGCGGCTGACCGCCCAGTAGTGCTCGCGATAGGCAGCGGCGAAGATCTCGTCGTTGCTCATGTCCCGTTCGTGTCCGGCACCTTCCCGATCGTCACACCCTTCTCCGTGACGCTCGTCGCATCCGTGAAGTGTGACCGGTGCGTACAGCCCGGACACAGGCGGGGCATGAGGAACCTCAAGTGGCTGACGACCACGGATCACAAGACGATCGGGACGCTGTACCTGGTCACGGCGTTCTCGTTCTTCTGCGTGGGCGGGGTGATGGCCCTGCTGATGCGCGCCGAGCTGGCCCGCCCGGGCCTGCAGATCATGTCGAACGAGCAGTTCAACCAGGCGTTCACGATGCACGGCACGATCATGCTGCTGATGTTCGCGACCCCCCTGTTCGCCGGTTTCGCGAACTGGATCATGCCGCTCCAGATCGGTGCCCCGGACGTGGCCTTCCCGCGCCTGAACATGCTGGCCTACTGGCTCTACCTGCTCGGCTCCACCATCGCGGTCGGCGGCTTCCTCACCCCCCAGGGGGCGGCGGACTTCGGCTGGTTCGCCTACGCCCCGCTCTCGGACGCGGTGCGCACCCCGGGGATCGGCGCCGACATGTGGATCATGGGCCTGGCGCTCTCCGGCTTCGGCACCATCCTCGGCGCGGTCAACTTCATCACCACGATCATCTGCATGCGCGCGCCGGGCATGACCATGTTCCGCATGCCGATCTTCGTCTGGAACGTCCTCCTGACGGCCCTGCTGGTCCTGCTCGCCTTCCCCGTCCTCGCCGCCGCGCTGCTCGCCCTTGAGGCGGACCGCAAGTTCGGCGCCCACGTCTTCGACGCGGCCAACGGCGGAGCACTGCTCTGGCAGCACCTGTTCTGGTTCTTCGGCCACCCGGAGGTCTACATCATCGCGCTGCCGTTCTTCGGCATCATCAGCGAGGTCGTCCCGGTCTTCTCGCGCAAGCCGATGTTCGGCTACCTGGGCCTGGTGGCGGCGACCATCTCGATCGCCGGCCTCTCGGTCACCGTCTGGGCCCACCACATGTACGTCACGGGCGGCGTCCTGCTTCCCTTCTTCTCCTTCATGACCTTCCTGATCGCCGTCCCGACGGGAGTGAAGTTCTTCAACTGGATCGGCACGATGTGGCAGGGCTCCCTGTCCTTCGAGACGCCCATGCTCTGGGCCACGGGCTTCCTGGTGACGTTCGTCTTCGGCGGCCTGACCGGCGTGATGCTCGCGTCCCCGCCGATCGACTTCCACGTCTCCGACTCGTACTTCGTCGTCGCCCACTTCCACTACGTGGTCTTCGGTACGGTCGTCTTCGCGATGTTCGCCGGCTTCCACTTCTGGTGGCCCAAGTTCACCGGGAAGATGCTGGACGAACGCCTCGGCAAGATCACTTTCTGGACCCTGTTCATCGGCTTCCACGGCACGTTCCTGGTCCAGCACTGGCTGGGCGCCGAAGGCATGCAGCGCCGGATCCCCGACTACCTGGCGGTGGAGGGGTTCGCCACTCTCAACACGGTCTCGACGATCTTCTCGTTCCTGCTGGGCTCGTCCCTGCTCCCGTTCTTCTACAACGTCTGGAAGACGGCCAGGTACGGGGAGAAGGTCGAGTCGGACGACCCCTGGGGCTACGGCCGTTCCCTGGAGTGGGCGACGTCGTGCCCACCCCCGCGCCACAACTTCGTCTCCCTGCCGCAGATCCGCAGCGAGTCACCCGCGTTCGACCTGCACCACTCAGCGGAGCGGGAGTTGAGCGCCCGATGACGGCGCGGGAGGAGGAACGCGCGCTGGTCAGCCAGATCGAGGGACATCTGCTGCTGGCGGCGACCAGGGAGGAGGGCCGGAAGGCAGCGGCTCAGGTCGCGGACCGCATCGGCTGGCTCACGCACATCCAACGAGCCGATCTCGAGCCGCATTTCGAGACCGAGTACATGGCATTGGCCCGCATGTCCTGGCAGCGTACGGCGGAACGCGGGGAGACCCTGAGGCAGGAGTACGAGCACAGATACCGGGCCCTGCGCCTGCGACTCGTCGCCGGCTTCCTCCTCGCCTGCGCCATCCTGGCGGCGACTTCCCTGATCTCACTGTCGGCCTGAACAGCAACGCGCCCCAAAGGGGCGCGGGGCTGTGTCTGATCTGCGGCTACCGCCGCGTGTGCGCGACCAGCCACAGTCCACCCGCGCCCGAAGAACTACCTGCTCAACTCAACTCTGGCTCCACTGCTGATTGGTCCCGCCGTTGCAGGCCCACAGCACCAGCGAAGTCCCGTTGCTCGTGCCCGCGCCATACGCGTCCAGGCACAACCCGGCGTTCACGTTCGTGATCGTCCCGTCCGAATTGACGTTCCACTTCTGGTTGTTCTGCCCGTTGCAGTCCCAGATGACGACCTTGGTGCCGTTGGTCGTGCCCTGGTTGTAGGCGTCCAGGCACTTGTTGCCGTACACCACGAACTCCTTGCGCGAGGTGTACGTCCAGGCCTGGTTCTGGCCGCCGTTGCAGTCCCAGATCTCGGCCTGGGTGCCGTTGGTGATGGTGTTGTTGTAGACGTCGGCACAGCGGCCGGACGGCTTGCCGACGAGCAGGCTGCCGTTGGTGCCGGGGATCGGGCTGACGGTGATCGCACCGAGCGTGGGCAGCGAACTCCCGCTGAACGTGAGCGAGTTGCCCGACCCCTTGCTCAGGTCGACCTGCACGGACACGGTCCTCTGCGCGGACCCGGTCGGCGGGAAGGAGACCGTCGTGGCCGTCTGGCCGTTGACCTGGAGGGTGCCGGTGACGGCGGTGGAGCCGGTGTTGGTGTAGGCGACGTCGACGACGTCCAGGCCGGTGCTCGCGGCGCTGACGCCGGTGTACTTGCCGGTGGAGGACGCGCTGTAACTCGTACCCGATGCCTCCGTACCGCCGCTCACCTTCAGCATGACCGAGCCGCCGGCCGGGACGCTGGCGGTGTAACTCGTCGCGTACGAGCCGAGGTTCGTCTGCGCCCACAGGTCGCGGACGGTCGCGGAGGCACCGGTCAGGCCGAGGTCGGACCAGCGGACGGTGATGTTCTGGGCGGCTGAGGCGCGGTTGAGGAGGACGACCGCACGGTTGCCGGTGCCGGAGAGCACCTTGCCGTAGACCTGGAGGCCGGTGGTGTCCTCGGCGACCTTGACGCCCTGGAGGCCGCGCGGGTCCTGGTCGACGGCGACGACGTCGGAGTTCTTGAGGATGGCGGCCGTCTCGCTGGTCATGGTGGTGAGGTCGTTACCGGCGAGCAGCGGGGCGCCGGAGATCGCCCACAGGGCCATGTGGGTGCGGTTCTGGGCCGCCGTGAGGCCGGACATGCCGACGGTGAGCATGTCGGGGTCGTTGTAGTAGCCGGTGTGCTGGGCGGCCGGGTGCAGGGTCTGGTCGAAGTTGGACAGCACCGCCGCCTGCGACGCCGTGCCGCCGTAGTAGTAGATGTCCGTGCTGGTCCGCCACATGGGGGCGAGGCCCGTCGCCCAGTTCCAGGTGTTCTGGTAGCCCCAGTTGCAGATGGACAGGGTCAGCGGGCGGCCGGTGGTGGCCGCGGCCGTGGCGACGGCCGAGCTGATCGACTTGTACGCGGTGGCCGCGTCCAGGCCCTCGGCGTCGCCGCCGCACCAGTCGACCTTCACGAAGTCGAAGCCCCATTCCGAGAACTGGAGCATGTCCTGCGCGTAGTGGCCCTCGCTGCCGGTGTTCGCGGCGGCGGGGCGGCCGGTCGGGTAGTAGTAGCCGCAGCCGTTGGCGCCCGCGTCGGTGTAGATGCCGGCCTTCAGGCCCTTGCTGTGGATGTAGTCGGCGATGGCGCTCATGCCGCCGGGCCACTCACCGGTGTCGACGGTGATGTTGCCGGCGCTGTCCCGGGTGCCCTGCCACCAGCCCTCGTCGATGTTGATGTACTTGTAGCCGGCGTCCGGCAGCCCGGCCGCGACGAACGCGTCGACCTGTGCCTTGATGACGTCGTAGTCGATCTTCGCCGCGAAGCTGTTCCAGGAGGCCCAGCCCATCGGGGCGGTGGGCACCGAGACCTGCGCGACCGTCGCCGCCTGGGCCGGCCCCGGGGTGGCGAAGAGGAGCGCGGCCGCGGCCGTCAGGGTCAGGGCGAGGGTGCGTACGGCAGCGGCCCACAGGTGTCGTACAAGACCGCGGCCGGTCGATCTGGGCGGGGGGTACATGCGGCTCCTCCACGGGGGTGCACGAGGGGGTACGACTCGCTCACGTTCGGAATATCGAACACAGATCGGCGACCCGAACGTGTCGCGCGCCGACCGTAGAGCCGCCGGAGGGTGAAGTCAACGGCTGTGACAGGCGTGAAGTCGCCCTGTCCTTCGCGTCGTTCACCCCACGAGGGCGGACGCGCCGCCATACTGCTGGTCGTGCGCGTAGCGATCATGACGGCGGGCTCGCGGGGCGATGTGGCCCCCTACACCGGACTCGGGTACGGGTTGAGCCGTGCCGGACACGAGGTCACCCTGGTCACCCACGGCCGCTTCGCGGGGCTGGTCGAGGGCTCCGGAGTCGGTTTCCACGCCCTGCCGGTCGATCCCCGGACCGAGCTGGAGTCCACGCGGGGGCGCGGGCTGCATCACAGCGCCAGCGGGGTCGGGAAACTGCTGCGGGTGCTGGAGATGGCCCGGCGGCTGGTCGGCCGGATGACCGACGACCTGCTCGCGGCCGCACAGGCCAGCGATGTACTCCTGCTGTCCGGTTCCCTGGCCCCGATCGGCCACACGATCGCGGAGGGCCTACGACTGCCGAGCATGGGCGTCTACCTCCAACCACTCGCCAGCACCCGGGAGTTCGCGCCTCCCGTACTCGGCGGCGGCACCTGGGGCGCCACCGGCAACCGGCTCGCCGGGCACGGCGTGAACATGGCCGTGGAGCAGGTCTTCGCGTCCACCGTCCCCGCGCTGCGCACCCGCCTGGCCCTGCCCCCGCAGCGCTCCGGCGCCGCCCGCCGGGCCAGGGAGCGCCGGCTGTGGCCCGTCCAGCACGGCTTCAGCCCCCAGGTGGTCCCCCGCCCGCACGACTGGCGCCAGGGCCTCGGGGTGTGCGGTTACTGGTGGCCGTACGACGGTGAGGCCCAACTCTCCAACGACGTACGGGCGTTCCTCGACGCCGGACCGCCCCCGGTCTTCGTCGGCCTCGGCAGCGCCACGGTCCCCGACGCCGAGCAGCTGAGCCGACAGGTCGTGGCGGCCCTCCGCAGGGCCGGGCTGCGCGGGGTGATCCAGAGCGGCTGGAGCGGCCTGACCGCCGACGGCGACGACATGCTGACCATCGGCGAGATGCCGCACTCGATCCTGTTCCCCCGGATGGCAGCAGTCGTCCACCACGCGGGCGCGGGCACGACGGCGGCGGGGCTACGAGCCGGGGTGCCGGCGGTACCCCTGCCGATCCAGTTCGACGAGGGCTTCTGGGCAGCGCGACTGGTGGGCCTCGGGGTGGCGCCGGCTGTTGTCCCGCTGCGGGGACTGAGCGTCAATGCGCTTGCGGGAGCTCTGCGCCAAGCGACGCGGGATCCTGGATTCACCGAGCGGGCAAAGGAGTTGGGCGAGCGGATCCGGGCGGAGGACGGCGTGGCTCCGGTGACCGAGTCGCTCGGCGAGCTGGCCCGTTAGGCACCGAGAGGCGTACGCGCCCCTCAAGGGGCGCTGGGGGTACCCCCGGCCGGAGGCTGGGGGAGGAACTGCGCGCCCAGCCACAACGCACCCGCAGACACACGACTACCGCGGGCCCCCCGGTACCCACCCCTCCGGCCGCAAGATCCCCACCAACAACCGCACCAACTCCTCCACGACCTCGTCCAGACTCGCCTCCACCCGCCCCGCACTCCAGTCGTGCAGCAACCCGTTCACGCTGCCGATGAACGCCGTCGCCGCCAGCCGGTAGTCCCGCGGCGCCGCATCCCCCCGCGCCACCGCCGCGTTCGCCTCGGTGCATATCAGCTCCACCCACCGCGCCCGCCGCGCCAGCCGCTGCTCCTCCAGCCGGGGGCTCACCCCGATGATCTCCACGAAGGCGATCCGGATGCGCCGCGGATCCGACGTGACGTCACGGGCGTACGCCCGGAACAGCACCGTCACCCGCTCGACCAGCGGCAACGGTTCCGCCTCGGCGAACGCATCGGCCACCGCCCGCTCCGCCCACCCGTTGACCTCCAGGTGCAACGCGGCGAGCACATCCTCCAGGGTCTGGAACTCCTCGTAGAACTGACGGGTCGACAGACCCGCCGCCTGGCTCAGTGCGGCGACGGTCGTGGCACGGAACCCCGGTGCCTCGCCGAAGAGTTGGAGCGCCGCGTCCAGGAAGCGCCGACGCCGGTCGGCCTTGCGTTCCTCGGCGGACCGGCCGCCGTAGCGACCCGTCGGTGCCTTGAGCCTGCCCGCCAAGATTGCCCCCTCCGTCGACCGCGCGATGGCCAATTTTCTCGCGTACGCCTCTTGTGGAGTCATCCACCCCCTCCTTACTTTTCAGTAAGTTCGTTTTGAACGCGCCCGTGTTCAGATTCCGTGACCCTGCGACCGCACGCGCGCGTCCCCACCCCCCTCAGAGGAGAGAGCAGTCATGCCTGCTTTCAGACCCAGGCACCTTTGCTCCGTAGCCGCCGCCCTCGTCCTGACCGTCGCCGCACCCGCGACCGCCGCCACCGCCGCGGCCGACGCGTCCCTGCGCGAGGTACTGTTCGTCGGCAACAACTGGGACGGCACCGCGACCGTCCTGAACTCGTCCGGCGACTTCGCCAAGGTCGGCCAGATCAACGTCGTCCCCGACAAGGACGCGCGGATCGCCGAGATCAACGCCGACCCCATCAAGTGGATCTACTACACGTCGATCCGCAACGAGGTCGGCCAGGGCCACGACCAGTACGTGGACGACATGTACTCCACGCCGGACGGGAAGTCCGTGGTCGTCTCCCGCCCGAGCTTCGCCGACGTCGTCTCCATCGACCTCGCCACCGACACGATCAACTGGCGGTTCCCGGTGGCCGGTTACCGCGCCGACCACATGGCCGTCTCCCCCGACGGCACGAAGGTCGCGGTCTCTGCGTCCACCGCGAACAAGGTGCAGGTGCTGGACATCGACACCGGCAAGGAACTGGGCGAGTTCGCCACCGGGGACAAGCCGCACGAGAACGTCTTCAGCCCCGACGGCAAGTACATCTGGAACATGGCGATCGGCGAGGTCACCACCTCGCTCGACGACCCGGTCTGGGACTGGACGAAGGGCGACCGGCACATCACCGTCGCCGACGCCACCACCTACAAGCAGGTCAAGACCATCGACATGCGGGACCGGCTGAACGCGATCGGCCTGACGGACTTCTCGGACGCGGTCCGGCCCGCGGCCTTCACGCCGGACTGGTCCAAGATGTACTTCCAGGTGTCGTTCTTCAACGGCTTCCTGGAGTACGACATCGCCACCGACAAGATCACCCGGGTGAAGACGCTGCCGGCGAACCCGGCGACCAGCACCGACCGCACCACCTGGCTCCTGGACTCGCGCCACCACGGCATCTCGATGAAGCCGGACGGCACCAAGCTGTGCGTGGCCGGCACGATGGACAACTACGCCACGATCGTGGACCGCGCCACCCTGCAGGAGGGGCCGCTCGTCACGGCGTCCACGCCGTACTGGGCGACGGTGAGCGGTGACGGCAAGGACTGCATCATCTCCGAGGCCGGCGCCGACCAGGTGACGGCCATCGACTTCGGCACCGGCCAGAAGGTGACCTCGGTCCCGGTCGGCGACCATCCGCAGCGCGTCCGGCTCGGCCATGTACAGGCCGACTGGACCGGTGCGTCCGGTAGTTGACGGATCATAAAAAAATCTCGGCCTCCGGGGTGCTCGGCACCCCGGAGGCCGAAGCACTGCTCAGAACTTCGCCGCCACCCAGGCGGCCAGTTCCGCCTTGGCCGCGTTCAGCAGGGTGGAGCTCGGTGCGGTCGCCCCGTTGGTCACCAGCGCGAAGTGCAGCACGCCGGAGTCCGAGTCGGTGAGCAGCAGTCGGCGGCTGCCCGTCCCACCCGGTTCCGCCGCCACGCCGACCGGGGTCGAGGACGTGTACGCCGGGGGCGCGTAGGCCGTGCCCAGGTCGGAGACGACGGTGGTGGACGCGGTCGGGAAGGTGGCCGGGAGATGGAGATCGGTCGGTGCGGTGGCGCTGCTGGAGCGCCAGACCTGGACGGCGTACTGGCCGGAGCCGACCAGCGCGGCCACGTTCGGCAGCGAGCTGGGCACCGGGTTCCAGGTCAGGGTCGTGGAGCCGTCCCGGGAGCGGTCCTCGTAGGTGAAGGCGAGGGTGGAGCCCGAGGTGGCGGACGGGTAGATCCGGTCGAGCAGCCGGGCGTCCTGGCGGAGCGTCACGGTGCCCGAGTCGGTCATGTTGACTGCCGAGAGGTCCTCGTCGTTCCAGGCGTCACCCGAGGTGAGGACCTTGTCCGGGTTGTCGTTCATCAGCTCGTGGTGGCGGCCGTTGTAGATGTCCCACTGCCACTGGGTGCCGGAGAGGACCGGTCCGGAGGAGGCCGGGGTGGACCACCAGTTCGCCCCGGAGAGGCGGGAGTCGAGGGCCTGGTACATCGCCTTGTCGACGGTCGGCGCCTTGCCGGAGGTGGTGCCGGACAGCGGATGCCCGAACTCGCTGACGATCGCCGTCGTTCCGGCCGCCGAGGCGCGGTCGCGGATGGTGCCGAAGTCGGTGGAGTACTGGCCGTCGGAGGCGTTGCCCCACATCAGGATGCCGGAGATGGCCTTCTGGTCGTAGAAGTGGGTGTTGAAGACATAGCGCGAGCCGAGCGTGCCCGCGTCCAGCAGGCCGCCCTCCTGGTTGGTGACGTTGCCGTTCCAGTAGAGGTTGGGCTCGACCAGGGCGGGCTTGCTGCTCCAGCCGGCCGCGTCCATCCGGGCCCGGAACTTCTGGTAGAAGGGCCACAGCCGGTTCTGCTCCCAGGTGCGGGAGGTCTCGCCGGAGTCGTAGGTGCCGGCGTACGGCTCGTTGTACGGGTCGAAGCCGACCACGCCCGCGAACTCGTCGGACGTGAGGTGCTGGGCCAGGTAGGTCATGGTGGTCTGCGCCGTTGCCAGGAAGGCGTCCTGGAGGCCGTAGTTGTTGTGCCAGAAGTCGTACTGGGCGTCCTGGACGGCCGTGTTCTGGGTGATGTTCTGGCCCCAGAACAGGCAGATGCCGCAGGACTCGGCCGGGTAGTCCCCGAGTTCCACCGCCCACTTCGGAGCGCCGTCGCCCGTGTACCAGCTGCCCGAGTTGAACAGGTAGCGGGAGTACAGGTCCTGGTGGAAGTCGGGGAAGACGCGGATGCCGGCGTCGAGGAACGCCTGCATCTGCGCGGTCGCGTTGGCCAGGTAGGTGGTGTCGACCTGGCCCTGGACCGGTTCGGCGTGCGCCCAGGAGAGCAGGAAGCGCACGGCGTTGCCGCCGCCGAGGGCGCGCACCGCGGTGGCGGACTTCTTCGCGTCGGCGACCGAGGCGAAGGGCAGGCCGCTGTTCTCCTCCAGCTTGGTCTCGCCGGAGACGTTGTAGCCGCGCAGTACGACCTCACGGCCCTGGCCGTCGACGAAACGGCCGTTCTGCACGGTGAGCGCGGTGCCGTCGAACGAGAGAGAGCCGGACGGGGTGGCTGCGGTGGCGGACGGGGTGCCCGCCACCGCGAGGAATCCGCAGAGGACAACCAGGACAACGATCAGTCGTGCCCGGATATTCGTCATGTCCATTACAGTCCGGTGATTTCCGGACACAGTCAATACTTCTGACTCACGAGTAAGTTTCGTACCGGTTCCCTCAGCCGGTCACTCGGCCCGTCACGTTCAACAGGTACTCCTTGCGGCTCAGCGGGTTGTGGTCGGTGCGCGGCCGCTCCGGGACCGGCCCCCGCAGCACCGGCGCGTAGTGGTCGAAGGCGGTCTCCAGCTCGCCCTCGCCGCGGGTCAGCCCCGGCAGCCGTCGCTCAAGACCGTGCACCCGGGCCGCGGGTACCGCGCCCTCCAGGACCGCGAGCATCCCCTCGGTCCCGGTCCGCTGCGGCACCGCGCCGAGCCCGGCGAGCACCGGCAGCAGCGCGCCCAGCGTGTCCACGGGGGCCTCCAGGCGGAAGCGGTGCATCGGCTCGTGCACCAAGGTGCCGGCCCGCCGCAGCGCCTCGGTGAGCACCAGCGGGGTCAGACCGCGGAAGTCGTGGCCGGTGCTGGACATGCTCTTGTCGAAACCCTGGTGGGCATGGCTCTGCCGGGGCGAGTAACCGCAGTGGGTCATGGTCACCGTGCAGTCCGGGATCCGCCAGCCGTGCAGCCCCTGGGCGAGGGACTCGCGCACGGTGTCCTCGACGGCCTTGAAGAAGGCGTACGGCATCGAGCCCAGCTCCACCTCCAGGCGGAAGCCGACGCCCGCGCCCGGCGGGGCCGGCTCCACCCGCAGCCCGACCGTGGCCAGGAAGGGGTTGTCGTCCTTCTTGTTGAACTCGACGGCGGCCCCGGCGCCGGTGAGCCGTTCGACGCAGATGGTGGTGGTCTCCCGGAACGTGACGTGGAGGCCGTACTCGTCGGCGAGGGTCGCCTGGATCACCTCCTTCTGCACCTCGCCGTAGAGGGAGACGGAGGTCTCCTGCCGTACCTCGTCGGGCCGGACGTCGATCAGCGGGTCCTGCTCGGCGAGCTGGCTGAGGGCGACATGCAGGGCGCGCCGGTCGGTGCCCGGTCCGGGGACCACGACGGTCTCCAGGGTCGGGGGCGCGAAGTGGTGCTCGTACGCCCGTCCCGGCAGCCCGAGGGCGTCGCCGATCCGGATGCCGCCGAGCCCCCACACCTTGACGATCCGCCCGGCACCGGCGCTGTCCCGCCGCAGGTCGGTACCGCCCTCGAAGACGCTGAGCCCGGTGACCCGGCCCTCCGGCCGGCCGCCGGCCGCGGCGCGGTTCCCGAACGGGACCCGGTCGCGCACCCCCAGGGTGCCGGAGAAGAGGCGCGCGTAGGCGACCTTCTCCCCCGCCGGACCCCGCTCCACCTTGAAGACCGTGCCGGAGAACGGACCGGCCGGGTCGCCGCCGGCGGCCGGGAGCAGCCGTTCGATGCCCGCGATCAGCTCGGGTACGCCGGCGCCGGTGGCGGCGGAGCCGAAGTACACCGGGTGGACCAGGGCCCGCCGGGTCTGCTCGGCGAGGGCGGCGCGCAGCCGGGGCTCGGGGACCCCGCCGTCGAGGTAGGCGGCGAGCAGTGCGTCGTCGTGGTCGGCGAGCGTGTCGAGCGTGGCCGGGCCGAGCCCGGGCAGGAAGCGGGCGGCGCGGGTGCCGAGCGCGGTGGCGCGCCCCATCGGGACGAGCGGGACGGCGAGCCTGCGGGCCAGCTGGGCGAGCACGGCGTCGTCACGGGCGCCCCGCCGGTCGATCTTGTTGACGAAGACCAGCGTGGGGATGCGCAGCCGCCGCAGGGTCCGCATCAGGACGCGGGTCTGCGCCTGGACGCCCTCGACGGCCGAGACGACGAGGACCGCGCCGTCGAGGACACCGAGGACCCGCTCCACCTCGGCGATGAAGTCCGGGTGGCCCGGGGTGTCGATGAGGTTGACGGTGACACCGTCGAGGGGAAAGGACACGACCGCCGACTTGATCGTGATCCCGCGCTGCCGCTCCAGGGCGAGGGTGTCGGTACGGGTGCTGCCGTCGTCGACGCTGCCGAGCTCGTCGGTGACGCCGGCCGTGTGCAGCAGCCGTTCCGTCAGAGTGGTCTTACCTGCGTCGACGTGGGCGAGAATGCCGAGATTGAGCAGATGCACTGAGCGTGATGTCCTTCGCCATGGGTGGGATTCCTTCCTCGGTGGACATGCACGCAGCGCGCATCGGTGGCCCTCTCTCTGTGACGTCGGGTGAGGAGCAGTGCAGCAGGACAGCACCGGCGGCGGCAATGGATTAACGCTCAACGAAAGCCCCGCCGCAGCACTCGCCGCCCCCTCGGCACGGCTCTAGAGTGACCTACATCACGCCACCTGGCTGAAATCCCTCGGTCCCGCCGCACGGTCTGGAGGCCACATGACCCACATCAAGGTGACGGTGGACGGCACGCGCTACGAGGACGAGGTGGAACCCCGTCTGCTGCTGGCCCACTACCTGCGCGACCGTCTCGGCCTGACCGGCACCCCGATCGGCTGCGACACCTCGAACTGCGGCGCGTGCACGGTCGACCTGGACGGGGCGACCGTCAAGAGCTGCTCGGTGCTGGCCGTCCAGGCGGACGGCTGCACGGTGACCACCGTCCAGGGGCTGGCCGCGGACGGGGAGTGGACGGCACTGCAGCGGGCGTTCCACGAGCGGCACGGACTCCAGTGCGGCTACTGCACCCCCGGGATGATCATGGCGGCCCGCGATCTCCTGCACGAGAACCCGCACCCCACCTCCGACGAGGTCAGGCAGGCCCTGGAGGGCAACCTGTGCCGGTGCACCGGCTACCAGAACATCGTCCGCGCGGTGCTCGCCGCGTCCGGACAGGAGGACGGGCCGGAGGACGGACGGCAGGACGGACGGCAGGCCGCCTCCGGGCGTCAGGTCGGCGAGGAGGTCACGGCATGACCGACCAGGCCGTGAAAGCCGCTGCACACGAGATCGGCCGCGCCCGGCTGCGCAAGGAGGACGCCCGGCTGATCACCGGCCAGACCAACTGGACCGACAACATCCAGGTCGCCGGACTGCTCCACCTGGCCGTCCTGCGCAGCCCGATGGCGCACGCCCGCCTCACCCGGGTCGACGTCTCCCCCGCCCTCGAACGCCCGGGCGTCGTCGCCGCGTTCACCGGTGCCGACCTCGCCGAGGGCCTGGGGTCGCTCCCCTGCGCCTGGCCGGTGACCGAGGACATCGTGCTGCCCGGCCACCCGCCGATCGCCGTCGACGAGGTCCGGCACGCCGGCGACCCGGTGGCCGTCGTGGTGGCCCGCGACCGGTACGCCGCCGCCGACGCCCTGGAGGCCGTCGAGGTCGACTACGACCCGCTGCCCCCGGTCCTCGACCTGGAGGCCGCGCTGGCGGAGGACGCCCCGCTGGTCCACGCCGACAAGGGCACCAACCGCTGCTACACCTGGCCGCTCGCCACCGGCGAGAGCTTCGAGGCCGTACGGCAGCGCGCCGAGGTGACCCTCAAGCGCCGCTACCACCAGCAGCGGCTGATCCCCAACGCCATGGAGCCGCGCGCGGTCGTGGTCACCCCGATCGCCGCCTCCGGCGAGTACACGGTCTACTCGGCGACCCAGATCCCGCACATCCTGCGGATCATGCTGGCCACCGTCACCGGCATCCCCGAGCACAAGCTCCGGGTGATCGCCCCGGACGTGGGCGGCGGCTTCGGCTCCAAGCTCCAGGTGTACGGCGAGGAGGCCGTCGCCCTCGCCGTCGCCCGCAGGCTGGGCCGTCCCGTGAAGTGGACGGAGTCCCGCTCCGAGGGCTACCTCGCCACCCACCACGGCCGCGGCATGATCCAGGACATCGAGGTCGCCGCCACCCGCGAGGGCCGGCTGCTCGGCCTGAAGGTGGACCTGACCGCCGACATGGGCGCCTACCTGATGCTGGTCACACCGGGCATCCCGATCCTCGGCGCCTTCATGTACCCGGGGATCTACAAGATGGACGCCTACGAGTTCACCTGCACCGGCGTCTTCACCACCCGGACGCCCACCGACGCCTACCGCGGCGCCGGGCGCCCGGAGGCGACCTTCGCCATCGAACGGATCATGGACGAGCTGGCCGCCGAACTCGGCCTGGATCCCGTGGAGTTGCGGCGCCGGAACTGGATCCGGCACGAGGAGTTCCCGTACACCTCGATCGCCGGGCTGACCTACGACAGCGGCAACTACGAGGCGGCCACCGAGAAGGCCCTCGCCCTGTTCGGGTACGAGGACCTCCGTGCCGAGCAGCATCAGCGCACCGAACGCGGCGACCCGGTACGCCTCGGGATCGGCGTGTCGACGTACACCGAGATGTGCGGGCTGGCACCGAGCCGGGTGCTGCGGGATCTCCGGTACGCGGCCGGCGGCTGGGAGGCGGCGAGCATCCGCATGCTGCCCACCGGCAAGGTCGAGGTGGTGACCGGCACCAGTCCGCACGGCCAGGGGCACGAGACCTGCTGGAGCCAGATCGCGGCCGACGTGCTGGGCGTGCCGTTCGAGGACGTCGAGGTGGTGCACGGCGACACCCGGTCCTCCCCGCAGGGCATGGACACCTACGGCTCGCGGTCGCTGGCCGTCGGCGGCGAGGCCGTGCACCGGGCGGCGACGAAGGTGGTCGAGAAGGCGCGGAAGGTGGCCGCGCACCTGCTGGAGGCCAGCGAGCAGGACCTGGAGTTCACGGACGGCGTGTTCGCCGTGAAGGGCTCGCCGGAGGCGCGGAAGACCATCCAGGAGATCGCCTTCGAGACGTTCACCAGCCACGACCTGCCCGACGGCGTGGAACCGTCCATCAACGCCGAGACGGTGGTCGACCCGGAGAACTTCTCCTACCCGCACGGCACCCACCTGTGCGCGGTCGAGGTCGACACGGAGACCGGGAAGACGGAGATCAGGTCGTACGTCTGCGTGGACGACGTCGGTCATGTCGTCAACCCGATGATCGTCGAGGGCCAGGTGCACGGCGGCCTCGCGCAGGGCATCGCGCAGGCGCTGTACGAGGAGGCCGTCTACGACGACGAGGGCAACCTCGTCTCCGGGACCATGGCGGACTATCTGGTGCCGTCGGCAGCGGACCTGCCGGACTTCGTCACCGACCGGACGGAGACCCCGGCGGCCTCGAACGCCATGGGGGTCAAGGGAGTCGGCGAGGCCGGGGCGATCGCGTCGACGCCCGCGGTGGTCAACGCCGTGGTGGACGCGCTGCGCCCGCTGGGCGTCACCGACGTACGGATGCCGTGCTCGCCGCACCGGGTGTGGCAGGCCGTGCAGCAGGCAAGGGCCCGTGAGGAGGGTTCCGCATGATTCCCCCCACGTTCGACTACACCCGCCCGACCACCGTCGACGCGGCGGTGCGTGCCCTCGCCGACGCGGGCGAGGACGCGAAGGTGCTGGCCGGCGGGCAGAGCCTGCTGCCGCTGCTGCGCCTTCGGCTCGCCTTCCCGGAGCTGGTCGTGGACGTCGGCCGGATCCCGGAGCTGCGCGGGGTCCGCGAGGACGGCGACGCGCTGGCCATCGGCGCGCTGACCACCCACCACGACATCGTCCACGATCCGCTGGTGGGGCGGCACGCCGGACTGCTGGCGGCGGCCACGGCCACCGTCGCCGATCCCGCCGTACGGCACCGCGGCACCCTCGGCGGTTCCCTCGCGCACGCCGACCCGGCCGGGGACCTGCCCGCCGTGGCGCTCGCCCTCGACGCCGAACTGGTCGTCGCCGGGCCGGGCGGCCGACGCACCATCCCGGCCCGGGAGTTCTTCGTGGACTACCTGCAGTCGACGCTCGCGCCCGACGAACTCCTGGTGGAGGTGCGGATCCCGAAGACGGACGGCTGGGGCTTCCACTACGAGAAGTTCCACGCGGTCGCGCAGTCCTGGGCGATCGTCGGGGTCGCCGCGCTGGTGCGGCGCGACGACGGGCACATCACCGAGGCACGCATCGGGCTCACCAACATGGGCTCCACCCCGCTGCGGGCCGCCGCGGCCGAGCAGGCGCTGTCCGGTGCCGACGGCCCGCAGGCCGTGGCCCGGGCCGCCGAGGCCGCCGCCGAGGGGACCCGGCCCTCACAGGACCTGTCGGCCTCGCCCGAGTACCGCGAGCACCTCGCACGGGTGCTGACCAGGCGGGCCGTGCTGACCGCCGCCGGAATGGGGTGAGCGCCGATTCCCCCGATGGACGACCCGGAGCAGGTGGGGGCCCGGCTGGCGGAGACGGGCTACCTCGTCGACGAAGGGCTGGCCGTCACCTGCTTCCTGGCCCTCAGACTGCACCGGCCGCTGTTCTGCGAGGGCGACGCCGGCGTGGGCAAGACCGCGCTCGCCGCCGCCCTCGCGGAGGCGCTGGGCGCACCGCTGATCCGGCTCCAGTGCCACGAGGGCATCGACGCCTCCCAGGCCCTGTACGACTGGGACTTCCCGCGCCAGCTGCTGCACCTGCGGGCCGCCGAGGCGGCGGGCGTCCAGGACGCGGACCGGCTGGAGAGCGAGCTGTACGACCGGCGCTTCCTGATCGCCCGGCCCCTGCTGCTGGCCCTCCAGCAGCATCCCTCGGTGCTGCTGGTCGACGAGATCGACCGGGCCGACGACGAGTTCGAGGCGTTCCTGCTTGAGCTGCTGTCCGAGTACTCCGTCACGATCCCCGAACTGGGCACGCTGCGGGCCGAGGTGCCGCCGGTGGTGGTCCTGACCTCGAACCGGACCCGCGAGGTGCACGACGCGCTGAAGCGGCGGTGCCTCTACCACTGGTTCGACCATCCCTCCTTCGCCCGCGAACTGGCCATCGTGCGCAGCCGGTTGCCGCAGGTGTCGGCCCGACTGGCCGAGCAGGTCACGGCGCTCGTGCAGGCGCTGCGCGGCGCCGACCTGGTCAAACCGCCGGGGGTGGCGGAGACGCTGGACTGGGCGGAGGCGCTGGACGCGCTGGGGGCGAGCGAGGTGGACGCCGAACTGGCCGTGGCGACGCTGGGTTCGGTGCTGAAGTACCGGGAGGACACGGAGCGGGCGCGCGGGCTCGACCTCTCGGCGGTCCTCGCGGCCCGGGGCGGGTGACCGGCCATGGGCGCGGCGCTGTCGAGGACGGCCGGAGTGCCGGCGGATGCCGTACTGCTCGGTTTCGTACGGGCGTTGCGGGCGGCGGGGGTGGACGCGAGCGCGGAGCGCGGGTACGCGTTCCTGCGCGCCGTGGCCGCCCTGCGGCCGGGCATGCGCTCGGACGTGTACTGGGCGGGACGGGCGACGCTGTGCGGCGGCCATGACGATCTGGAGCGGTACGAGAGGGTCTTCGCCGCGTACTTCGGCCCGTCCGGCGCCCCCGCCCGGCAGCCGGTGCGCACCGCTCCCCCGCCGCGGCTGCGGCTCGTCGCGCGGGAGACGGCCACGGCACCCCGTACCGGCGGCGAGAGCGAGCCGCCGGGTCCGCCCACCGCCGTCCTCGCCAGCGCGGCCGAGGTGCTGCGGCATCGCGACGTCACGGAGCTGGATCCCGCCGAGCGGGACCAACTGCGCCGCCTGCTGGCCGCGTTCACGCTGGAGGGGCAGACCCGCCGCTCGGCGCGGCGCCGGCCGGCCCGGCGCGGGGAGGTCGATCCGCGGCGCACGGTACGGGAGTTGCTGCGGCGCGGCGGGGAGCCGGCCCTCCTGCGACGGCACGCGCGGGTGGCACGGCCGCGCCGGGTGGTACTGCTCGTCGACGTGAGCGGTTCGATGGGGCCGTACGCCGACGCGCTGCTGCGGTTCGCGCACGCGGCGGTGCGCACGGGCCGCACGGAGGTGTTCACGGTCGGCACCCGGCTGACCCGCGTCACCCGCGAACTGTCCCACCGGGACCCCGACTTGGCGATGGCGGAGGTCGCGGCCGCGGTCCCGGACTGGCGCGGCGGCACCCGACTCGGTGAGCTGCTGCGCGAGTTCCTCAACCGGTGGGGGCAGCGTGGCATGGCGCGGGGCGCGATCGTCGTCCTGCTCTCGGACGGCTGGGAGCGCGGCGACCCGGAGCTGCTCGGGCAGCAGATGCGCCGGCTGCACGGCCTGGCCCACCAGGTGGTCTGGGCGAACCCGCGCAAGGCACGGCCCGGCTACGCGCCGCTGGCGGCCGGGATGGCGGCGGCGCTGCCCAGCGTCGACGCCTTCGTGGCGGGGCACAGCCTGGCGGCGCTGGAGCGGCTCGCCGCGGTGGTCCGCGGGGCGCGGACCGGTGTCGCGCCGGAGAGGGGACCGGGGAAGGAACCGGAGAAGGGAGCTTACGGTGCGTGAGATTCTGCCGACGCTGTCCGGCTGGCACGCCGCCGGGATCCCGTTCGGTCTCGCCACGGTGGTCGCGGTCAGCCGCAGCGCGCCGCGCGGACCCGGTGCGGCCATGGCCGTGGGTCCTGACGACGAGGTGGTGGGCAGCGTGTCCGGCGGCTGTGTCGAGGGCGCCGTCTTCGAGCTGGCACAGGAGGTCGTCGCGACCGGCGAGCCGGCGCTGCAGACCTTCGGCTACAGCGACGAGGACGCGTTCGCGGTCGGGCTGACCTGCGGCGGCGAGATCACCCTGCTGGTCCGGCCGGTGACCGCGGACTCCGACCCGGCGTTCGGCGCCGTGGCCGCGTCCGTCGCCGCGGGCGAGCCGGTGACCGTGGCCACCGTGGTGGAGGGGCCCGCGCCGCAGGGCGCCACGCTCGCGGTCTGGCCGGACCGGACGGCCGGGGCCCTCGGCACGACCGGCCTCGACGTCGCCGTCAGCGCCGACGCGCGCGGCGAACTCGCGCTCGGCGCCTCCGTCCTGCGGCACTACGGCCCGCACGGCGAACGCCGCGAGGACGCGGTCACCGTGTTCCTCCAGTCGTTCGCGCCGCCGCCCCGGATGCTGGTCTTCGGCGCGATCGACTACGCGGCCGCGGTGGCCCGCATCGGCGACTTCCTCGGCTACCGGGTCACCGTCTGCGACGCCCGCCCGGTCTTCGCCACGCCGAAGCGTTTCCCGGCGGCCGTCGAGGTCGTCGTCGACTGGCCGCACCGCTACCTGAGCGGCACGGCCACCGACGACCGCACGGTGATCTGCGTCCTCACCCACGACCCGAAGTTCGACGTGCCGCTGCTGGAGGAGGCGCTGCGCCGGCCGGCCGCCTACATCGGGGCGATGGGCAGCCGCCGGACCCACGACGAGCGGCGTGCGCGGCTGGCCGAGGCCGGTCTCACCGACGCCGAACTGTCCCGGCTGCGCTCACCGCTGGGCCTCGACCTCGGCGCCCGTACCCCGGAGGAGGTCGCCGTGTCCGTCGCCGCCGAGATCGTCGCCCTGCGCTGGGGCGGCAGCGGCGCGCCCCTGGCGACGACCACCGGCGCCATCCACGCACCCGCCGTCCGCTGACCGGGCCGGCCGCCAGGAGGAGTGAGTCATGGAACTGCACCACGAATTCAGCGTCCCCGTCCCGGTCGAGGACGCCTGGCAGGCGCTCCTGGACATCGAACGGGTCGCGCCCTGCCTGCCGGGCGCGGTCGTGGAGGACTACGACGGCAGGACGGTGACCGGCTCGGTGAAGGTCAGGGTCGGCCCGGTCACGGTGACCTACCGGGGCACCGCGGTCTTCGAGGAACAGGACGAGACGGCCCACCGGATGGTGCTGGCGGCGAGCGGCCGGGAGACCCGCGGGCAGGGCACCGCCAGGGCCACGGTCACCGGCACGCTCACCGAACGCGACGGCGGTACGGCGGTGTCGGTGCGCACCGACCTCACGGTGACCGGCCGCCCCGCGCAGTTCGGGCGCGGGGTGCTGTCGGAGGTCGGCGACCGGCTGGTGGGGCAGTTCGCGGACTGCCTCGCGACCCGGCTGGCCGAGCGGCCGCCCGGCACCGGCGGCGCACCGGAGCCGCTGGGCGAGGATGTCGGGGACGCCGCACCGGCAGAGCCGCTCGACCTGCTGCGTACGGCCGGGGTGCCGGTGACCACGCCACATCCGTCAGCGGATTGCGCGGATCATCACGGTGAGGACCGGCGAGGCCGGTGCCGGCTGGCTCTGGC